>JAKFET010000096.1:0-4325 GCA_036675575.1 Acidimicrobiaceae bacterium
CAGCTGCCGGCCGTCGAGGGCGCCTACGCCGACCAGGGCCTGGCCGCCCACAAGGACGCGCTGGTCCAGGAGTGGAAGGCGGCGCGGCAGGCGGCCAAGGACGCCGGGGCCATCGAGCTGCACCCACCGCCCTTCCCCACCCTCGCCGATGCCTTCCTGCGGCTGTGCGAACGTGGCCTCGACGTCGCGGCCCGCGAGCGACCCCACGGCGAGCGCACCACGGTCGTCCTCCACCTCGACGTCGAGTCCCGGCTGGGCGAGCTGCACCTCGGCCCGCGCTCACCGATGCCGAGCGTCGCTACCTGTGCTGCGACGCCACGTTCGAGACGTGGTTCGAGCGCGACGGCGAGGTCATCGGTGCGGGCCGGGCCAGCCGCAAGGTCACCCGGCGGATCCGCCGGGTCCTCGAGCGCCGGGACGGGTGCTGCCGGATCCCGGGCTGCGGGGCCACCGCCGGCCTGCACGCCCACCACATCTGGCACTGGGAGGACGGCGGACCGACGGAGCTGTGGAACCTCGTGCTCGTCTGTCCGTTCCACCACCGCCTGCACCACCGGGGCTGGATCACGATCCGGGGTGAGGCCGCCGAGTTGGAGGTCATCGACAGGCGTGACCGGTTGCTGTCCGGCGGCAGCCTCGCTCGACCTCCGAGCGAGCCGTTCCCGGACGCGCCCCGCTACCAGCACGTCCCTGGTGAGCGAGCGCAGTGGAAGTGGTACGACCCGCCGGTGGTCCGGTCGCCGAACTGAGGCCGTCGAGCTGTGCTGATCGACAACTCGGGGTTGACGCTCAAGGTCCGACAACCTAGGGTTGTCGCATGAGCGATGCGCCGAAGAACATCCGCATGGACGACCTCATCGATGCGATCAACCGGGTGCACGAGGACCCGCTCGATCGGCTGACCGACGCCATGGCCGCTGCCGACCACCTCGGCGACGTCGCCGACCACCTGGTCGGGCACTACGTCGACCAGGCCCGGCGCTCGGGGGCGTCGTGGACGGAGATCGGGCGCAGCATGGGGGTGACGAAGCAGGCCGTGCGCAAGCGCTTCGTCCCGTCCAGCCCGGTCGACGCTGGCGCCATGGTGGACGGCGGCAACGGGTTCGACCGGTTCACCGAGCGGGCCAAGCGGTGCGTGCTCGCCGCCCAGGAGGAGGCCCGGGGCGCCAGCAACGACACCATCACGGTTGGGCACCTCGCCCTCGGATTGCTCGCCGAGCCCGCCGCCATCGCCACCCGCCTGCTCGTCGCCGAGGGCCGGACCGAGGCCGACGTGCGCGACGCCGTCCAGCCCACCCTGCCGGCGGCCGTCGAGGCGGTGCCCGCGCTCATCCCCTACGACGTCGGTGCCCGCAAGGCGCTGGAGCTCACCTTCCGCTCGGCGCTCCGTCTCGGGCACAACTACATCGGCACCGAGCACCTGCTGCTGGCCCTGCTCGAGCTCGAGGGCGACGACGGACCCCTGCGTGGGCTCGGCCTCGACCACGACGAGGTGGAGGGTCGGGTCGTGGCGATGCTGGCCGCCCTGCCCGGAGGCGCTCCGCCGACCTGACGACGATGGGGGCCATCCCCCATGGCACGCCGGCAGCACCCGGCGGACGGTGGCGACATGCCAACGAGCACCGACCCCCGACCCGTCGCCCGCCGGAACCCGCCCTGGTGGCTGGTGGCGCTGGTCCAGATCGCCGGCTGCGCCGCAGCCTCCGTCTGCTTCCTGATCGCGGTCCTCACCCTCCCCGAGCTGGGCTTCTTCGGGGTGCCGAACGACCCGGAGACCCGCGCCGGCGGCCTGCTGGCGGCGATCGGGACCGGTGCCGGCCTGGTGAGCGGTCCGCTCGTCGTGGGCATCGTCCGCCGGGACCGCCGCTGGCTCGGGTGGAGCTGCGCCGTGGCGGCGACCGTCACGGCGCTGCTCGTGGTCGTCTCGACGTGGCGGGGCCACGCCGGCTGGGCGGCCTGAGACCCTCCGCCGTCAGGCCGTGTCGACCCAGTAGCGGCCGGTGTCGACGACCTCGACCTCGGGGAAGGACCACACGAAGCGGTCCACGGCGTCGAGGACCTCGTCGACCTGGCGGGGGCTGGAGGCCACCGTGGCGAAGACCAGGACGGCTCGGTCGTGGACGTCCTGGTCGGCGACCTCGGCGGCGGCCACACCGAAGCGTCGGTGGGCGCCGTCGAGGATCGGCCGGATCACCGACCGCTTGGCCTTCAGGGAGTCGGCGAGCGGGATGCGGAGGGTCAGCTCGAGGGCTGCGCCACTCCAGATCACACCCGCTCGATCTCGCGCTCCTCGAAGGTCTCGATCATGTCGCCTTCCTTGAGGTCCTGGAAGTCCGACAGGCCGATGCCGCACTCGAAGCCGGCGCGCACCTCGGTGGCGTCGTCCTTGAAGCGTCGCAGCGACTGGATCGAGCCCTTCCAGATGATGGTGCCCTCCCGCAGGAACCGGACCTTGGAGTTGCGGGTGATGACGCCGTTCTGGACCATGCAACCGGCGATCTTGCCGATGCGGGGCACGGAGAAGATCTCCCGGACCTCGGCCTCGCCGGTGACGACCTCTTCGTACTCGGGGGCGAGCATGCCGAGCATGGCCGCCTCCATGTCCTCGAGCACCTTGTAGATGATCTCGTAGGTGCGGATCTCCACGCCCTCTTGATCGGCCATCTCGCGGGCCTTGCGGTCCGGTCGCACGTTGAAGCCGATGATGGTGGCGTTGGAGGCCGAGGCCAGCTGGATGTCGTTCTCGGTGATGCCGCCGACGGCCCGGTGCACGAAGCCGATCTTGACGTCGTCGCGCTCGAGCTTCTTCAGCGAGTCGGTGAGGGCCTCGAGCGAGCCGTTCACGTCGGCCTTCACGACCAGGGAGAGGGTGGCGACCTCGCCGGCCTGGATGGCGGCGAAGATGTCCTCGAGCTTGGCGCCGCCGCCGGTGGCGGTGGCCTCCCGGCCGAGGTTGGCGAGGCGGTGGAAGTGGTCGCGCTTGGAGGCGACGTCCTTCATCGTCTTGTCGTCGGGGGCGACGACGAACTGGTCGCCGGCATCGGCCACGTCGGACAGGCCGAGGACCTGCACCGGCTTGGACGGCCCGGCTTCCTTGATCTGCTCGCCGAGGTGGTCGATGATCGCCCGGACCCGACCGAAGGCGGCGCCGGCGACCATGGGGTCGCCCACGCGCAGCGTGCCGCGCTGGACCAGGACGGTGGCCACGGGGCCCCGACCGATGTCCAGGTGCGACTCGAGCACCGAGCCGGCGGCCCGGCCCTCGGGATCGGCGCGGTAGTCCTCGACCTCGGCCACGAGCAGGAGGCTCTCGAGGAGCTCCTCCACGCCGTCGCCGGTGACGGCCGAGACCTTGTTGAAGATCGTCTCGCCGCCCCACTCCTCGGGGATCAGGCCCTGCTCGGACAGCTGCTGCATGACCCGGTCGGGGTTGGCGGCCTCGAGGTCCATCTTGTTGACGGCCACGATGATCGGCACGTCGGCCGCCTTGGCGTGGCTGAGGGCCTCGAGGGTCTGGGGCATGACGCCGTCGTCGGCGGCGACGACCAGCACGACGATGTCGGTGGCCTCCGCACCACGGGCACGCATGGCGGTGAACGCCTCGTGGCCGGGGGTGTCGATGAAGGTGATGAGCTGGCCGTTCTTGACCGCCTGGTAGGCGCCGATGTGCTGGGTGATGCCACCCGCCTCGCCGGCGACCACGTTGGCCTCTCGGATGTGGTCGAGGAGCTTGGTCTTGCCGTGGTCGACGTGGCCCATGATCGTGACGATCGGGGGCCGCGACGGGGAGTCGTCGTCCTCGTCGTCGCCGAGCAGCTCGTCGTAGCCGAGGCGCTTCTGCAGCTCGACCTCGGCCTCCTCGCCCGGGTCGACCAGGCGGATCGTCGCGCCGAGCTCGGCGGCGAACAGCTCGATCATGTCGTCGGACAGGGACTGCGTGGCCGTGACCATCTCGCCCTGCTCCATGAGGAAGCGGACGACGTCGGACGCGGTGCGGTTGAGCTTCGGGCCGATGTCCTGGGGCGTCGAGGCGCGCTCGATGACGACCTCGTGGTCCGGGATCGGCGCGTCGTGCGGCGTGAAGCTGGGAGCCTCGATGGGCTGCAGCTCGTCGCGGTTGCGACGGCGACGACCACCACGGCGCTTCGGTGGGCGGCGACCGCCACCGGGACCGGGACGACCGCCACCGGGGCCACCGCCGGGACCGCCGCCGCCGGGGCGGGGGCCACCGGTGTTGGCGGGCGGGGGCGTATAGCGGACCTGGCCGGCGGCGCCACGGCGGGCGGGGCGGTTGCCCGGGCCGCTCGGGGCGGGCGCGGGGCCGC
>JAKFET010000183.1:0-25817 GCA_036675575.1 Acidimicrobiaceae bacterium
CACAGGCGGTATGCGGCCCGTCGCCAGAGAACTACACGCGCCCCTCGGTGACGTCGTCGCCGAAGAGCGCCCGCGACCAGTGCTCGAGGTCGGGGCCGCGACGCAGCGAGTGGCCGCCGTCGACGCCGAGCGCTTGGCCGGTGACCCAGCCCGACTCCGGCCCGCACAGGTAGCGCACGGCGTTGGCCACGTCCTCGGGGGTGCCGGTGCGGGCGAGGGGCATCTGGGCGATGTAGTCGTCGTGGACGGCGGGATCGCCCTCCAGCGCCGACGACAGCTCGGTCGGGACGAGCCCGGGGCGCACCGCGTTGCAGCGAACGTTCGACACGCCGAGCTCGTCGGCCGCCGTCTTGATCAGCGCCTCCAGACCGATCTTCGACACGCAGTACGCCGACATGTACCGGTGCGTGAGCGGCGCAGCGATGGAGGAGATGCCGACGAACGAGCCGCCACCGGCGGCGACCATGCGCGGGGCGACGTGCTTCAGGGTGAAGAACGCACCGGTGAGGTTGACGCCGAGCACCATGTCCCACTGCTCGGCGGACATGGCCACGACCGGGCCGAGGGTCCCGGTCCCGGCAGCGGCCACGCACAGCTGCAGCGACCCGGTGAGCGATGCCGCGGTCTCGACGGCGGCCACGACCTGGTCCTCGACCGCCACGTCGCACACGGCGTGGGCGACCCGGGCGCCGTCGGGCGCGTCGGCGCGGAGGTCCTCGACGGCCTGGAGCAGGCGCTCCTCGCCCCGGCCGGCGATGGTGACGGAGGCGCCGTCCCGCAGCAGGGCGCGGGCGCATGCGAGTCCGATGCCGCTGCCGCCTCCGGTGACGAGGGCGGCCTGGTCCTGGAGTGCTGACATGGGGGTGAAGTTAGGGTCCGCCCGGTGACCGACGCCGACACCGCACGCCCGGCCGGACTGCTCGACGGGGTGGTCGTGCTCGACCTCACCCGGGTGCTGGCCGGTCCCATCTGCGGGCGAGCGCTCGCCGACCTCGGCGCGCGGGTCATCAAGGTGGAGCCGCCGGCGGGCGACCTGAGCCGCTTCTCCGTCCCGCGGCACGGGCCGATCTCGGGCTACTACGCCCAGCAGAACGCCGGGAAGGAGAACGTGTCGGTCGACCTCGACCACGCCGACGGGCGGGCCCTGCTCTTCGACCTCGCCTGCCGAGCCGATGTGGTCCTCGAGAACTTCCGCCCCGGCGTCTGCGAGCGCTGGGGCGTGGGCTACGACGCCGTCGCCGCGCAGAACCCCGGCGTCGTCTACGCGTCGCTCACCGGCTTCGGTCAGACCGGTCCGTGGGCCCGCCGGCGCGCCTACGCCGTCATCGGTCACGCCGTCGCCGGCACCACCGCAGGCCAGCTCACGCACCAGGAGGTCGTGGCCGGCGGCGCCGTGCTGGCCAACGACGCCTACTCCCACGGCGACGTCTACACGGGGCTCGTCGCGCTGTCCGGCGTCCTCGCCGCCCTCTACGCCCGCCGGTCCACCGGCCGGGGCCAGCACATCGACGTGTCGATGGTGGACTCGCTGCTGTTCGTCAACGAGCACGCCCAGGAGCAGCTGGCCGGCGAGACCGAGGCCGGCGATCCGGCCGTGCTCGGCAGCGGCTGGTCGCCGGTCGTGGAGGTCGCCAACGGCGAGCGGGTGAGCGTGGCCGGCGACCCGGCCGGGCACGGCTACGCCGACTTCCTCCGGCTCCTCGGCCGGGCCTCGATGGTGGACGACCCCGAGATGCGGTCCTGGGACGGGCGCCGGGCCAAGGCCACCCAGCTCCGCCAGGACTTCCGGGACTTCGCCGCCACCATCCCGACCGGCGAGGCGCTGGTCGCGCTGCTCGACGAGGTCGGCACCGCCGCCGGCGTCGTCCGATCGGTGCCGGAGCTGGTCGACGAGGACCACATCGTGCAGCGCGGCAGCATCGTCGAGGTCGACGACCGCTCTGGCGGCACCTTCGCCATCCCGCAGGCGCCATGGCGCTTCTCCGATGCCACCGCCGCCGTCGCCGGGCCGCCGGCGTGGCGGGGCGAGCACAACCGCAGCGTCCTCACCGGGCTCCTCGGCCGCACCGACGACGAGGTCGATTCCCTGGAGGCCGCCGGCGTGCTGGTCGCCCGCGCGCCTCGGGGGTAGGAACCGACGGTGCCCGAGATCCCGCTCCCGATGAAGGCCACGGCCGGCCAGCTGCCGGAGGGCGAGGGCTGGGTCTACGAGGTCAAGTGGGACGGGATGCGCGCCATCGTCAGCGTCGAGGACGGGGTGGTGCGGCTGCAGTCGGCCAACGGCAAGGACGCCACCGTCTCGTTCCCCGAGCTCGCCGGCCTCGGCGAGGCGCTGGGGGTGGGCTCGGCGGTGCTCGACGGGGAGATCGTGGCCTTCGACGACCAGGGCCGGCCCTCGTTCGGTCGCCTGCAGCAGCGCATGCACGTCGGCGACCGACGGGCCGCGGCGGCCCGGTCCGAGGCCGTCCCGTGCATGCTCGCCCTGTTCGACCTCCTCGCCCTCGACGGCCGTGCGCTCGTCGGGCTGCCGTGGTCCGAGCGCCGGCGCCTGCTGGAGGAGCTGGTCGAGCCCGGTCCGCACTGGCAGGTGCCGGGCGTCCACCACGACGGGCGGGCGCTCTTCGAGGCCGCCACGGCCAACGACCTCGAGGGCATCATCGCCAAGCGCGTCGACTCGACGTACCAGCCGGGCGGGCGGACCAGGGAGTGGGTGAAGGTCAAGGTCCGCCGGCGCCAGGAGTTCGTCGTCGGCGGCTGGGCTCCCGGCAAGGGCAACCGCGGCGGTCGCATCGGGGGCCTGCTCGTCGGCTACCACGACGAGCCGGGCAGCCCGCCGCTGCGCTACGCCGGCCGGGTCGGCAGCGGCCTCGGCGAGGCCGAGCTGGCGCTGCTCGAGGAGCGCTTCGCCGGGATCGTCGTCGACGCCTGCCCGTTCGACCCGCCCCCGCCCCGGCCGCACGCGATCGACGCGGTGTGGGTGCGCCCCGAGCTGGTCGTGGAGGTCGAGTACGCAGAGTGGACCACGGACGGCCGCCTCCGGCACCCGACCTACGCGGGGCGTCGCACGGACAAGGACGCCGACCAGGTCACGGCCGAACCGTGATCCGGTCGGTCCACGACGCGGTGCGCGAGGATTCGAGCCGATGGAAGGGGTGACGAGCCGGGACACGATCCGCATGACGATCCCGGCCCTCCTCGCGTACGTCCGCCTCCCCCGCGTCGCCATCGCCGGACTCGCCACCCGCTCGGGCTTCTCCTACGACGAGGTCGAGGACCTGCGCCTTGCCGTCGGCGAGGTGTGCCAGGTCCTGCTCGACGGCGCCGACCGCGACGGCACGCTCACCATCGACTTCGCCGTCGCGCGCGGCACCGTCCGGGTGGAGGTCGCCATCGATGCGCCTCCCGGCGACCACGACGGGCTGGCGGAGCGGCTCGCCGAGCAGATCCTGGCCGCCACGGTGGGGGAGGTCGAGGTCCGCGACGACGGCCGGCGCATCGCCTTCGCGATGCGGGCCGCCGACGACGAGTAGCCCGAGGCCCTACCTGCCGCTGGAGCCGAAGCCGCCGGTGTCACGGTGGCTGTCCGGCAGCACCTCGACCGGCTCGAACGACGCCGTGGCCACCGGTCGCAGCACCAGCTGGGCGATGCGGTCGCCCCGGTGCACCTGGTAGTCGGTGGTCGGGTCGGTGTTCACCAGCACGACCTTGAGCTCGTCGCGGTAGCCGGCGTCGATGAGCCCGGGGCTGTTCAGCACCGTGACCCCGTGGCGGAGAGCGAGCCCGGACCGGGGCTGCACGAAGCCGGCCCACCCGGAGGGGATGGCGATGGCGATGCCGGTCGGCACCAGCGCCCGCCCCCCGGCCGCGGCCAGGAGGGCGTCCTCCCGGGCGACGAGGTCGGCACCGGCATCGCCGGGGTGGGCGTAGCCGGGCAGGGGAAGGTCCGGATCGAGCCGGCGGACCGGGATGGTGAGGGCGTCCACCCCGCCACGGTAGGGCGGTAGCGTCGCCCCGATGCTGGCCTGGATGGACCTGGAGATGACCGGACTCGAGCCGGACCGTCACGTGATCGTGGAGATCGCCACGATCATCACCGACGACGACCTCCAGATCGTCGCCGAGGGCCCCGACCTGATCGTCCACGCCACCGAGGACGAGCTCTCGCACATGGATCCGGTGGTCGTGCGGATGCACACCGACTCCGGCCTGCTCGAGCGCATCCGCACCTCCGAGCTCACCCTCGCAGACGCCGGCGCCCAGACGCTGGCCTTCCTGCGCGAGCACGTGCCCGACGCCCGGACGGTCCCGCTGTGCGGCAACTCCATCGGCACCGACCGCCGCTTCCTCGCCCGCCACCTGCCCGAGATCGAGGACCACCTCCACTACCGCAGCGTCGACGTGTCCACGATCAAGGAGCTGGCCAAGCGGTGGATGCCCGAGCTGCTCAAGGGGGCCCCGAGCAAGGTCGGTTCGCACCGCGCGCTCGACGACATCCGGGAGTCCATCGAGGAGCTGCGCTACTACCGCGAGGCGCTCTTCAGGGACGGTGGCCGCCCCGCGTCGCCAGCCGACGCCCCCGCCAGCTGACCGACCCTCGCGCCGTCGCCACCACCGAGCGCACGAAGACGGCGAGGAACAGGGCGAGCAGCAGTGGGAACGCCAGCGCCGTCACCGGCCCGAAGCGACCGACCCGCCGCGCCATCCACCACACCTGGGCGGCGACCACGACGTAGAGCCCCAGTGCGACGGACACGCTCCCCTGGCCGAGCAGCGCGCGGGGCGGCGCCACCGCCGCCTGCACCAGCAGGGTGAGCCAGGCCACGACGAGCGACGCCGTGACCGCCCGCACCCGTCCGGCGCCCGCCGCCAGGTTCTTGGTGAACCCCTCGACCAGCTGGCCCAGGCCCAGCGGGTACATCCGGAACGACACGTCATCACCGCCGGTCAGCACGTGCACCGGCAGGTCGTGCGCCCGGAACGCGTCGGCCACCGCCACGTCATCCACCACGCTGGCCTTCGCGACGGCGTGGCCGCCGATGCGCTCGTGGTCCGCTCGGCTGCAGGCGAGCACGGGGCCGAAGGCACCGCGGGCTCCCCGACGTCGCCCGAGCGGCGTGGCGACGTCGGTCGCCGCCACGGCCACGATGTTGAACAGCGCCGCCAGCTTCTCGGACGGCCCCTCCGGCACGTGGAAGGGCTGCACGCTCACCAGCCCGCCGCCCGCCTCCAGGGTCGACAGCACCCTGCCGAGCGCACCGGCGGCGAAGCGCACGTCGGCGTCCACGAACACCAGCACCTCGCGCGTGGCGGCCCGCGCGCCGACCTCGCACGCCCACGCCTTGCCGGCCCACCCATCGGGCAGCGGTGCCGACGACACCACCGTCGCCCCGTGGGTCGCAGCGATGCTCGGCGTGCCGTCGGTGGAGTCGTCGTCGACCACCACGACCTCAGCCCGGCTGCCCAACAGCGTGCGCAGCAGGCGGGGCAGCTGGGCGGCCTCGTTGCGCGCCGGCACGACCACCGAGACCCGGTCCAGGTCGAACGAGCCCAACCTCGCCAGCCGGGGGAGCGACCACAGCAGCCAGCACCCGATCGCCAGGCGCACCGCCACGAGCCCGACGTCGACGGCGCTCACCGGACGCCGACCCGGCAGCGGGCGGGAGCACTTGACCGAACGGTCAAGTAGGTTGGCCCGCCATGGGGACGCCGACCGTGGAGCGCCAGGAGCGCCAGCCCGCATCGACCGAGGTCACCGAGGTCGCGCCGGACATCCTGCGCATGCAGCTGCCCATCTCGCTGCCCGGCCTCGGCCACGTCAACACCTACGCCCTCTGCGACGACCGCGGCGTTGCCGTGGTCGACCCGGGGCTCCCGGGGAAGGCCTCGTGGGACGCGCTGTGCGACCGCCTGCGCCAGGCCGGCTACGGGGTCAAGGACGTCCACACGGTCATCGTGACCCACAGCCACCCCGACCACTTCGGCGGGGCCGGACTCCTGCGCCACCGCGTCGGCGCCGAGGTCGTCACCCACCGTGCCTTCCGCACCTGGCTCGACCCCGAGGAGGGTGACGACGCCGGTCCCGACGAGATCGACGACGGCGAGACCGACGACCAGCGGGGCACCTCGCCCTGGCAGCGCGAGATGCCGTGGCGCGCCGGCCAGTTCCGCCCGCCGATGAAGCGGCGCCTCGCATACGGACTCGGCAGGACCTTCGGCAAGCGGTGGATGCGGGCGCCGGAGCCGACGCGCCGCGTCGACGACGGCAACGTGCTCACCTTCGCCGGTCGCGAGTGGCAGGCCGTGCACACGCCCGGCCACACCGAGGACCACCTGTGCCTCTGGTCCGTCGACGACGGCGTGGTGCTCACCGGCGACCACGTGCTGCCCACCATCACGCCGCACATCTCCGGGCTGCACGCCGGCCACGACCCCCTCGACGAGTTCTTCACCAGCCTCGACCGCATGGCCCAGCTCGAGGGCGCAACCCTGGCCCTGCCGGCCCACGGCCACCCCTTCACGGACCTGTCGGGGCGCTGCGTCGAGATCCGCGACCACCACCACGAGCGCCTCGAGACCCTGCGCGAGGCCGCCCGGGCCCTCGGCGAGGCCAGCGTCGTGGAGCTCTCCAAGCACCTCTTCAAGCAGCGGTCCTGGGGTCCCATGGCCGAGTCCGAGACCTACGCCCACCTCGAGCACCTGCGCCGGGCGGGCGAGATGGTCAGCCGCCGCGTCGACGAGGACCTGCACTTCCAGCTGGTGGCCGAGCCCGCCGAGTAGCGACGCTCAGCCGGCTCGGCGGACCTGCGCCGTCGAGCACGCCACGCCGTCGACCAGCACCCACAGGTCGAAGCCTCCGTCGACGTCGGCCACCGCGACCTGGGGCTCGCTGCCCTCCTCGATCGGTGACGGGTGCTCGACCGAGACCCGCAGCGGCGAGCGCAGGTCGGGCCGCTCGGCCAGCGCCTGCTCCACCGGCTCCCAGGAGACCGCGTTGTTGACGTGGTCCATCATGTCGAAGTCGGTGAAGCGCAGCGGGAACGGCGACGTCGGCGTCCCTGCGGGCGGCCGGGCGTCGTGCTGCAGCCGGGCCCGCACCGTCCGGCCCCGGGCCGCGGTGGCGTAGAGCGACTCGAAGCTGTCCGGCAGTCGGGTCGGACGACCCTGCGCGCCGAGGTGGACCCAGAGGGCCGCCGCCTCCACCAGGCCCGGGCCGTCGACGACCTCGACCCGGACCCGACGCTCGGCCCACCGGGCGCCGATGCCCGAGCACCAGGTCGTCACGTCGACGTGCTGGCGGAAGACGGGGAACTCCCGGATCAGCATCTCGACCCGGCGCACGACCCACGGTTCGCTCAGCGGGAAGCCGGCATCGGTCGTGTCCTCGTCGCTCACGTCCTGCAGCATCCGGGCGGCGGCGTCGAGCCGCAGCCGCCCCTTCGGCGACCCGTCGGCGAGCTGGACCCGCCGGCGGTGGCCGGTGATCCGGCCCTCCGGGGGCGGCTCGATGGCGAGGGGATCGTCGGTTCCGGCGGCGGCCACGGCGGCATGTTGCCGGAAACGTCGCGACTTCTCCGATAATTCGATTGACCGCGCCGTGGCACTCGTGGTGCCATGACCGGCACGGCTGCGGCAGGGGGCTCTCCCCGTCCGGCCCGAGACCAACCCGGCAACCCGACGGATCGAGGTGAACACGGTGAACACGACCGACCTGCGCACCCCGCAGCACGCCGACCTCGCCGTCTCCCCGCGCCCGAAGACCGGTGCCACCCGCGTCGTCGCCACGGCACCCGTGTGCACCGGCACGGCTGCGTACGGCAAGGCGACCACGGGGATCACCGGCAACGGCATCGTCGGCTCCTGGCTCGCCACCTCCCGCCTCTCCATGACCGTGCCGGCGTTCCACGATCGAAGGCCTCTGTGCTCCACCTGACCGCTGGTCAGGCTCCAAGGACCGCAGAGGCCGTCGGGAACATCCCGACGGCCTTTCGCTTTCTCGGGACACGTCCCGCCCCCACCTCACCCACCCATCCCACCCACCGACACCATCCACCCAGCAAGAGAAGGGAGCGGGCGATGCTCGCTCAGCCCGAACAGCTCGTCGAGATCAGTCCCCGGGACACCGTCCTGGACGTGGCCCTCGAGGTCGACACCTCGTTCTGGTCCGAGGCCGCGTGTGCGGTCGACGGTGGGACCCAGGCCCATCTGTTCTTCTCCGAGGAGCTCCTCGACATCGCCGCCGCCAAGCGCATCTGCGCCGGCTGCCCGGTGCTCGAGCGCTGCCTCGAAGGCGCACTGGCCCGCAAGGAGCCCCTCGGGGTCTGGGGTGGCCAGCTCTTCAGCAACGGCAAGGTCCTGGCGTCCAAGCGGCGCCGCGGCCGGCCGCCCAAGAACCCTCGCCCCGAGGACGAGTTCGTCCACGTCGAGGTCCCCGCGGCGCTCCGAGAGCTGGTGGAGCTCCGCACCGCCTAGGTGCCGCCTTCGGCGACTTCGAGTTGCTCGGCTGCGCCTCACAACATCGCCTAGGCCAGGCGCACTGGTCGATCCCCTTGCCGCAGGGACGGCGGGCCGGAGCGACGCTTCGTCGAGCTCCGGCCCGCCTGCGGCCCAACCTCGGAGGCCCCCGGGGCGCTGGGACCGGCGCCGAGGGCAGCGATACCGTCGTGTCCTGCCCGCCATGACCCCGCTCTCCCGCTCCCGCCTCCCGTGGCAGGCCGTGGTGGCCGCCACGGTCCTCGCCGCCCTCGCCGCGCTGCTCGTCATCGTGACCGTCGGTGGCGACGACGGCGACGTCTCCGCCGGGCCCACCACCGACGGCACCCTCGGGCTCACGCCCGCCGACGAGGCTGCGTCGGGTGATCCGCTGGGCATCCCGGTCACGTGGCCGGACGGGCGCGAGGAGTCCCTGGCCGAGACCCTGCAGGGCCCGACGGTGGTCAACTTCTTCGCGTCGTGGTGCCCGCCCTGCATCGCCGAGATGCCCGACTTCGAAGACGTGTCCCAGCAGGTCGCAGGCCAGGTCGAGTTCATCGGCCTCGCCGTGCAGGACCGCACCGCCGACGCCACCCGCATCGTCGACGAGACCGGCATCACCTACCGCTGGGCCCGCGACGGCAAGGGCGACGTCGCCGCCGCCGCCGAGGTCACCCAGATGCCGGCGACGATGTTCATCGACGGGACCGGCGCCGTCGTGTCGGTGCACTCGGGCGCCCTCGACGCCGACGAGCTGCGCGAGCTGCTCGAGTCCGAGCTCGGGGTGACGGCCGGGTGATCGAGGCCCCGCTCGCCCTCGCCCTCGCCTCGGGCATGGTGGCGGCGGTGAACCCCTGCGGGTTCGCGATGCTCCCGGCCTACGTGACGTTCTTCCTCGGCCAGGAGGGCGACCGGGTCCCGTCCCGGGGAGAGTCGGTCGCCCGCGCCATCCCCGTCGCGCTCGCCGTGTCGCTCGGCTTCGTGGTCGTGTTCGGCGTGGTGGGCATCGCGCTGCGGCCCATCAGCTCGCAGGTCCAGGAGTACGCGCCGTGGGCCACGATCGTGATCGGCATCGGTCTGGCGATCCTCGGGGTGGCCATGGTGGCCGGCAAGGAGCTCAAGGTCCGGGTGCCGGTGCTCGACCGGGGCGGGCGCTCCGGGAGCCTGGGCTCGATGTTCCTCTACGGCGTGTCCTACGCCGTGGCCTCGCTCACCTGCACCATCGGCATCTTCATCGCCAACATCGTCAACGCCTTCAGCCGCACCGACTTCGTGTCCGGCGTCGCGGTGCTGGTCACCTACGCCGCCGGCATGGGCCTGGTCATCACCGCCCTCACCGTCGCCATCGCCCTCGCCCGCGACTCGGTCGTGCGGTTCCTGCGCTCCGGGATGCGCCACGCCAACCGGGTGGCCGCCGTCCTCATGGTGGTCATGGGCCTGTACGTCGCCTGGTACGGCGTGTTCTCGCTGCGGGTGCGCAGCGATCCGGGCGCCGGTGCCGGCCCGGTCGATCGGGTCGAGCGCTGGTCGTCCGACGCCACGCAGTTCGTGTCCGACGTGGGCGCCACCCGGATGGGCATCTACCTGCTCGGCGCCATCGCTGCGATGGTGTCGATCTCCGTGCTCGTCACCAGCCTGCGGCGAGAGCCCTGAACGACCTCCGCTCCCTGCTCGCCGCCGACGGCGTCGTCGAGGACCTCGCCCTCGGCTCCCGGGTCGGGGTGATGGCGTACCACGGGGGCGACCTCGAGGTCGGCACCGACCGCATCGCCGACCTCGTCGCCGCACGCACCGGCGCCTCGCTGTACGCCGTGCGCCAGCCCGACGGGATGCGCCACCACCTGCCGTCCAAGCGGTTCCGCCCCGAGGAGTCCGACCGGCTGGCCGCCTTCGTCGACCACGTCGAGGCCGTCGTCACCCTGCACGGCTACGGCCGGCGGTCCATGTTCCGCACGGTCCTGCTCGGCGGGCGCAACCGCGAGCTGGCCCGGGTCGTCGCCGGCTCGCTGCGCCGCACGCTGCCCTCCTACGAGGTCATCGACGACCTCGACCAGATCCCGCCCGAGTTGCGGGGCGTGCACCCGGCCAACCCGGTCAACCTCCCCCCGGCCCAGGGGGTCCAGGTCGAGCTGCCGCCTCGCGTCCGCGGCAACGGCCCGTTCTGGACCGGCTGGGACGGGGGCTTCCCGACGCCCCACACCGAGCGCCTGGTCGACGGCCTGGTCGACGCGATCGAGTCGTTCTCGACGAGGCACGGGTCGCCAGCCGACGCCTGACGGTCGGGTACCCGGGATCAGGGGGCGAGGCGCTCCCGCACCCAGGACCCGCCCTCGCGCCGGTAGCGCACCCGGTCGTGGAGGCGGCTGGGGCGGCCCTGCCAGAACTCCCACGCCTCGGGCACGATGCGGTACCCGCCCCAGTGCGGCGGCCGCGGCACGTCGCCGGTGAAGCGCTCCTCGGCGGCGGCGAGGTAGCGGTCGAGCTCGTCGCGCCCAGACACGACCTCGGACTGCGGCGACGCCCACGCCCCGAGCTGGGACCCCCGCGGCCGGCTGGCGAAGTAGGCGTCGGACTCCTCGACCGAGACCTTCTCGGCCCGACCCCGCACCCGCACCTGGCGGTGGACGGGCAGCCACAGGAAGAGGCACTCCACCACGGGCTGGGCCTCGATGTCGTCGGCCTTGGCGCTCTCGTAGTTGGTGAAGAAGGTCAGTCCCCGATCGTCCGCACCGCGCAGCAGCACGGTGCGCAGCGACGGCGTCCCGTCCGGCCGCACCGTGGACAGCACCATGGCGTGGGGCTCGTCCATCGGCTCGTCGACGGCGTCGAACCAGCGCCCGAACTGCACGAGCGGATCCGGATCGGCGTCGGCCACGTCGAAGCCGTGGGCCTCGTACTCACGTCGGCGGCGGGCGAGCAGCTCGGGATCCACCGGCCCTGTCTACCCGGGCCGACCGGGCGCCCATCGTCGGTTCTGACCGGCGCCCGGTCGGGGCACGGAGGCCCCCAGCGAACCACCACGTTCGCGGCCAGCAGGCGTTCCGACCCCAGGTCGTGATCACCTCCGCGGAGGCATCGGGCTGCCCGTCCTGCGTCCTCCGAAGGCTCCCGGCCCCCGCTCCCATGCGGCCGGGAGCCTCGCCGCGCCCCGGGAGCGTCAGCCGCCGGCGACGGCGTCGCGCACGGCCCACAGCACGTCGGGGTCGGCGAGGGCCTCGGTGTTGCGGACCTCGCGGCCGTTGACGGCGTCGGCCACGGCCAGCTCGACCAGCTTCCCCGAGCGGGTGCGGGGCAGGTCCTCGACGGCGACGATGCGGCGGGGCACGTGGCGGGGCGAGCAGCTGGTGCGGACCGTGTCGGCGATGCGGGCGCGCAGCGCGTCGTCGAGCTCCACCCCTTCGTCGAGGACGACGAGCAGCACGATGCGCACGTCGGTCCCCCCGTGGTCGTCCGCGACCTCCTCCCCGAAGACGAGCGACTCGGCGATGCCGGGGAGGTCCTCGACGGCCCGGTAGATCTCGGCGGTGCCGATGCGGATGCCTCCCGGGTTGAGCGTGGTGTCGCTGCGACCGTGGATCACGACGCCCCCGTGCTCGGTCCAGCTGGCGAAGTCCCCGTGGTGCCAGACCCCGTAGCCGTCGCCCGCACCGGGGAACCGGTCGTAGTAGGCCGCCCGGTAGAGCCTGCCGTCGTCGTCGCCCCAGAAGCCGAGTGGCTGGCTCGGGAACGGTGCCGTGCACACCAGCTCGCCGCGCTGGCACGGTCCCAGGGGGACGCCGTCCTCGGACCACACGTCCACCGCCATGCCGAGGCCGGGCCGCTGGATCTCGCCGGCGTGCACGGGCGAGGTCGGGTCGCCGAGCACGAAGCAGCCGCACAGGTCGGTGCCGCCGCTGATGGAGGCGAGGTGCACGTCGGCCTTCACCTCGTGGTGCACCCAGGCGAAGCGCTCGGGGCTCAGGGGGGACCCGGTCGATGCCAGCGTGCGCAGGGAGGCGAGGTCGTGGTGCTCGGCCGGCGCGTACCCCTGGTGGGCGAGCGCGTCGAGGTACTTGGCGCCGACGCCCAGGACGTCCACGCCGTGGCGGTCGACCAGCGCCCACAGCCGGCCGGGCGACGGGTGGACGACGTTGCCGTCGACTGCGACGATCGTGACCCCCCAGGCCAACGCCGACACCAGCCAGTTCCACATCATCCAGCCGCAGGTGGTGACGTAGAGCAACCGGTCGCCGGCGGACAGGTCGGTGTGGAGCTGGTGCTCCTTCGCGTGCTGGAGCAGGACCCGACCGGTGGCGTGGACGATGCACTTCGGCGTGCCGGTGGTGCCGCTCGAGTACAGGACGTACCAGGGGTGGTGGAAGCTGCGCCGGGCCAGCGGCGCCGGCGTCCCGCGATGCGGGGCGACGAAGGCCTCCCAGCCGTCGCCGAGCACGACGGTGCGGCGCAGCGTCGGCAGCCCGGCCACGATCTCGGCCCGGACGTCGCGACGGTCGAAGCGGCGACCCCCGTAGTCGTAGCCGTCCACGGCGAACAGGACCACCGGCTCGATCTGGCCGAAGCGGTCGAGCACGCCGGCGGCGCCGAAGTCCGGGCTGGTGGAGGAGAACACGGCACCGAGGGCCGCCGCGCCGAGCATGGCCACCGCCGCCTCGATCCCGTTCGGCAGCCAGGCCGCGACCCGGTCGCCCTCGCCGACCCCGTCGGCAGCCAGGGCGGCGGCCACGGCACCGACCTCGACGGCCAGGTCGTCCCACGAGATGCTGCGGGTGCCGGTCTCGGACTCGGCGATGATCGCGGGCTCGGGGCCCCGGTGGCGCAGCACGTGCTCGACGACGCTCAGCGTGGCATCGGGGAACAGCCGGGCCTCGGGCATCGACCCACCCCGTTCGAGCACGACCGCGCCCGGGTCACCGACGAGGCCGCACTCGTCCCACACGGCCGGCCAGAACGTCTCGGGGTCCGACACCGAGAGGCGGTGGAGCGCCTCGTACCCGTCGCAGCCGAGCCGGGCGGCGATCGCAGCCATCCGGGTGGCGCCGGCCCGCCCGGGCGACGGCGTCCAGAGCAGCTCCCCGAGCTCGGTCATCGCTCGGAACGTACCCCCACGGGAAAATCGCTGCGAGAAGCCCTCGGATTCCGAGGCGTTCTGGCAGCGATTTTCCGATCCGTCGGTCAGCGGGCGGCGACGGCCAGCATGCGACAGCCCGGGACCGCTCGGGACACCCGGGCCACGCCGGCGCCGAGGCCGTCGAGCACCCGGGGGATGCCGAGCACGAGCAGGTCCGACGGGCCCACGAGGTCGCCGACGGCGACGTGGAGGGGTCGGGTGTCGACGGTGATCTCCGGCGTCAGGTCGAGCTCCTGCACCTCGGCGATGATCGGGTCGTCGGCCGGGGTCACCACGGTCCAGTCGACCTTGTACGACGCGGCGAGCCGGGCCGAGACGAGCAGCGTGATGTCCAGCGTGCGACGACCGGACGGGCTGAGGTCGGCTGCGTCGACGGCCAGCACCACCCGGCGGATCTCGGAGCCCGCACCCTCGCGGTGGACCATCACGGGCACCGGGGACAGCGCGAGCAGGGCGTCCAGCTTCTCGCCGAGGACGGCGTCGCGACGAGCCGTGTAGCCCCGCCAGCCGAGGACCAGGCAGGTCGCCTGCTGCTCGATCGTGGCGTGCAGGAGTCCGGCGTTCGGGGTGAGGTCGAGGCGGATGATCGGGGTCACCTCCGCGCCCGAACCCAGGATCCGGGGCTCGAGGGTCTCCACCATGGTGGTGCGCTTGTCCTGCACGTCGGCCGGCTGGGACTCGAGGTCGAGGATGCGGGCGGGCAGCACCGACCCGCTCTCCGGCGCGGCCAGGCGGGAGGCGAGGTCGATGATCGCCGAGGGGTCTCCCTGCTCGGGCAGGCCGACGAGGACCCGCTGACCGAGCGTCAGCGCCTTCATCGGCGGGACCGGGAGCTGGGCGCCCCACCGAGCCGCGCCGAGCGACGACAGCAGGCTGGTCACGAGGATCACGACGACCACCGCGTTGACGGCCCGGTCGTCGATGATGCCGGCCTCGAGCCCGACGAACACCGCGGCCAGCGTGGCGGCGGCCTGGGCCACGGACAGCGAGAACATCGACCCGATCTCGGCGCCACCGAACCCGAGCACCTTGCCGGCCACGGCTGCAGCGGCGAGCTTGGCGCCGATGACCGCGGCGCAGAAGCCGGCCGCCCACCCGAGCGTCTCGGTGTCGGCGAGCGCACCGAGGTCGACCAGCATGCCGACCGAGATCAGGAAGATCGGCACGAGGAAGGTGCCGCCGAAGAAGTCGATGCGCTCCATGAGCAGCCCCCCGTGGGGGATGAGCCGGTTGAGCGCCAGCCCGGCGAGGAAGGCCCCGATGATCGCCTCGGTGCCGGCGACCTCGGCGATGGCTGCCGAGCCGTAGAGGGCCAGGCAGATGAAGAGGAACCGGCTGACCCGGTCTCGCCCGGCCCGCTTGAAGAACCACTGCGCGATGCGTGGCACCACGAAGAGGATGAAGGCGACGGCGGCGACGAGGGACGGGAGCAGCTCGGCGAAGAACCCCACGTCGAGGTCGCCGCCGTCGGCGCCGACGACCACCACCAGCACCATCAGGGCGGCGACGTCGGTGATGATCGTGGCGCCGACCGCGGTGGCGACCGCCCGGTTCATGACGACGCCGAGCCGCTGGAACGTCGGGTACGAGAGCAGCGTGTGCGAGGCCCAGCACGACGCCAGCAGCACGGCCGCCATCGCGTCGAACCCGAGCAGCAGGTGGATCGCCGTGCCGAACGCCATGGGCAGCAGGAAGGTGGCGATCCCGAAGATGAGCGCGCCCCGCCGGTGCTCGGCGAAGTCGTCCAGGTCGAGCTCGATGCCGGCCTGGAACATGAGGAACAGCAGCCCCGCCCCGCCGAGCAGCTCGATGGTCCCCACCCGCTCGACCAGCTCGAGGCCGTTGGGGCCGACGAGGATGCCGCCGGCGATCAGGCCGATGATCGGCGGCAGGCGCAGCAGCGTGGCGAGCACCGGGGCGAACAGGACCACCGCGAAGACGGTGACCAGCACCAGCGCGGGGTCCTCGAAGGGCATCGAGACCCCGAGCAAGCTGTGCATGGCGACGACCCCTACCCGCTCCCGGGCAGGGGGATGTGCGTGGCGCCGCCGAGGCGGGGACGCAGCACCTCGGGGATGGCGACCGTGCCGTCGGGCTGGCGGTGGGTCTCGAGCACCGCCGCGACGGTGCGGGGCCACCCCATCGCCGAGCCGTTCACCGTGTGGCAGACCTGGGTGCCCTTCTCCCCCGCCTTCTTCCAGCGCACGTTGGCCCGCCGGGCCTGGTAGTCCGCGAACCAGCTGACCGAGGACACCTCGAGCCACTCCCCCACGCCCGGGGCGTAGGCCTCGATGTCCCACGTCCGGGCGGCGGACCCGCCGAGGTCGCCCGTGCACAGGTCGAGGATCCGGTAGGTCAGGCCGAGGTCCTGGAGGATCTGCTCGCTGCGGGCGAGGATCTCCTCCTGCAGGGCGATGGCCTGCTCGGCCCCGTCGGCGTACCCCATGAGCTCGACCTTGTCGAACTCGTGGCTGCGCAGCAGACCCCGCGTGTCGCGTCCGGCCGCCCCGGCCTCGCGGCGGAAGCACGAGGTGTAGGCGGTGAAGCGCATGGGCAGGTCGGCGTGGTCGAGGACCTCGTCGGCAGCCATCGACGTGAGCGGGACCTCGGCCGTGGGGATCGTCCACAGGTCGTCCCGCTCGACGTGGTACGCCTCGTCCTCGAACTTGGGCAGGTGGCCGGTGCCGACCATCGTGTCGGTCTTCACCAGCGTGGGAGGGCGGATCTCCTCCCAGACGGCGCCGTTGGCCGGGTCGGCCGCGGCGTCGAGGCTGTGGCCGATCATCGCCCGCAGCAGCCGCGCGCCCCAGCCGCGGTACATGGTGAACATCGACCCGCTGATCTTCACCGCCCGCTCGCCGTCGATGATGCCGAGCTCGGTGCCGATGTCCCAGTGCGGCACCCGCTGGTGCTCGGCGAAGGTGTCCGGGCCGGGGCCGTGCGTGCGGACCACCACGTTGTCGGCCTCGCTGGCACCGTCGGGCGCGTCGTCGCTCGGCAGGTTGGGGATGCGCAGCAGGGCGTCCCGGATGTCGGCCTGCAGCTGCTCCGAGGCGGCCGCCAGCTCCTTCTCGCGGTCGCCGAGGCGCTTGGACTCCGCCTTGCGCGACTCGGCCTCCTCGCGCTGGCCGGCCTTGAACAGCTCGCCGATCTCCTTGGACACGATCTTGACCTGGTTGCGCAGCTCGTCGACCTCGGCGCCGGCGGCGCGCGCCCGCTCGTCGAGCTCCAGGACCCGGTCGAGGAGCGACAGGTCTGCGCCCCGCCGGGACAGCCCGGCGCGCACGGCGTCGGGATCGGACCGGATGCGGCGCAGGTCGAGCACGGCGGCACGGTACCGGAGGGTCCAAGGTCAGGAAACCGGGTTCCGTCATCCATCTGTAACATGCGTCTCGTACGGTCCAGTACCGGCACCGCTGGCTGGCGGTGCCCCGAACTGACGAGGAGTGCCATGTCCAACCGTCACCGTTCGCACAAGGAGACCGCCCCGGGTGCAGCGCACCCGGCTCCCCCGAAGGAGGAGCGCAAGGCGGCCAACCGCAAGGCCCGACACCGGACCCACGAGCTGCTCGCCCACGCCGACCTCGAGCTCGGTGAGGAGATCGTGGCCCCTCGCCCGGTGCACACGGGGATCGACCCCGAGCGCGGCGAGCCCAGCGGTTCCAGCGGACGACCTCGACGGGAGTACCGGCACTGGAAGCAGAAGTTCTGGAAGCGGCGCACCAACGTGCGAGCCCAGAAGGCGATCCTCGCCAACCAGGAGATGCCGATCCCCGAGATCGGCTGACCCCGGCTGACGCCGAGCGCGACACGGCCCGGGGCTCCCGCCCCGGGCCGTTGCGCGTGCGGCGTGGTGGCCGCTCAGTTCACGTTGCGCTCGCGGCCCTCCCAGAACGGGGCGCGCAGGTCCTTCTTCAGCATCTTGCCCGTGGGGTTGCGGGGGATCTCGGCGATGAAGTCGACCGACTTCGGCACCTTGAACCCGGCGAGGTGCTCCCGGGCGAAGGCGAGGATCTCGTCCTCGGACGGGTCCTGGTCGGCGGCCGTGACCACCATGGCCTTGCCGACCTCGCCCCACTTCTCGTCGGGGACGCCGATGACGGCGACGTCGGCGATGCCGGGGTGCTTCATGAGGGCGTTCTCGACCTCGGCCGGGTACACGTTCTCGCCGCCGGACACGATCATGTCCTTCACCCGGTCGTGGATGTAGAGGTAGCCGTCGTCGTCGAAGTACCCGATGTCGCCGGTGCGGAACCAGTCCCCGTCGACGTAGGCGGCCTGGGTGCCCTCCTCGTTCTTCCAGTAGCCGACCATGTTCTGGTCGGACCGGGTGATGATCTCGCCGACCTCGCCGGCGGGCACCTCCTCGAAGGTGTCGGGGTCGACGATCTTCATCTCGACGTTGCCGTTCGGCTTGCCGGCCGAGCGGAGGCGGTGCCGGTTGGGACCGTCCACGTCGTGGTCCTCGGGCGGGAGGGTGACGATGGCGCCGGTCGTCTCGGTGAGGCCGTACGCCTGGGCGAACTTGCAGCCGAAGGTCTTCACCGACGCGGCCAGCACCTCCTCGGTGATGGGCGAGGCGCCGTACACGAGCATCTCGAGGCTCGAGTAGTCGCCGTCGTGCACGTTGGGCATCATCAGCATGAACTGGAACACCGCCGGGACCAGGAACGCGTGCGTGATGCGCTCCTTGCCGATGATGTCGATGAGCGCCGCCGGGTCGATCTCGCGCACGATCACCGACGTCCCGCCGTTGAACATGCCGGCCATGGCCCAGCCCGAGCCGCCGATGTGGAACAGCGGCATGGCGACCATCGACACCATGTCCTGGCTGAAGCCCCACTGCTCGCTGGCGTCGGGCAGCAGCGCGAACAGGTTGTCGTTGCTCAGCATCACGCCCTTGGGCAGGCCGGTGGTGCCGGACGAGTAGAGCTGGAACGCCACGTCGCTGCCGCCGGGCTGCACGCCCGGGTCGGACGTGTCGTCGCTGAGCCAGGACTCGTAGGACTCGAAGCGGTCGTCGCCGTCGAGGCACACGAACGTGCCGACGGTGCCCACATCGCCCTTGATCTGCTCGACCGTGTCGGCGAACTCCTTGCCGAAGAAGAAGACCTTGGCGTCGGCGTTGTTGACGATCCAGGCGACCTCGGGCGGGGCCAGGCGCCAGTTCACGTTCACGGTGACGGCGTTGAGCTTGGCGGCGCCGAAGAGCACCTCGAAGTACTCGTAGCCGTTCTTGTCGATGAACGCGACGCGGTCCTCCGGACCGACGCCCGCCGCAGCGAGCGCGTTGGCCACGCGGTTCGAGCGTGCATCGAGCTCGGCCCACGTCTGGCGGTGCTCGTCCTGGACGATCGCGACCTTGTCGCCTCGTTCCTTCGCGTGCGTGCGGATGACGTCAGCTGTGCTTGCGATGGTCGACATCGCGGGTCCCCCTGTCAGCGGCGTACGTGCGTGCGCGCACATCCTGCCAATCGGGGGCGGACGGCGCATCGCGGTGCTCTGCGCCCGCCGGCCGCAGCCGGTCAGGTCCGCAGCAGATCGCCGAGCGCCGACGTGTCGAGGTCGCGGCACAGGGCCGCGACGTCGTCGTGGACCTCGAGCGCGCCGCCCTGGACCAGCTCGTCGTGGCCCCATCCGCCGGAGCGCACGGCGATGGCCGCGACCCCTGCTGCGGCGGCGGCCTCGAGGTCCCACCCGGTGTCGCCGACGACGAGGGCCCGGGACGGGTCGCCGTCGACCGACGCGAGGGCCGCAAGGAACACGTCGGGCGCCGGCTTGGCCTCCGCCACGTCGCCGTCGGTGGTGATCCCGCCGAGGTCCGATGCCTCCAACCCGAGGGCGCGCAGGTGGTGCTCGAGGAGGTCCTCGGGCGACGACGTGGCCAGCACGGCGCGCCCGCCGCGGTCCTGCACCGCCAGCACCAGGTCCCGTGCCCCGGGGAAGGCCCGGACCTCGGGGACGAGGTCCTCGAAGTGGGCGCGCCACGCCTCCTTCACGCCGTCGTCGGCCGCCCCGATGCAGTCCTCCATGAGCCGGGTGGCCGACGCCCCGATCAGGCGGTGGATGCGCCAGCTCGCCACGTCGTGGCCCCGGTCCAGGAACGCCCGCCGCCACGCCAGCGTGTGCAGGTAGTTGGTGTCGGTGAGGGTGCCGTCGACGTCGAAGAGCACCACGGGCTCGGCCTGGGGGGAGGGCATGGCGGCGTCCCTACCCAGGGGGGCGACGGGTGGCAGCGCGGGCGCACGGGTAGGACTGGGGCCATGGCCTACATCGAGTCCGACGGCTACGAGCGCGACACCGCCTACATCCCGACCCGCATCACGGCCGACGGGCGCGACGGCTTCCCCGTGGAGCCCGGGCGCTACCGGCTGGTCGTGGCCCGCGCGTGCCCGTGGGCCAACCGGGCGATCATCGTGCGCCGCCTGCTGGGCCTCGAGGACGTGCTCTCGATGGGCGTGTGCGGACCCACGCACGACGAGCGCAGCTGGACCTTCGACCTCGACCCGGGCGGGGTCGACCCGGTGCTCGGCATCGAGCGCCTGCAGGAGGCCTACCTCGCCCGCGACCCCGGCTACGACAAGGGCATCACCGTGCCGGCCATGGTCGAGATCGAGACCGGCGCCGTGGTCACCAACGACTACCCCCGGATCACCCTCGACCTGTCGACCGAGTGGCGGGCGCACCACCGCGAGGGCGCCCCCGACCTCTACCCGGAGGCGCTCCGCGACGAGATGGACGAGGTCATGGAGCTCGTCTACCGCGACGTGAACAACGGCGTCTACGAGTGCGGCTTCGCCGGCAACCAGGCCAGCTACGAGGACGCCTTCCGGCGCCTGTTCGACCGGCTCGACTGGCTGGCCGAGCGGTTGACCGACCGGCGCTACCTGATGGGCGAGACGATCACCGAGGCCGACGTCCGCCTGTTCACGACGCTGGCCCGGTTCGACGCCGTGTACCAGACGCACTTCAAGTGCAACCGCAGCAAGCTCACCGAGATGCCGGTGCTGTGGGCCTACGCCCGGGACCTGTTCCAGACACCGGGCTTCGGCGACACGATTGACTTCGACCACATCAAGCGCCACTACTACGTGGTCCACACCGACGTGAACCCCACCGGCATCGTGCCGCTCGGCCCGGACCTCTCCGGCTGGCTCACCGACCACGGGCGCGAGGCGCTCGGCGGCTCCCCCTTCGGCGACGGCACCCCGCCCGATCCGCCGAGCGCGCAGGAAGGCATCGAGGCGGCCCACAACCCGCTGGTGGCGGCCTCGTAGGGTCCTCCTCCGGGGGGAGCGGGCCTCATCCCCAGGGCGGACGCCGGAGCGCGCGCCCACCGGTACCGTTCGATCGTGCCGCGACATCCCGTCCAGTGGCTGCGTGACCGCCCGCAGGTGTGGGACGCGCTGCTCGCTGCGGTCCTCGGGACCGTGAGCGTGGTCGGGCTGCTCACCATCGACGCCGACCAGGTCTCGTCGTCGAACCGCGACGCCGACGCGTTCGGCGTCGCGCTCACCGTCGCCATCTGGGTCGCAGTGGCCTTCCGGCGCCGCCACCCCGAGGCCATCACATGGATCGTGGCGGCCGGGATCGTGCCGTACTGGGTCCTCGACTACGTGGACGCCGGCGTCACGATGGCCGTGCTGCTGATGACCTACTCGCTCGCCGCCCACGTCGACCGGCCCCGCAGCCTGCAGGTCGGCCTGTGCGTCGGCGCCGTCCTCGTGGGGGTCATGATCCTCGGGGTCGTCGTGGAGGACGAGGACCTGCCCGCGGTCGCCGTGGTCGGCAACGCCATCATCTTCGCCACGGCGTGGACCATCGGCGACAGCGTGCGCAACCGCGGCGCCTACCTGGCCGAGGTCGAGGCCCGGGCCGAGCGGGCCGAGCGGGAGCAGCAGGTCGCCGCCGAGCGGGCCGTGCAGGACGAGCGCGTCCGGATCGCCCGGGAGCTGCACGACGTCGTCGCCCACAGCGTCTCGGTCATGGTCGTCCAGGCCGGCGCCGGACGTCGGGTGCTCGACCGGAGCCCCGACCAGGCCGCCGAGGCGCTCGCCGTCATCGAGTCGACCGGTCGCAACGCGCTCGACGAGCTGCGGCGCCTGCTCGGCGTGCTGCGCCACGACGGCGCCGAGGCCCACGTCGGCCCGCAGCCCACGGCGGACGACCTCCACGCCCTCGTCGCCCAGTGGCGCGACGCCGGCCTGGACGTCGAGCTCACCGTCGAGGGCGAGCCACCCGAGCTGTCCGCGGGCGTCGGCCTCACCGCGTACCGGATCGTGCAGGAGGCCTTGACCAACGTGATGAAGCACGCCGGGCCGGCGCGCGCGGAGGTGGTCGTCCGCTACGACGACGGCGTGCACCTCCTCGTCGCCGACGACGGGCGCGGCGCCCGGCCCGACGTGCCCTCGGCCGGACAGGGCCTGATCGGCATGCGCGAGCGGGTCGAGCTCTTCGGCGGCACGCTCGCCGTCGGGCCCCGTCCCGGCGGCGGGTACCAGGTGCGTGCCACGATCCCCGCGGCCCGCACCGCCGTCGCATGAGCACCATCCGCGTCGTCGTCATCGACGACCAGGAGCTGGTGCGCACCGGCTTCCGCATGATCCTCGACGTCGAGGACGACATCGACGTGGTGGGCGCGGCGGGCGACGGCGACGAGGCCGTCGAGCTGTGCCGCAGCGCCCGCGCCGACGTGGCGCTCATGGACGTTCGCATGCCCCGCGTCGACGGGATCGAGGCGACCCGGCGGATCCGCCGGTCCGGTCTCGACACCCGGGTCCTGGTGCTCACCACGTTCGACCTCGACGAGTACGTCTTCGACGCCCTCCGGGCCGGCGCCAGCGGCTTCCTGCTGAAGGACGCTCCCCCCGACGACCTCGTGCAGGCCGTGCGGGTGGTCGGCTCCGGCGACGCGCTCCTGGCACCGAGCGTCACCCGCCGGCTCATCGAGGAGTTCGGGCGCGGTCGCCCCACGCCCACGCCTGGCCACGACGACCGCATCCGCCGCCTCACCGAGCGCGAGCTCGAGGTCCTGGTGCACATGGCGCGGGGCCTGTCCAACGCCGAGATCGCCGAGCAGCTCTTCCTGGGCGAGGCCACGGTGAAGACCCACGTGGGTCGGGTGCTCATGAAGCTCGACGTCCGCGACCGGGTGCAGGCCGTGGTGCTCGCCTACGAGACCGGGGTGGTCGCTCCCGGGACGTGACGGCGGTCTCCACCCGGAGGATGACCGCCGATCAGCCCCGGGCCGGACGACGGCGGACCGGACCGTCCGTACCGTCCGATCCATGGATCAGCACAACGCAGCAGACGCGGGCATCGCCGCCCGCACCGTCGACGCCGTCAAGGTCTACGGGTCGGGCAGCACCGAGGTCACGGCCCTGGACCACGTGGACATCGAGCTCGAGGCCGGGCGCTTCACGGCCATCATGGGCCCGTCGGGCTCGGGCAAGTCCACGCTCATGCACTGCCTCGCCGGGCTCGACACCCTCACCTCGGGCCAGGCACACGTCGCCGGCACCGACCTCTCGACGCTCTCGGAGAAGCAGCTCACCGAGCTGCGCCGGGACCGCATCGGCTTCGTCTTCCAGGCGTTCAACCTCATCCCGACGCTGACCGCGCACGAGAACATCGTCCTGCCCACCCGCCTGGCGGGCCGCTCACCCGACGAGGCCCGCCTCGCCGCGGTCGTCGCCGCAGTCGGCCTCGGCGACCGGCTCGACCACCGGCCCTCCGAGCTCTCCGGCGGCCAGCAGCAGCGCGTCGCCGTGGCGCGCGCCCTGGCATCGGACCCGGCGATCGTCTTCGCCGACGAGCCGACCGGCAACCTCGACTCCTCCACGTCGGCGGAGATCCTCTCGTTCATGCGCAACGCGACCCGGGAGATGGGCCAGACCATCGTCATGGTCACCCACGACCCCGCCGCCGCATCCTATGCCAACCGCGTGGTGTTCCTGGCCGACGGCCGCGTGGTGGACGAGATGGCCGACCCCACCGCAGATCGCGTGCTCGACCGGATGAAGCGCTTCGGCGAGGACCTGGCGGGGGTGCGCTGAGATGCTCCGCCTCAGCATCCGCCAGCTCCTGGCGCACAAGATCCGGTTCCTGATGACCAGCTTCGCCGTCGTCCTCGGCGTCAGCTTCGTCGTCGGGAGCCTCGTCGTCACCGACACGGTCCGACGCAGCTTCGACACCCTGTTCAGCGAGATCACCGACGGCACCGACCTGGTGATCCGGTCGGAGTCCGCCTTCGCAGACCAGAGCTTCTCCGGCAGCCGGGAGCCGATGCCCGAGACCCTCATCGACACCGTCGCCGAGGTCGAGGGCGTCGAGGTCGCCGAGGGCGGGATCGGCGGCACCGCGCAACCCGTCGCGCCCGACGGCGAACCGGTCACGACCACGGGCGCGCCGCTGCTCGGCCAGGCGTGGGGCCAGGAGGACCGCCTCTACCCCGTGACCCTGGCCGAGGGCGCGAAGCCCGACGAGGCCGGCGAGATCGCCATCGACCAGGGCACGTTCGAGGAGTTCGACTTCGCCATCGGCGACGACGTCGACGTCCTGCTCCCCACCGGGCGGGAGACGTTCACGCTCGTGGGCACCGCCACCTTCGGCGAGAGCAACTCCCTCGTGGGGGCGCGGCTCACCATGTTCAGCGTCGAGGAGGCCCAGCGCGTCTTCGACCGGGAGGGCGAGGTCGAGGAGATCTACGTGGGGCTGGCCGACGGGGCCGACGCCGCTGCGGTCCAGGCCGCGGTCGCCGAGGTGGTGCCCGGCGGCGTCGAGGTGGTCACGGGCGAGTCCGTGGCCGACGAGAGCGCCGACGAGGTCGGCGAGTTCGTCGACATCTTCGGCAACGTCCTGCTCGGCTTCGCCGGCGTCGCCCTGTTCGTGTCGTGCTTCTACATCTACAACACGTTCTCGATCATCCTCGGCCAGCGCATCCGCGAGCTCGCCCTGCTTCGGGCCGTGGGAGCCAGCGCCGCCCAGATCCGGCGCACCGTCGTGCTGGAGGCGCTGCTCGTCGGCACCGTCGCCAGCGTCGTCGGCATCGGCACCGGCATGCTCACGGCCATGGGCCTGCGGGGCCTGCTCAACGCCGGCGGCTTCGGGCTCCCGGCCGACTCGCTCGTGCTCGAACCGGCCACGATCGTGGCCGCGCTCGTGGTCGGCATCGGGGTCACGCTCGCCGCGTCGGTGATCCCGGCCCGCGCCGCAGCCCGGGTGTCGCCCGTGGCCGCGATGCGCGACGGGCTCCAGGCCACCGAGCGGTCCCGCCGCCTGCGCCTGGCCGTCGGCGCCGTCATGACCGGCCTCGGCGCGCTGCTCGTGCTGCTCGGCCTCACCGTGTCCGACGGCACCGTGGCCACCCTCGCGTCGCTCGGCGTCGGCGCCATCCTCGTGTTCCTCGGGATCGCCAACCTGAGCCCGCTGTTCGCCGGACCGGTGGCCAGGGTGCTCGGTGCCCCGGTCGCCCGGTTCTTCGGCGAGCCCGGCGTGCTCGCTCGGGAGAACGCCACCCGCAACCCGTACCGCACCGCGTCCACCGCGTCGGCGCTGGTCATCGGGCTGGCGCTGGTCACCATGGCGTCGGTCGTCGGCACGTCGGTGAAGGAGACCTTCGCCGACAAGATCGACCAGTCGGTGGCCGCAGACTTCGTCATCAGCGAGAGCTCGTTCGCCGGGTTCTCGCCCCAGCTCGCCGAGGGCCTGGAGGCGGCGCCGGAGATCGAAGCCGTGTCCGGCATCCGGTTCGGCCAGTTCCAGTTCGAGGGCAAGACCCGCGACCTCGTGGCCGTGGGGCCCGACGGCGGCGAGCTGGTCGACATCGGCGTGCGGGACGGCGGCACGCTCGCCGACCTCGGCCCCGACGGGATCTTCGTGCACGAGGACCCGGCCGGCGACCTCGGCCTCGCGGTCGGCGACCAGGTCGGTGTCGGCTTCGCCGCCACCGGCGAGCAGGCGTTCACCGTCGTCGGCATCCACGCCGATGCGACGTTCGCCGGCAACTACGTCATCTCCACGGAGGCGTGGGACGCCAACTTCACCGACCGCATCGACGGCGTGGTGATGGCCAAGGCCGTCGACGGCGCCGACCCCGAGGTGGCTCGCGCCGCCGTCGAGGCCGCCATCGCCGAGTTCCCGCAGGCCGACATCGAGGACCGCCAGGAGTTCCTCGACTCCCAGCAGGCCCAGATCGACCAGGTGCTCATCACGGTCAACG
>JAKFET010000180.1:0-25756 GCA_036675575.1 Acidimicrobiaceae bacterium
GGCCAGCGTCTCCATGGCGAGCGTCTTGGCCAGGCCGGGCACGCCCTCGAGCAGGAGGTGGCCCCGGGCCAGCAGGCCCACGAGCAGGCGCTCGAGGACCCGGTCCTGGCCCACGATGACCCGCTTGACGGCCTGGGTGACGGCCTGGAGCTCGGCGGCGGGATGGGCGTGGGAGTCGCTCTGCACCCCTCAGAGGCTAGAGGCGGCCCGGCGGTAGGCTCGCTCGCCCATGGAGATCCTCCTGCTCATCGCTGCCATCGTCGTCCTGGTCGGTGGCATCGCCGTCGTCGCCGTCAACCGCCGGGACGGTGGCGCCCCCGGCATCGACCCCCCTGCCGGCCCGTCGGGCCCGTCCGCGTTCGGCGGGGCGCCGGCGGAGATGCGCTCCTCGACCGGTTCGGACTCCCTGCTCGACCAGGAGCTGTCCCACGGCCACGCGCCCGCACCGGGCGTCGAGGGCACCACCGAGGAGGCCGCTGCCGTCGCCGAGGCCTCCGGCCCCGGCAGCCCCGCCCCGGTCGTCAAGCCGACGTTCCGGGACCGCCTCACCAAGGCCCGCTCCACCTTCTCCGGCTACCTCGGGTCGCTCCTGTCCCGCTCGGACATCACCGAGGAGACGTGGGAGGAGCTCGAGGAGGCGCTCATCCGGGCCGACGTCGGCGTCGGGCTCACCACCCGGCTCCTCGACGACCTGCGCACCACGGTCAAGGCCGAGGGCATCACCGAGCCCCAGGCCCTGGTCGACGCCCTGAAGGCCCAGCTCACGGCCGAGCTGGAGAAGGGCGACCGCACCCTCACCCACGAGCCGGGCGGGCCCAACGTGTGGCTCTTCGTCGGCGTCAACGGCGTCGGCAAGACCACGTCCATCGGCAAGGTCGGCAAGCTGCAGGTGGCGGAGGGGCGCTCGGTGATCATGGCGGCCGGCGACACCTTCCGCGCCGCCGCAGCCGAGCAGCTCGAGACCTGGGCCGGCCGGGCCGGCGCCGAGTTCCACCGGGGCGCCGAGGGCGGCGACCCGTCGTCGGTGATCTTCGACGCCATCGCCAAGGCCGGCGCCCGCGACATCGAGCTGGTGCTGGCCGACACGGCCGGGCGCCTCCACACCAAGTCCAACCTCATGGAGGAGCTGGCGAAGGTGCGCCGCGTCGCCGATCGGGAGCCCGGCAACGTCACCGAGGTGCTGCTCGTGATCGACGCCACCACCGGCCAGAACGGCCTGCAGCAGGCCAAGCAGTTCACCGAGGCGACCCAGTGCACGGGCGTGGTGCTCACCAAGCTCGACGGCTCGGCCAAGGGCGGCATCGCCCTCGCCATCGCCCTCGACCCCGAGATGGGCGGCCTCGGCCTGCCCATCAAGCTGGTGGGCCTCGGCGAGTCCGCCGACGACCTGATCGCCTTCGACCCGGCCGCCTTCGTCGACGCCCTCCTCACGCCGTGATCTGGCTGGCGTGGAGCCTGGCGACGCTGCCGATCAAGGTCGCCTTCGGGCTGGTCCGGCTCGTCCTGCGCCTCATCGGGTTCATCGGGATCACCCGGATCGCGGCCTTCGGTGCCGGCGTCGGGGTGGGGGTCGCCATGGCCCCGAAGCCGGCCGACCAGCTGCGCCCGGGGGCGGCGAAGGAGGAGGCCCGCGCGGCTGCGGCCGGCGACGTCGGCGCCGCCGTGCGCCACGAGCTGGCCACCTCGCCCCGCACCTGGCACCTGCCCCAGCCCGGCGTCACCGTCCAGGGCGACCGGGTCGTGCTCACGGGCGCCGTGCCCCACGACGAGGCCCGCCTCGCCCTGGTGCGCACCGCCGGTGCCGTCGGCGGGGTCCGCGCCGTCGACGACCACCTCACCGTCGACCCCACCACCCCGTAGGATCGATCCTCCATGTTCGAGGCACTCAGCGACCGGTTCGACGACATCTTCTCCCGCATCAAGGGCAAGGGGAAGCTGCGCGAGGAGGACGTCGACGACACGCTGCGCGAGATCCGCCTCGCCCTGCTCGAGGCCGACGTCAACTTCCTGGTCGTCAAGAACCTCGTCGCCCGCATCCGCGAGCGGGTGGTGGGCATCGAGGTCAGCCAGGCGCTGAACCCGGCCCAGCAGGTCGTCAAGATCGTCAACGAGGAGCTGGTCCAGTCCCTCGGCGGCGAGACCATCAAGATCGCCTACGCCTCGAAGCCCCCCACGGTCGTGCTCATGGCCGGCCTGCAGGGCTCGGGCAAGACCACCAACTCGGCCAAGCTGGCCCGCTGGTTCAAGGCCCAGGGCCGCAACCCGCTGCTGGTCGGCGCCGACCTCCAGCGGCCCGCCGCCGTGCAGCAGCTGCGCACCCTGGCCGGCCAGGTCGGCGTGCCCGTGTACTCGGCGCCCGACGACGTCGTGGCCGGCGGCCAGGGCGACCCGGTCGACGTGGCCAAGGCGTGCATCGACGAGGCCCGCCGCCTCGGCAAGGACGTGGTCATCGTCGACACGGCCGGCCGCCTCGCCATCGACGCGGAGCTGATGGAGCAGGTCCGCCAGATCTCCGAGGCCACCGCCCCCGACTACACGTTCCTCGTCGTCGACGCCATGACCGGCCAGGACGCCGTCACCGTCGCGGAGAGCTTCAACGAGACCCTCGCCCTCGACGGCGTCATCCTCACCAAGCTCGACGGCGACGCCCGCGGCGGCGCTGCGCTGTCCGTCAAGGAGGTCGTCGGCAAGCCCATCGCCTTCGCCTCCACCGGCGAGAAGCTGGACGACTTCGACCTGTTCCACCCCGACCGCCTCGCCGGGCGGATCCTCGGGATGGGCGACGTCCTCACCCTCATCGAGAAGGCCGAGTCGGTCTACGAGGAGGCCGAGGCCGAGGCGGCTGCCCAGAAGCTCATGGAGGGGCAGTTCACCTTCGACGACTTCCTCGACCAGATGGCCCAGATCAAGAAGATGGGCTCGATCTCCAGCCTCCTCGGGATGATGCCGGGCATCCCCAAGGAGGTGAAGAACGTCAACATCGACGACAAGGAGCTCGACAAGATCGCCGGGATGATCCACTCCATGACGCGGGCGGAGCGCAACGACCCGACGATCATCGACGGCTCCCGTCGGGCCCGCATCGCCCAGGGCTCGGGCACCGACGTCGGTCAGGTCTCCCAGCTGGTGAAGCAGTTCATGGAGATGCAGAAGATGATCAAGTCCATGCCGGGGATGGGCAACCGCATGGCGAAGCGCAAGCAGAAGAAGAACAAGAAGAAGGGTGGCGGGCGCGTCACCCCGAAGGGCCCGGCCACGATGCCTGCGGCCAAGCAGGGCTTCACCCTCCCCGGCCTCGACGGCTGAGACCCTGACAGCGACCGCGCGGCAGGGCGCTCCGACGGCCGGGTCGCCCGGCGGACCGGAGGCAGGTCGGGACCGGTCGGGGTTCCTCCCCCAGATCCAGGCCCTGCGGGCCGTGGCCGTCGCCGCCGTCATCGCGTTCCACCTGTGGCCCGACGTCGTCCCTGGCGGCTACGTCGGGGTGGACGTGTTCTTCGCCCTGTCCGGATACCTCATCACCGGGCAGCTGGCCGAGGCGCTCGCCGGGGAGCCGGCGGGCTTCCGCCTCCGGTCCTTCTGGGCGCGACGGGCCCGGCGGCTGCTGCCGCTCTCGCTGGTGGTGCTCCTGGTCACCCTCGCCGCCACGGTGGCGTGGGCCCCGGTGTCGGTGTGGCGCCAGTACGCCATCGAGACGGGTGCCGCCGGCGCGTACGTCGTGAACTGGCGCTTGGCGGCCGAGGCCACCGACTACTTCGGTGCCGAGGACCTGGCCAGCCCCGTGCAGCACTACTGGTCGCTCTCCGTCGAGGAGCAGTTCTACGTCCTGTGGCCCCTCGTGCTGGTCGCGGTCGCCTGGCTGGCGCGGCGCGGTCGTGGCGATCCCCGCCGCGCCCTCGGCGGCGCGATCGCGGCGCTCGGGCTGGCGTCCCTCGCCTACTCGGTCTGGTACTCGGACCGCAGTGCTGCCGCCGCGTACTTCTCCACGTTCACCCACGCCTGGGAGTTCGCCGCGGGTGGGCTCGCCGCCATCGTCACGGCCGGGGCCACCGCGAAGGCCAGGACGACGCAACGTGGGCGAGCCCTCCTGTCGTGGAGCGGGCTCGCACTCATCGTCGGGACGTCCTTCGCGTTCGACGGCACGACGCCGTTCCCCAGCTGGCGGGCGGCGCTCCCGGTCGGTGGTGCCCTCGCCGTCGTGCTGGCCGGGGACGTGTCGGGTCGTCTCGGCACGTCGGCGCTGTTCCGGCGCCCGACCGTGCAGGGGCTCGGCGAGCTGTCGTACGCCGCCTACCTCTGGCACTGGCCCCTGATCGTGCTTGTGCCCGTCGCGCTCGGCAGCTCGCTCTCCGGCGTTGGGCGGGCCGGCGTCCTGGTCGCCACGCTGGCCCTGGCGGCGGGGTCCAAGGTGGCCATCGAGGATCCGGCCCGCTTCGGGCGGGTCGCTCGGCGCGCCGGTGCCGGTGCCACGTTGGCCGTGGCCGGCGTCGCGTCGCTCGTCGTGGTCGCGGCGTCCGTCGGTGTCGGGCTGCGAGCACAGGAGGCGGTGCAGGACGTGGCGGTCGTCCGAGCCCAGGTGATCCAGGACGTCTTCGCCGGTTCCGTGCCCTGCTACGGCGCCATCGCCATGGCGAACCTGGAGAGCTGCGAGGACCCGTTCTCGATCGATCCGTCGGTGGATCTGCTGGCCACGACGTGGCCGGACCTGGGATCGCCGCCCACGGCGCAGCTGTCGGAGGGCATCACCGCAGAGCGGTACGGCGAGGTCGGTGCTCGCCGTCGCGTCCTGCTGGTCGGGGACTCCCACGCCCGCATGTACCTCCCGGCCCTCGTCCCCATCGCCCTCCGCAACGGGTGGGAGCTGCAGCTGGTGTGGCACGGCGACTGCTCGCCGTCCGCACCGACCTGGGAGTCGAGCCTGCCTGGCGACCGGAACCCGAGCTGCACGGCCTTCCGTTCGGCCATCGCCGAGCGCCTCGGCCGTGTGCCAGCCGACCTGATCGTCACCTCGTCGGTGGCGCCGCGGTACGCGAACCACGAGACGGAGGCGGTGCAGGCGGAGGTCGCCGACGCCTTCGCTGACATCTGGGGGCGTTGGACGGCGGGCGGGAAGCCGGTCCTGGTGATCGCCGGCGTGCCGGGTCCGGGCGAGGGTGGGTCGGAGTGCTTCGCCGAGAACCGGCGATCCCGCGATCCGTGCACCCGTCCGGCCTCCGAGGTGCTCGAGCGTGACCCGATGGTGGTGGCCGCGGGGCTGGCTGCCGACCCGGCCGTGCACCTGCTCGACCTGACCGACGCGTACTGCACCCCCGACGGGCGCTGCCACCAGATCGTCGGCGGGGTCCAGGTGTACCTCGGTGGCAGCCACATCGGTCCGGGCTTCTCCGTGTCGCTGGCGCCGCGCATCGAAGCGGCCATGCGGGCGACCATGCGCCCGACGTGACCCGGCCGCCGTGCGTTCCCGCCCACCACCGTTCCCCGCAGGTTGCTTCGCGAGCCGCCGGGCACGCACACTGGTCGACTGTGCCTGCCGCCCCTGTGGCGCGCCGGCGCCGCTGAACGCACCCCCTGATCCACAGACCTGAGAGAAGACACCGTGGCCGTCAAGCTCCGCCTCATGCGGATGGGCAAGAAGAAGCAGCCCACCTACCGCATCGTCGCCGCCGACTCCCGTTCCCCCCGTGACGGTCGGTTCATCGAGATCATCGGGCACTACGACGCCCGCCGCGACCCGTCGGTGATCAAGGTCGACAACGAGCGTGCCGTGCACTGGCTCCAGCACGGCGCCCAGCCCACCGAGACGGTCGGCAAGCTCCTCACCCTGTCCGGCGCCATCGCGCAGGCCAAGGGCGAGCCCCTCCCCGCCGGTGCCGAGCAGTTCGCCAAGGACGCGCCCGAGGCCGAAGCCGCCGTCGGCGCCGAGTCGTGAGCGACGTCGACACCCAGGACGACGCCGGCACCGACGAGCTGGCCCCCACGGCCGTCGCGGTCTGCGAGTACATCTGCCGCTCCATCGTGTCCCAGCCCGACGAGGTGTCGGTCGAGGTCGACGGCGATGACGAGCGCGTCGAGCTGACGGTCACCGTCGGCGACGGCGACACCGGCCGCGTCATCGGCCGACGGGGCCGCACCGCCCAGGCCATCCGCGCCGTCGTGCGCGCCGCGGCGGCCAAGGACGGCGTCGAGGTCGACGTGGAGTTCGCGGATTAGCCAGGTCCCCGAGCCCGGGCCCGACCTGCTCGAGGTCGGGACCATCGCCAAGCCCCACGGGCTCAAGGGCGAGGTCATCGTCCGGCTGCTGACCGACCGCGAGGACCGGCTGGCCCCCGGCTCCGTGCTGCAGACCGACCGCGGCCCGCTCACGGTCGTCTTGGCCCACCCGCACCAGCACCGCTGGCGGGTGCAGTTCGAGGGCTTCGCCCGGCGCGAGGACGTCGAGCCGCTCCACGGCCTGGTCCTGCGGGCCGAGCCGGTGGACGACCCCGACGTGTGGTTCGTCCACGAGCTCATCGGCCTCCCCGTGGTCCTCGCCGACGGGACGCCCGTCGGCACCTGCACGGCGATCGTCGAGAACCCGGCGCACGACCTCGTCGAGCTCGACGACGGGCGGCTCGTGCCCCTGCCGTTCGTCCTGGACGTCGGCGACGCCATCCAGATCGACCCGCCCGAGGGTCTCCTGGACCTCGAGTGAGCGAGCCCGGCGACGCGCTGCCGCTGCGCGTCGACGTCTTCACGATCTTCCCGGAGATCGTCGAGGGCTTCTCGTCCCAGAGCCTGCTCGGCAAGGCCCGCGAGCGCGGCCTGCTCGACGTGCGCACCCAGGACCTCCGGGCCCACACCACCGACGTGCACCGCACGGTCGACGACTCGCCCTTCGGCGGCGGCGCCGGCATGGTGCTGATGCCGGGGCCGCTCGTGGCCGCCATCGAGGCCGCCGACCCACCCCGCCCGCTGTTCCTCCTCGGGCCCGGCGGGCGCCGCTTCGACCAGGCGCTGGCGCGCGAGCTGGCTGCCTCCGGCGGGTTCTCGCTCCTGTGCGGCCGGTACGAGGGCGTCGACCAGCGGGTCGTGGACGGGTGGTGCGACGACGAGCTGTCCATCGGCGACTTCGTCCTCGCCGGTGGCGAGGTCGCGGCGATGGTGGTGCTCGAGGCCGTCGGCCGGCTCGTCCCGGGGGTCATGGGCAACGCCGAGAGCGGCACCGAGGAGTCCTTCTCGGCGGGCCTGCTCGAGTACCCGCAGTTCACCCGTCCGGCGGACTTCCGGGGACACGGCGTGCCCGAGGTGCTCCGGTCCGGGGACCACGGGCGCATCGCCCGGTGGCGCCACGCCCAGGCGCTGGCGCGCACGGCGGCCGCCCGCCCCGACCTGCTGGCGGCCCGACCCCTCACGGCCGAGGACGAGGCCGTGCTCGGCGAGTTCGACCTGCTGGATGAGGTCCGCTCGATCCTCCCGGGGCCCCACGGCCGCTGCTGACCGGGTTGGTCGGCGGCGGGGCCACGGTCCTACACTGGCTCGTTCGCTGCCGGCACCGCCGCGCGCACACGCCCGTACGACACTGCCCCAGGACGCCACCATGCACCAGACCGACCTCGTCGATCTCGCCAACCTCCGCGACGACATCCCCGACTTCGCCCCCGGCGACACGGTGAACGTCCACGTGCGCGTGGTCGAGGGCAACAAGGAGCGCGTCCAGCAGTTCAAGGGCGTGGTCATCAAGCGCCAGGGCGCGGGCGTGCGGGAGACCTACACGGTCCGCAAGCTCTCCAACGGCGTCGGCGTCGAGCGCACCTTCCCGATCCACACGCCCACGGTGGCCAAGATCGAGGTCATGATCCGGGGCGACGTGCGCCGGGCCAAGCTGTACTACCTGCGCGACCGCATCGGGAAGCGCGCCAAGGTCAAGGAGAAGCGCGACTTCTGATCGGGCGCCTTCGGAGCCGAGCCGACAGGCGAGGCGACCCATGGGCACAGCTCCCTTCGGCGGCGAAGCCGCCAGACCGAGCTGCGTGAGGACGTGATCTTCCCCGCGCGTGTCCTCGGTCGTCTGGTGACGTGATCGACTGGCGGGGCGTCGAGGTCTCCGAGCGATCGCGGGACCTGGACCCGGACGAGCTCCCGCCCCTGCGGCGGCGCGACGACGGGCCCGGCGCCGGCCGGGTGCTCCTCGAGGTGCCGGTCCTGCTGGTCGCGGCCGCCGTGATCGCCCTCGTCGTCAAGGCGTTCCTGGCCCAGGCCTTCTTCATCCCGTCGGAGTCCATGGAGCCCCAGCTGGCCACGGGCGACCGCGTGGTGGTGTCCCGGCTGTCCTACGAGCTCCACGAGCCCCGCCGCGGGGATGTCGTGGTGTTCGACGACCCGACGCAGCCGCCGGTCGTCGACGGGTCGGTGCTGCCGATCCGGCTCGGGCGGGAGGCCCTCGAGGCGCTCGGGATCATCGAGCCGCGCGGGCGCGAGCTGATCAAGCGGGTCGTCGCCCTGCCCGGCGAGACCGTCTGGGGCCAGGCCGGTCGGGTCGTGGTCGACGGCCGTGCCCTCACCGAGCCCTACCTCCCGGACCCCTCCATCACCGACGACTTCGCGCCGGTGCGGATCCCCGAGGGCCACGTGTTCGTGATGGGCGACAGCCGCCGCAACAGCAAGGACAGCCGCCGCTTCGGCCCCGTGCCCGAGGAGCTCGTCGTCGGCCGGGCCATCGCCCGCGTCTGGCCCCCGGGGCGGATCGCCCACCTGTGACCGGCATCGGGGTTCCCGTCAGCGGGCCCGGGTTACGGTGTGCCCGTGAGCGCCGACGACCTCGAGGCCTACGAAGCCGACATCGAGCTCCAGCTGTACCGGGAGTACAAGGACGTCAGCCCCACGTTCACCTACGTGGTCGAGACCGAGCGCCGCTTCTACCTGGCCAACGAGGTCCAGCGCACCGTGCGCGACGCAGGCGGCACGCCCTTCGTCGAGCTCGAGCTGCGCGACGCCTGGGTGTGGGACATGTACCGCTCCAGCCGCTTCGTGTCCCGGGTGCAGATCGTGACGTTCAAGGACGTCAACATCGAAGAGCTGCCCAAGGCCGACATCGACCTCGAGTCGTTCCGCAAGGGCCCGGGCTAGGCCGTGCGCCGCCGGCCATGACGGTCGCCCGCCAACGCCTCGGCGCCCACGGCGAGCGCATCGCCGCCCGTCGCTACGAGGCCGACGGCTACGAGGTCGTGGCCCGCAACTGGCGCTGCGGCGACGGCGAGCTCGACCTGGTGCTGCGGCGCGGCGACACGCTCGTCTTCGCCGAGGTCAAGACCCGCACGTCGGACCGCTTCGGCCACCCCGCCGAGGCCGTCACCCTGCCCAAGCAGCGCCGCATCCGGCGCCTCGCGCAGCGCTACTGCGCCGAGACGGGGCACCGGGCGCCGGTGCTGCGCTTCGACGTGGTCAGTGTCCTGCGCGGCCAGGTCGACCGCTACGAGGGCTGCTTCTGAGCGCGCCGCTCAGCCGAACAGCGCCCAGAGCAGGAGCAGCACGGCCACGATGAGGCCGGCGGCGACGAACACCAGGTCGCCGCGGCGCTGCTTCTGGGGGCGGTAGGGGTTGAGGCCCATGGGAGGACACTAGGTTCCCGCCATGGACACCCTGCAGGTCGAGCGCGACGGCGGCATCGTCACCGTCACCCTGAACAAGCCCGAGAAGAAGAACGCCGTCGACCCCGGCCAGTGGGCCGAGCTGTCGGTCATCTGGGACGAGATCGCCCGCAACCCGCGCCGCGACCGCGCCGTCATCGTGACCGGCGCGGGCGGCGACTTCTGCTCCGGCGCCGACCTCTGGCTCCCGCCGGGCGACGAGCCCCCGCACCAGATCACGGCCATGCGCAACGTCGCCAAGGCGATCCAGGGACTGCACGACCTGCCCCAGCCCACCATCGCCAAGGTGCCCGGCGTCGCCGCCGGCGCCGGCTGCTCGCTGGCCCTCGGCTGCGACCTGATCGTGGCCGGCGCCGCCGCCCGCTTCTCGATGATCTTCGCCAAGCGCGGCCTGGCCCTCGACGGCGGCGCCTCCTGGCTCCTGCCCCGCCTGCTCCCGCTGCACAAGGCCAAGGAGCTGGCGTTCTTCGCCGAGATGCTCTCCGCCGAGCAGGCCGCCGAGTTCGGACTGGTCAACCACGTCGTGGCCGACGACGAGCTCGACGGCTTCGTCGCCGACTGGGCCGCCCGCCTCGCCGCCGGCCCGCCGATCGCGCTCGGGCTCACGAAGCGGCTCCTGAACGACTCGTACTCCCGCACCCTGCAGGAGGCGCTCGAGGCCGAGGGCATGGCGCAGTCGATCACGCTGCAGTCCAAGGACACCCAGGACGCGTTCGCCGCGTTCGTCGAGAAGCGGGACCCCGACTTCCAGGGCCGCTGACGCTGTCGGTGGGGCTGCGATAGGTTCCCCGGGAACGACCGGTCCGCCGGTCCGCTCGATGCGCCGGCGCACGGCCGTCCACTCCGCACCGGAGGGATCACCGTGCTCGCATCCGTCCCGGCCGCCACGCTCCTCGGCGTCACCGGCCACCCCGTCCAGGTCGAGGTCCACGTCGGCAACGGCCTGCCCTCGCTCGCCATCGTCGGCCTGCCCGACGCCTCGTGCCGTGAGGCGCGCGACCGCGTCCGCGCCGCCGTCCTCTCCAGCGAGCTCGGCTGGCCGCCCCACCGCATCACGGTGAACCTGGCGCCGTCGTCGCTGCACAAGCTCGGCACCGGCCTCGACCTCGCCCTCGCCGTCGGCGTCCTCGTCGTCAGCGGCCACGTCCCCGCCGAGGCGGTGCAGCGCTGGGCGTTCCTCGGCGAGCTCGGCCTCGACGGCACGGTCCGTTCGGTGCGCGGCATCGTCCCGCTGGTCGCCGGGCTGCGCCACCTCGTCGATGGTGTGGTCGTCGCCCCGGCCGCCGTGGCCCAGGCGTCCGTCATCCCCGGCGTCGAGGTGCGCTGCGCCGCCAACCTGGCCGAGCTCGTCGCCGCCCTGCGGGTCGAGCGGCCCTGGCCCGACCTGCCGGCGACACCGGTCGCCGAGGAGGTCACGCCCCCCGACATCGCCGACGTGCGGGGCCAGGTGCTCGGCCGGCGTGCGCTCGAGATCGCCGCCGCCGGCGGGCACCACGTCCTGCTCAGCGGTCCGCCGGGCTCGGGCAAGACGCTCCTCGCCACCCGACTGCCCGGGCTCCTGCCCGACCTCGACGACGATGCCGCCCTGGAGGTCACCCAGATCCACTCCGCCGCCGGCGCGGCGCCGCCGGCCGGCCTCGTCCGCCGACCGCCGTTCCGCGCGCCGCACCACACGGCCTCGGCCGTCGCGCTCATCGGTGGCGGCACGGTCGCCATGCGGCCGGGCGAGGTCAGCCTGGCCCACGGCGGGGTGCTCTTCTGCGACGAGCTGGGCGAGTTCCCGCCCAGCGTCCTCGACGCGCTGCGCCAACCGCTGGAGGAGGGCGTCGTGCGGGTGAGCCGGGCCCGCGCCTCGGTGGCGTACCCGGCCCGGTTCCAGCTCGTGGCCGCCACCAACCCGTGCCCCTGCGGCCCGGCGCCGGGCGGGTGCCGGTGCTCCGAGGCGTCCCGGGCCCGCTACGTGCGGCGCCTGTCCGGGCCGCTGCTCGACCGCTTCGACCTGCGAGTCGAGGTCGACCGGCCCGAGCCGGGCGACCTGCTCGGCGACGACCGCGGCGAGCCCACGGCGGTGGTCGCCCGGCGCGTCCTCGAGGCGCGGGCGCGCGCCGCCGAACGGGGCGTCGAGGTCAACGCCAGGCTGGCCGGCCCGGACCTGCACCGGTGGACGGCGCTCACCGCTCCGGCCCGCCGCCTCCTGGAGGCACTGGTGCGCGACGGTCATCTGTCGGGCCGGGGCGTGCATCGCGTCCGCCGGGTCGCCCGCACCGCAGCCGACCTCGACGGCCTCGACGGCCCGCTCGACGAGGACCAGGTCGCCATCGCGCTGGCCCTGCGGTCCAGCGCCGGCCTGGCGGCCCTGGGGGTGACGTCGTGACGGGGCGGGTGCCCGACGACGAGCGGGCCGCGCTCGTCGCCCTGCTCGGGCTCCCCGGCATGGGTCCGGCGCGCCTGTCGGCGGTGCTCGAGCGGGCGGGTTCGGCGGTCGCCGGCTGGGCGTCGGTGCGCGCCGGCGACCTCGACGGGATCGACCTGCGCATCGTGGTGGAGCGAGCCGCCCTGGTCGAGCGGTGGCAGGGCGCCGCCCGCCGCACCGACCCGGTCGAGGTCCTCGGTCGGCACACGGCGGCCGGCGTCGAGGTGCTCGTGCCGGGCGACGACACCTGGCCGTCAGCGCTCGCCTCCGACCCCGAGCCTCCCCGACTGCTGTTCGTCCGGGGCGACGCCTCCCTGCTCGAGGGCCCCGGGGTGGCCGTGGTCGGCACCCGTCGCTGCACCGCCGGCGGGGCGCAGATCGCCGGGCGGTTCGGGGCCGGGCTGGCCGACGCCGGCCTCACGGTCGTCTCCGGGCTGGCGCTCGGCGTCGACGGCGCCGCCCACCGGGGCGCGCTCGCCGCCGCCGGTGTGCCGCTGGGCGTCGTCGGCAGCGGGCTGGACGTCGTGTACCCGGCCCGGCACCGCCAGCTCTGGTCCGAGGTCGCCGAGCACGGCGTGCTCGTGACCGAGGCGCCCCTGGGCGCCGCCCCCGAGCGGTGGCGCTTCCCTGCCCGCAACCGGATCATCGCCGCGCTGTCGCTGGCGGTCGTCGTCGTGGAGTCCGGGGCGAGAGGTGGTTCCATGTCCACCGCCGCCGAGGCCGCCGAGCGGGGCGTCCCCGTCCTGGCCGTCCCCGGCTCGGTGCTGGCCGACCAGTCCGCCGGCACCAACCAGCTCCTGTTCGACGGTGCGGCGGTGGCCCGCGACGTCGCCGACGTGCTGGCCGCGCTCGGGGTCCGGGTGCCGCCGTCCCAGCCGCGCCTGTTCGAGCCAGAGGCGCCGGCGGGCCCGGCCGGGGCCGTCGCCTCCGTCCTCTCGGCCGTGCCGGCCACCGTCGAGCAGGTGGCGAGCGCCGCCGACGTCAGCGTCACCCAGGCGCTGACGGCCCTCGCCCGGCTCGAGGCGGCCGGCGCCGCCCGGCGGGTCCCCGGAGGCTACGAGCGGGTGGCGGTACCGTGACCCGATGGTGTGGCTGGTCGAGGAGTTCGGGGCGTCCCTCACCGATGCCGCGCCTTCGACGGCGCGCGCCTACGCCAGCGACGTGGCCGCCTTCGTCGACTTCGCCGGCCGGATGGGTCTCGACCGCCCGGCCGACGTCACCCGGCTGCACGTCCGGCGTTGGGTCGCCCAGCTCGCCACCCGCGACCTGGCACGCGCCACCATCGCCCGCCGGGTGGCGGCGCTGCGCAAGTACTTCGGGTGGCTGGTGCGCCGTGGCGTCGTCGCCGCCGACCCGACGGTGGGCCTGCGCGCCCCCGCCGGCGGCAGCCGCCTCCCGCGCGTGCTGCGACAGGACGAGCTCGACTCGCTCCTCGACGCGCCGCCGGCCGCCATCGACGACGACCCGCCCCACCGCCGCCTGCGCGACGACGCGGTCATCGAGCTGCTCTACGGCAGCGGCCTGCGCGTGGCCGAGGTGTGCGGCCTGCGCACCGAGGACGTCGACCTCGTCGCCGGCACCGTCCGGGTGCTCGGCAAGCGGTCGAAGTGGCGCCAGGTGCCCCTCACCCCCGGCGCCGTCGACGCCCTGCGGGCATGGCTGCGAACCGGCCGGTCCGAGCTCGCCACCGCCGGCTCGCCGCCCGACCTGGTGTTCCTCAACCTGCGCGGCAGCGCGCTCGGTCCCCGTGACTGCCGCCGCATCCTCGACCGCCGCGCCGTCGACCCCACCCACCCCCACGCCCTCCGGCACACCTTCGCCACGCACCTCCTCGACGGGGGCGCCGACCTCCGGGCCGTGCAGGAGCTGCTCGGCCACAGCGATCTGTCGACCACGCAGCGTTACACTCACGTCAGCGCCAGCCGTCTGCAGGCGGTGGTGGCCGCCACCCACCCACGTGCCAAGGGCCGCTCGTGACCGAACTCGCCTCCGCAGACATCGACCTCCTCTGGTCGCAGTACAAGGACAGCGGTTCGCGCCGAGCGCGCGACCAGCTCATCGTCCACTACTCGCCCCTGGTGAAGTACGTCGCCGGCCGCGTGGCCGTCGGCCTGCCCCAGAACGTGGACCAGGCCGACCTCGTCTCCTACGGCCTGTTCGGCCTCATCGACGCCATCGACAAGTTCGAGCCCGAGCGCGGCTTCAAGTTCGAGACCTACGCCATCTCCCGCATCAAGGGCAACATCCTCGACGAGCTCCGCGCCATCGACTGGGTGCCACGCTCCGTGCGGGCCAAGGCCCGCCAGATCGAGAAGGCCTACGGCAAGCTCGAGGCCCAGCTCCACCGCGCGCCCAGCGAGGACGAGCTCGCCCAGGAGCTCGACATGACCCGCGAGCAGCTGCAGACCTCGCTGTCGAAGATCTCCTTCGTGGGCGTGGTGGCCCTCGACGAGTTCGTCGGCACCGGCGACCGGGAGGCCGGGTCCACCCTCGGCGACACCATCGCCACCGCCGACGAAGGCCCGGTCGACCTGTTCGAGGTCCAGGAGATGCGCGGCCTCCTCGGTGACTCGATCAACCGCCTCCCCGAGCGGGAGAAGGTCGTCCTCACCCTCTACTACTACGAGGGCCTGACCCTGGCGCAGATCGGCGAGGTCCTCGGCGTCACCGAGTCCCGGGTCTGCCAGATCCACACCAAGGCGATCCTGCAGCTGCGCTCGCGCATGCAGGCCGCCGACCGCGAACCCGTCTGACGCACGGGCCCGCCCGGCCGCAATCGGGCACCACCGCTTCCCCCAGCACCGGCCGCACCCCAGCGCGGGCGTCGGCCGTCGAGCCGAGGGGGAGCCCCCATGTCCCTGCGCCCTGCGCGCCCGACCCTGCGCGTCGCGGCGGCGGTCGCCGTCGTGCTGGTCGCCGCCACCGTCGTGGCAGCGCCCGATCCGACCGGTGCGGCCCCGCCCCCGGTCCTGCACGCGCCACCCGTCGACGCTCCGATCGCCGACCCCTTCCGTCCGCCGACCACGCCCTACGGCCCCGGCAACCGCGGGCTCCGGTACGACCTGGCGCCGGGCACCCCGGTCCGGGCCACGGCCGACGGCCTCGTCGTCTTCGCCGGCACCGTGGGCCCCACCCGCCACGTCACGGTCCTGCACGAGGACGGCCTGCGCACCTCGTACTCGTTCCTCAGCGAGGTCGGCGTGGGTCGCGGCGACCGGGTGGCTCGCGGCGACGTCCTCGGCGCAGCGGGGACGGGCTTCCACCTCGGGGCGCGCGACGGCGAGCACTACCTCGACCCCGAGGCGCTGTTCGGCGAGCGCGTCGCCGACGTCCGCCTCATCCCCCACGACGAGCCGCTGCCCCCGACCGACGCCGGGATCCTGGCCGAGCAGGCGTCGCTGCGCGACCTCGTCCGCAAGGAGGAGCCGGGCCTGCTGCGGCGGGCGGTCGGGGTCGTGGTCCGTCACGGCGTGCCGATCATCGGCCGGGCCGTCGGCGCCGCGGATGCCGCCTGGCACAGCTGGCGGGCGCTCACGCCCACCCAGGTCGCGGCCGATGTCGTCGAGTCCCTCGTCCTGCACCTGCTGCAGGACTGCACCGAGTCCTCGGTCGTCACGGCGCCGCCACCGGGGGAGCGGATCGCCCTCCTCGTCGCCGGCCTCGGCTCGTCCAGCGCCCACGCGTCCATCGACGACGTCGACCTCGACGCACTCGGCTACGACGGCGCCGACGTCCTGCGCTACCGCTACGGCGGTGGCCGGACGCCACCCGAGGGAGAGGTCCACCCCGACCTCGCCGCCATCCCGTCGGGCACCTACCGCCCGGAGGACACCCTCGGCGACATCGCCGAGCGCGGGCGGGAGCTGGCCGCGCTCATCGAGCAGGCGGCCGCCGCCCGTCCCGGCGTCCCCATCGACGTGTACGCCCACAGCCTCGGCGGCGTCGTCACGCGGGTCGCCCTGCTCGAGCTGGCGAAGCGCCGGGCCGAGGGCAGTCAGTCGGCCCTCGACGCCCTCGGGCAGGTCGCCACCATCGGCTCACCCCACCAGGGCGCCGACCTCGCCACCATGGCCGTGCTGTCGGAGAAGGGCCTCGTCCAGGACGTCTCCTACGTCCGTTCGCTCTTCGACATCCCGATCGACCCGTACAGCCCGGCCGTGCGCCAGCTGGCGGAGACCTCCGACCTCATCGGCCGCCTGGGCGACGGCGGCGTCCCGGAGGGCGTCGAGCTCCGCACCGTGGCCGCCCGCGGCGACCTCGTCGTCACGGCCGACAAGGCGGGCGTCCCCGGCCGGCCCTCGGCGATCATCGACCTGAGCGGTCCCGGCGCCCACGCCGGACTGCCCGGGCACGCCGACACGACCCGCGAGCTGGCCCTCGGCCTGGCCGGCCTGCCCCCGGCCTGCCAGGGGCTCGGCGACGCCCTGCAGGACGCCCTGTTCCCCGAGATCATCTCGGCGATCACCGACGGGGCCGGCCTCGCCTCCCTGCTGCCGAGCTGAGCCGGACGGGCCCGGGTTTCCCGGCACCGCCGCCGCTCCCTACACTGGCAAGTCGGCCTGCGCACCCGCGCCGGTCGGGTCCACAAACACACCGATCGGGTCACCCCACGGTCGCGAACCCCCGCACGGGGACGCAGCGCCGGCCCGGTCGCAGTGCAACCGAGGGGCAACGCGAGGAGAAGCCGGTGGCCGTCGTCACCATGAAGCAGCTGCTGGAGGCCGGAGTCCACTTCGGTCACCAGACCCGTCGCTGGAACCCGAAGATGAAGCGCTTCATCTTCGGCGAGCGCAACGGCATCTACATCATCGATCTCGACCAGACGCTCCAGCGCATCGAGACCGCCTACGCTTTCATCCGCGACCTCGTCGCGGGCGGCGGCACGGTCCTGTTCGTCGGCACGAAGCGCCAGGCCCAGGACGCGGTGCAGTCCTACGCCGAGAAGTGCGGCATGCCCTACGTGAACCACCGCTGGCTCGGCGGCATGCTCACCAACTACCAGACGATGAACAAGCGCGTGGGCAAGATGCAGGAGTACCAGCGCATGCAGACGTCGGGCGAGTTCGACGCCATGCCGAAGCGCGAGGCCCTGCAGAAGAGCCGCGAGCTGGCCAAGCTCGAGAAGTACCTCTCCGGCATCCGCAACATGGAGCGCCAGCCCGACGCGGTGTTCATCCTGGACACCAAGAAGGAGCACATCGCGGTCACCGAGGCGAACAAGCTCGGCATCCCGATCGTGGCCGTCGTCGACACCAACTGCGATCCCGACAGCGTCCAGTACGTGATCCCGGGCAACGACGACGCCATCCGCTCCGGCACCCTCATGTGCCGTGTGATCGCCGACGCCGTCGCCGAGGGTCGCTTCATCGCCTCCCGCCGCGGCGAGGTCCAGGCCAGCCGCGGCCTGCTCGACGAGGACAAGGTCGCCCAGGAGCAGGCCGAGGCCCGTCGCCAGGCGCTCGCCGAGGCCAAGGCCCGCGAGGCCCGCCTCGCCGGCGCTCCCACGGCCCCGTCCATCGCCAACGCCGCCCCCTCCGAGGTCGCCGCCGCCCAGGCCGAGACCGCGCAGGCCGAGGCTGCCGCCGCCGCCACCGAGGTGGCCCCGGAGCCCGACGTGGCCGCCGAGCCCGTCGTGGACGCCGAGGTCCAGCAGTCCTCGCCCTCGGCCGAGACCGCCGAGGACGCAGGTGTGTCCGAGTCCCCCCTGAACACGGAGTCGTAGCGAGATGGCTGACTTCACCGCCAAGGACGTCCAGGCCCTGCGCCAGGCAACCGGCGCCGGCATGATGGACGCCAAGAAGGCCCTCGTCGACGCCGACGGCGACTTCGACGCCGCGGCCAAGAAGCTGCGGGAGAAGGGCCTGGCCAAGGCCGCCACCCGCACCGACCGCGAGAACGTCGAGGGCGCTGTCGCCGTGGCCCAGACCGACACCGCCGCCGCCATCGTGCAGCTCAAGTCCGAGACCGACTTCTCCGCGAAGTCCGCCGAGTTCGTGTCCCTCACCCAGGACCTCGCCGACGCGGTGGCCGCCGGGGGCCCGGGCGCGGTCGAGGGCTTCACCGGTCGCATCGACGACCTCAAGGTGACCCTCAAGGAGAACATCGACCTCGGCACGGTCACCCACATCGACAAGGCCGACGGCCAGGTCATCGACACCTACGTCCACATCCAGGACGGGCGCGGCGTCAACGGCGTCGTCACGGTGCTCGACGGCGGCGACGCCGAGCTGGCGCACGACATCTCGATCCACATCGCCTTCACCAAGCCGGCGTACCTGCGCCGCGACGAGGTGCCGCAGGCCGCGATCGACGAGGAGCGCGCCACCCTCGAGGAGATCACCCGCAAGGAGGGCAAGCCCGAGCAGGCCCTGCCCAAGATCGTCGAGGGCCGCCTCGACGGGTGGTTCCGCGACCAGGTGCTGCTCGAGCAGAAGTTCGTGCGCGACGAGAAGCAGACCATCGAGCAGCTGCTCGGCGGCGCCACCCTCGTGCGCTTCGAGCAGGTCGTCGTCGGCGGCTGAGCCGCCCCCACGAAGCGATGGCCGACGATCACGACGGGACCAGCCCCCGCTGGAACCGAGTCCTGCTGAAGCTGTCGGGCGAGGCCTTCGCCGGCCCGGCCGGCTTCGGCATCGACGGTGACACCGTCGGCCAGATCGCCGAGGAGGTGCTGGACTGCCGGCGCCTCGGCGTCGACGTGGCCGTGGTCGTCGGCGGCGGCAACCTCTGGCGTGGCATGACCGGCGCGGGCAAGGGCATGGACCGGGCCCAGGCCGACTACATGGGCATGCTCGGCACGGTGATGAACGCCCTCGCGCTCCAGGACATCCTGGAGCGCAAGGGTCAGCCCACCCGCGTCCAGACCGCCATCCACATGGCCCAGATCGCCGAGCCCTACATCCGGCGCCGGGCCATCCGCCACCTCGAGAAGGGTCGGGTCGTGATCTTCGGGGCCGGCAACGGCAACCCGTTCTTCACCACCGACACCACCGCGGCGCTGCGGGCGGTGGAGATCGACGCCGAGGTCGTGCTGAAGGGCAGCCACTCCGGCGTCGACGGCATCTACACCGCCGACCCGCGCACCGATCCCGACGCCACCAAGCTCGAGCACCTCAGCTACCTCGACGTGCTGAACAAGGGCCTGGCCGTCATGGACTCCACGGCGATCACCCTGTGCATGGACAACGACCTGCCCATCGTGGTGTTCGACCTGATGACCCCGGGCAACGTGCGGTCCATCTTGGAGGGTCAGGCGATCGGTACGCTGGTTTCGTGAACGACGACCTCGTGTCGATGATCCTCGACGACGCCTCGGCGAAGATGGCGAGCGCCGTCTCCCGCACGCGCGAGGAGTTCTCGGCGGTGCGCACGGGCCGGGCCGCACCGGCCCTCGTCGAGAAGCTGCAGGTCGACTACTACGGCAGCGACGTGCCGCTCCAGCAGCTCGCCGGCTTCGCCGTCCCCGAGGCCCGCACGCTGCTGATCACGCCCTTCGACAAGGGTGCGCTGCCGGCCATCGAGAAGGCCATCCAGCAGTCCGACCTCGGGCTCAACCCCTCGAGCGACGGCGTGGTCATCCGGCTCAACTTCCCCCAGCTCACGGAGGAGCGGCGCAAGGACTACGTCCGCGTCGTGAAGCAGAAGGCCGAGGACGGACGGGTGCAGATCCGCAACCTGCGGCGCAGCGCCCGCCAGGAGCTCGAGGCCCTCGAGAAGGACGGCGACCTCTCCGAGGACGACCTCGTCCGGGCCGAGAAGGAGCTGGACAAGGTGACCCAGTCCCGCGAAGCCGAGATCGACAAGGCGCTGGACCAGAAGGAGCAGGAGCTCCTCGAGGTCTGAGCGACCGGAGGCGACACGCTCATGAGCGACGACGAGAACCTGTCCGACCCGGGTCCCGGGCGTGACCGCCCGGACCCCGAGGGCGTCCGCATCATCGGTGCCGAGGAGGCCGCCGAGGCGCTGGGTCGCGATGACATCGCGCACCGCCGGGCCCCCGAGGAGCCCCGCCCGGGCGACCGCCCCGGCTCACCGCCGCCGGATGCGCCCGAGCCCGTGCTGCGGTTCCCGCTGTCGTCATCGGCCACCGAGGAGCCCTCGGCCGAGCTGCCCCACTGGACCGAGCCGCCCACCGGGCAGCAGCCCGCGCTCGGCGGCACGATCTTCGACGACGACCAGGGCGAGGAGGACTGGTCCGGGTTCTCCGCCGCGCCGCGCTGGCGCGACGAGGGCGACGACTGGACCGACGAGGCGGACCTGCGGGCCTTCGGCAGCGACGACACCCGCGTGGGCGCCCTCGACACCGACCGTCCCGACCCGGACGACTTCTTCACCTTCGACGACCTCGACGCCCCTCCGGTGGGTCGCTCGGTGTTCGACGACCCCGCCGTGGACGACCTCGGCGACGCCGACCTCTACGACGACGGCATCGGCTACGACGAGGTCGCCTACGACGACGCGGCCTACGCCGACTCCGAGCTCGAGCCGAGCGGTGCGGGCCCGGCCCTCGCCACCGGACCCCGCAAGATCGTCGTGGGCGGCGGACGCGTCACCCCCGGCAGCCCGCCCACCCCGCCGCCCGGGCGTCGCGGCGTCGGCGGCGACCGCGACATCGGTCAGGCCGCCATCGTCGGCGTGGGCTTCCTCATCGCCGCCATCGTGCTGTTCTTCCTCGGCCCGGCCACCGCCGCCGTGCTCGTCGTCGGCGTGGTGACCTTCGCCGCCGCCGAGCTGTTCACCAAGCTGCGCGAGGTCGGCTACCAGCCGGCCGCGCTCCTCGGCATCGTGGCCACCGCCGGCATGGCCATCGGCGCCTACCACCGCGGGGAGGCGGCCATCCCGGTCGTGCTCGTGCTGGTCCTGGCGTTCTCCATGCTGTGGTTCCTGTTCGGCGCCGGCGAGGGACAGGCCACGCTCAACATCGGCGTCACGCTGCTCGGCGTGGCCTGGATCGGCATGTTCGGGTCCTACGGCACGGCACTGCTCGGCATCCAGGGCGGCGACGGCGTCGGCGACGCGGGCAAGGGCATCCTGTTCGGGGCCATCCTCGGCACCGTCGCCTACGACATCGGCGGGTACTTCGTCGGCCGCAGCGCCGGTCGGTCCTCGCTGTCGGCGGCCAGCCCGAACAAGACCGTCGAGGGCCTCCTCGGCGGCTGCATCGCCGCCGTCACCGTCTGCGTCATCTACGGCCTGCTCACCGAGCCCTTCGGGTCCCTCGGCGACGGCCTCAAGCTCGGTCTCGCCGTGGCCGTCGCCGCCCCGCTCGGCGACCTGTGCCAGTCGATGATCAAGCGCGACCTCGGCGTGAAGGACATGGGTGCGGTCCTGCCGGGCCACGGCGGCCTGCTCGATCGCTTCGACGGGCTCCTGTTCGTGCTCCCGGCCGTGTACTACGTGGCCAAGGTGTCCGACTTCTTCCTGTGATCTGATCGACCCGTGACGACCATCTCGATCGCCGGGTCCACCGGGTCGATCGGAACCCAGACCCTCGAGGTCGTGGCCGCCGAGCCCGACCGCTTCGAGGTCGTCGCCCTCGGCGCCGGCTCGTCGGTGGAGGCGCTCATCGAGCAGGCCCGGGCCGTGCGTCCCCTCGTCGTCGCCATCGCCGACGACACCCGGGCCGCCGAGCTGCAGGCGGGGGTCCCGGCCGGCACCGAGGTCGTCGCCGGCGCCGATGCGCTCGCCGCCATCAGCGGCGTCGCCGACGTCTGCGTGAACGGCGTCGTGGGCTTCGCCGGCCTGCCCGTCACCCTCGGCGCGCTCCACGCCGGCCGCCGGCTCGCCCTCGCCAACAAGGAGTCGCTCATCGCCGCCGGCCCCGTGGTGCGCGAGGCGCGTCGCACCCCCGGCGCCGACCTGGTGCCCGTGGACTCCGAGCACTGCGCGGTCCACATGTGCCTGCGGGCCAACGAGAACCGGTCGCGGGTCGCCGAGGTCGTGCTCACCGCCTCCGGGGGGCCGTTCCGCGGCCGGACCCGTGCCGACCTCGCCGAGGTCACGGTCGCCGACGCCTTGGCCCACCCGACCTGGAGCATGGGTCCCAAGATCACGGTCGACTCGTCGACCCTCATGAACAAGGGGCTCGAGGTCATCGAGGCCCACGAGCTGTTCGCCGAGGAGTTCGGCGTCGGGTTCGACGACATCGACGTCGTGGTGCACCCCCAGTCGGTGGTGCACTCGATGGTGACCTTCAGCGACGGGGCCACGATCGCCCAGCTGTCGATGCCGGACATGCGCCTCCCGATCGGGTACGCCCTCGCCCACCCGGACCGGATCGGGACGCCGTTCGGGCCCATCGACTGGACCTCGCTGGCCCGCCTCGACTTCGAGGCGCCCGACCGCGAGGCCTTCCCGTGCCTCGACCTGGCGTACCGGGCCGGGCGGGCGGGCGGCCTGGCCCCGGCCACCCTGAACGCCGCCAACGAGGTGGCGGTGCAGGCCTTCCTCGACGGCCGGATCCGCTGGATCGACATCCCTGACGTTCTCTCGGCCGTCCTGGACCGGCATGATGGGGGCAACGCCAGCACCCTCGACGACGTCCTCGGTGCCGATGCCGATGCCCGTCGGCTGGCTGCTCGCCTCGTCGAGGAGAGGAACACCTAAGTGACCAGCCTCCAGCACCCCCCGTCCCAGCCGGCGCAGCCCCCCACGCCGCCGCCCCCGCCCGGGCGCCGCGAGGAGGAGGACCGCAGCACCAGCCCGGTCCGCCTCGCCATCCTCGCCGCGCTCGTCGCCTGGCTCGGCATCGCCGGTGGGTGGCCCTACCTCGTGGTGGTGCTCGGCGTCGTCGTGATGATCTTCCTCCACGAGCTCGGCCACTACCTGGCCGCCAAGTGGGGCGGGATGAAGGTCACCGAGTTCTTCATCGGGTTCGGTCCGCGCATCTGGTCGTTCCAGCGGGGCGAGACCGAGTACGGCCTCAAGGTCATCCCGGCCGGCGCCTACGTGAAGGTCATCGGGATGAACAACCTGGACGAGGTCGCGCCCGAGGACGAGTCCAAGACCTACCGCCAGGCCAGCTACCCCCGGCGCATGGCCGTGGCCGTGGCCGGGTCCACGATGCACTTCCTGCAGGCGCTCGTGCTCCTGTTCGTCCTCTACTCCTTCGTCGGCGTGCCCGGCGGCAGCCTCACCGAGGACAAGGAGTGGGAGGTCGGCGAGGTCGTCGACGACAGCGCCGCCGCCGAGGCCGGGCTGCGCGAGGGCGACCGCGTGCTCGAGGTCGACGGGTTCCGCCACCCCACGTTCACGGCCTTCGCCGAGGACATCGCCGAGCGCCCGGGCGAGGAGGTCACCCTCTCGGTACTGCGCGACGGCGAGGTCCGCACCCTCGAGGTCGAGATCGGCGTCGCGCCCAGCGACGAGTCCCGTGGACTGCTCGGCATCCGCCGGGACCTGGTCACCACGACGGTCGGGCCCGTGCGGGCCGTCGGCGCCTCCCTCTCGGACTTCTGGGACCAGAGCACGGCCACGCTCGGCTTCATCGGCTCCTTCAGCCCCACCGACTTCTTCGACGACGTCGTGGGCAGCGGCAGCGAGCCGGCGGCCACCGATGCGCCGGAGCCGTCGCCCGGCGGTTCGCCGGCGCCCGAGGGCGAGTCCCCCGACGCCGATCGCATCATCTCGATCGTCGGGGCCGTCGGCATCGGCGCCGACCTGACCGAGAACGGCCTCCTCGGGTTCCTGCTGTTCTTCGTGGGCATCAACATCACCATCGGCATCTTCAACCTGCTGCCCGTGCTCCCCCTCGACGGCGGCCACGTCGTGGTCGGGACCTACGAGCGCATCCGCGAGGCGCTGCGCCCCGGCCGGGCCCGCTACCACGTCGACATGGCCAAGCTGCTGCCCGTCGTCTACGCCGTGTTCGCCCTGCTGGTCCTGCTCGGCGTCAGCACGATCTACATGGACATCACCAACCCGGTCAGCCTCTGATGGACATCGGCCAGTCCAGCTTCCCCCGGCGGCCCACCCGTCAGATCACGGTCGGCGACGTCGCGATCGGCGGCGGCGCCCCGATCAGCGTCCAGTCGATGACGGTGACCAAGACCGCCGACGTCGAGGCCACCCTCCAGCAGATCTACGCCCTCGCCGCCGCCGGCTGCGACATCGTGCGCTGCACGTGCAACGAGCCCGAGGCGGCCGAGGGCCTGGCCCGCATCATCCCGCGCTCGCCCGTGCCGATCGTCGCCGACATCCACCACCAGTACAAGCGGGCGCTCGAGGCCCTCGAGGCCGGCGTCCACTGCCTGCGGCTCAACCCCGGCAACATCCGCAAGCCCGAGCACATCAAGGCCGTGGCCATGGAGGCCAAGGACCGGGGCGTGCCCATCCGCATCGGGGTCAACGGCGGCAGCCTCGACCCGGCCCTGTACGAGAAGTACGGCGGCAAGGTCACGCCCGAGGCCATGGTCGAGTCGGCCAAGATCGAGATCGGGTACTTCGAGGAGGTCGGCTTCGAGGACATCAAGATCTCGGTGAAGGCCTCGTCGGTGCCGCTGATGATCGAGGCGTACCGCCAGCTCGCCGACGCCGTCGACTTCCCGCTCCACCTCGGCGTCACCGAGGCCGGGCCCCCGCCGGGCGGCCTCATCAAGGCCACGGCCGGCATCGCCACGCTCCTCGCCGAGGGCATCGGCGACACCATCCGCTACTCGCTCACCGCCGATCCGGTGCAGGAGGCCAAGGCCGGCCGGCAGCTGCTCGAGGCCCTGGGCCTGCGCGAGCGCAAGAACGTCGACCTCATCGCCTGCCCCAGCTGCGGACGGGCCGAGATCGACGTCATCGCCGTGGCCGAGCAGGCCATGGCCGCCTTCGGCGAGCGGGAGATACCGCTGCAGGTGGCGGTCATGGGCTGCGTCGTGAACGGCCCGGGCGAGGCCCGCGATGCCGACATCGGCATCGCGGCGGGCAACAAGCGGGGCCACCTGTTCGTGCGGGGCACCAACGTGGCCGTGGTCCCCGAGGACGAGATGGTCGACGCCCTCGTCGAGTGGGCCGAGTTCATCAACGAGCACGGCGTCGACAAGGCCATGGACCGGGCCGACCTCACCGCCGCCAAGGAGGCCGCCGAGGCCGACCGGGCGCTGCTGCTGGAGGAGCAGGGCGACGACGCCAACGCCTCCGAGCAGGTCGTCGAGCTCATCCGCAAGAGCCGCAGCTGACGCTCACGGCCCCCAGAGCCGGTCGCGCAGGCCGGAGGCCCGCTGCACCGGGCGCTGCACCGCGGCGCGCACGGCAGCCTCCGTGCCCACGACGGTGACGCCCCGCTCGGCGCGGGTGACGGCGGTGTAGAGCAGCTCCCGTGTGAGGATCGGCGACGCCTCGTCGGGGAGGACGACCACGACCTGGCCGAACTGGCTGCCCTGGCTCTTGTGGATGGTCATGGCGTAGAGCGTCTCGACGGCGGCGAGGCGGCTGGGCGAGACGTGGACGACCTCGCCCCGGCGCTCGAAGGCGCAGCGCAGGGTGCCGTGGTCGTCGACCACCACACCGGTGTCGCCGTTGTAGAGGCCGAGCTGTCGGTCGTTCTCGGTGACGAGCAGCGGCCGACCGGCGAACCAGCCCTGCCAGGCGAAGCCGGGGACCGTCTCGGCCAGCCGCCGCTCGATCTCGCGGCGCCACGTGGCCACGCCGTAGGGGCCCCGCCGGTGCGCGCACAGGAGCTGCACGCCGCGCATCGCGGCGAGGGCGTCGGCTGCCCGGCCCTCGGTGGCTG
>JAKFET010000003.1:0-4208 GCA_036675575.1 Acidimicrobiaceae bacterium
GGTGTAGAAGAGCTCGCGGGTCAGCAGCCGGGAGTCCTCGTCGGGCAGCAGCACGGTGACCTCGTCGGCCTGGCTGCCCTGGCTCTTGTGGATGGTCATCGCGTGCATCGTCTCGACCTGCCCCAGCCGGGACGGCGCCAGGTCGAGCGGGTCGCCGCCCGTCGCGATCGCGGCGCGCGGACCGTCACCGCCGGCGATGACGACGCCGGCGTCGCCGTTGTAGACGCCGAGTGCGTAGTCGTTGGAGGTCACGAGGATCGGCCGGCCGAGGTAGGCGGAGTCATAGAGGCCGTCGCCGGTCTCGGCAGTGAGCCACTGCTCGACCCGCTGGTTCCAGTGGCGTACGCCGTAGGGGCCGTCGCGGTGGGCGCACAACAGGCGGTGGCGGTCGAGCACGGCGAGCGCTCGGTCGGCGTCCCCGGCGACCGCTGCGTCGCGGAGGGCCAGGGCGTGGGGGAGCACGGTCGCGCGGATCGCCGCGGCCGGATCGGACTCGACGACCCACTCGACGGCGGCGTGGCCGGCGCCCAGGACGGCGATCGCCTCGTCGGCGTCACCCAGTCTCAGGGCCTCGGCCAGTGAGCGGATGTCCTCGCCGTAGCGGAACGTGGTCGTGAGGGCCGCGACCGGATTGTCGGCTCGGTGGGCGTAGCCACGCACCAGGTCGGTGAGCACGGCGCCCGCGTCGACGGAGCTCAGCTGGTCGGGGTCGCCGACCAGGACCAGTCGCGCCTCGGGGCGCACGGCTTCGAGGACGCGCGCCATCATCGTCAACGACACCATCGAGGCCTCGTCGACGACCACGAGGTCGTGGGGCAGCCGGTTGCCGCGGTGGTGGCGGAAACGCGTGCTGTTGCCGGGGTGCTGCCGCAGCAACCGGTGGAGGGTCATCGCCGTGACCCCGGCCAGTCGTTGCTGGTCCTCCGGGGAGAACCTCGTGGCCGAGTCGCGGACGGACTGCTCGAGCCGCGCCGCGGCCTTGCCGGTCGGCGCTGCGAGCGCGATCCGGAGGACCTCGCCACGCGACTCGGCCTGCTCGAACAGGGCGACCAGGAGTCCGGCCACGGCAGTCGTCTTGCCGGTGCCCGGCCCGCCGGTGATCACGGTCGTGGCCTGGGCGGCGGCCCGGCGACAGGCCTCGCGCTGCTCGGCGGAGGAGTCGTCCGGGAAGGTCCGGGCCAGGGATCGCTCGAGCAGGTCGGCGTCGACGTCGTCGGCCCGGCGCTGACGCGAGCGCAGGTCGTCGAGCACCTGCGTCTCCTGCTCGTGGTAGCGATCGAGATGGAGCAGGCCGTGCTCCCAGTGGATGACCCCGGCGCCGAGCAGCGGACTCCTCGCGACGGCCGCGGCCCACTCGGCCGGGTCCGGCCACGGGAGGTCGACGTCGGCCAACGACTCGGCGACCGTGGCGAGCTCGAGACACACCGACCCGTGGCGTACGGCGCGGACCGCGAGCGCGATCGCCAGCAGGACGCTGTCGTCGGCCTCGCGTCCCAGCCGACCGAGGTTGGTCGCGACGTGGACGTCGGCCGCGGTCAGCACCCCCGCCAGGTTGAAGACCGCCAGCATGCCGACAGCACCCAGCGCGAGGTCGCGGTCGTGGGCGTCGACGGGCTCGAAGACCTCGCTCATGACGTCACCACCCGGCCGTCGAGCAGGTCGGACAGCTCCTCGACCAGGGACACGGGCGGTCGCCAGGAGAACACCCCGCACGGCAGGCCGTCGACCCGTGGCGTGTCGGGGCCGCACATGCCGCGGAGGTAGAGGTAGAGGACCCCGCCGAGGTGGACGGCCGGGTCGTAGCCGGGTAGCCGCCAGCGCAGGAACCGGTGGAGGACGACGGTGTAGAGCAGCGCCTGGAGGGGGTAGTCGGAGTGGCCCATCGCCTCGTCGAGCATCTCGGGGCGGTAGTCGTGGGCGGTGAGCGGAGTGTCGTAGGTGCCGAGCCAGTTGGTCTTGTAGTCGACGGTGAGGAAGCGCTCCTGGCCGTCGACATCGAGGCGCAGGACCACGTCGATCGACCCGGTGAGGTAGCCCAGCAGCGACTGCGCGGCCAGGTCGGGATCGCGGTCGAGCGCGTCGGCGTAGATGCGCACCGCGTCGCCCTCGGGGAGGTGGCGGCGCAGCAGCGGGGCCAGGTCGCCGAGGCGGACGTCGTCGACGGCGTAGGCGGCGTGGTCTCCGCCGGCCAGGGGCACCTCGAAGTCGAGCTCGCGCAGCCGATCCGGTAGGCCCATCGAGAGCAGCGTCCGGTCGGCGGCCAGCGGACCCAGCGGGCTGTCGCACACCGCGACGAGCGCATCGGCGAGCGCCTCGGGGTCGAGGTCGACCGGCCACCAGACGAGCTGCTCGGAGATGTGGCCCAGCAGCTCGGCCCGGAAGTCGTCGGCGGCCGGATCGGCGTGCTCGAGGACCGCGTGGACCAGTGATCCGAAGGTCGCCCCCACCGGCAGGTCGGCCATGGGGGAGGTGACGGACGCGGCGACCACGTCGCCCGGTCCGTCCAGCAGGAGGACGCCCTCGTCCTCCTCCGGACGGACCTCCGGCTCGGACAGTCCGTGGGCTGCGGCCGCGTGGGCGGCGCTGGCCGCGGAGAGGGAGGAGTACGACGTGCGGCGCCAGGTGGTGTCGACCTCGCGGGAGAACGGCCGCACTGTGAGCGGGTCGGAGGAACGGGTGAGCGGCGTGGGGTCGGGCGGCTGCAGCTCGGCGACCTCGACGCTGGGGCCGCCGGCGGACTGCCACGCCTGCATGATCGTCATCGTCCGGTCCTCGTCGACCACACCCCACGTGTCGGGCACCGGCGCCATCCCGGGACGGCGCCCGAAGAGCATCCGGTGGAGCGGGGAGTCGGGGGTGTTGCGCTCGGCCGGGGCGTACCACGCGACGACCTGCGACTGGGCCCGCGTCATGGCGACATAGAGCAGGCGCAGTGACTCACCCGCGTCCTCGGCCCAGTAGCGGCCGACCGCCTGCCGGTGGAACGCGCTCCGACCACCGACATCGCGGCAGCGTCGCCCCTGGTCGTCGTGGAAGAGCGGGATCGCCGGGTCGCGGCCGGTGTAGCGGTTCCACAGCGTCGGGAGGTAGACGACGGGGTACTGCAGGCCCTTGCTGCCGTGGATCGTCACGAGCTGTACGGCGGCGGCGTCGGAGTCGAGCCTCCTGGTGCGTTCGGACGCGACCTCGAGCTTGTCGTCGGCGACCTGTTGGCGCAGCCAGCCCAGCAGCCCGACGAGGCCCATCCGCTCCTCGGTGCTGACCCGGAGCAGGGACTCACCGATGTGGCGCAGGTCGGTCAGGGTGCGCTCACCACCCGTCCGGGCGAGCACCCGTGCGGTCAGCCCCTCGACGACCGTCGCCTCCAGCACCGCCGCGACGCCACGTCGGGTGAACACGTCGGCCAGGGTGCGGACCCGGCCGGCCAGGGTGTCGGTGAGCTTGTCGCCACCCGCGTCGAGGGAAACGGCGGTGTAGCCGAAGAAGGAGGTCAGGGCGCAGGCGCGGACCCGGTCACTGCGGTGGGGCTGCTCGAGCGCCTCGAGCAAGGTCAGCCACTCGCCGGCCGCGGGCGTGTGGAAGACCGAGCCGCCGGCGTTGACGACCGACGGCACCCCGACCTCGGCGAGGGCGAGCTGGATCGCGTCGAGCTCGTTGCGGCGGGCAGCGAGCACGGCGATGTCGCCCGGGACCAGGTCGCGACCGTCGAAGGTGGGCCTCGCCTCGATGAGCCGCTTGATGTCGTGGGCCGTGTCGGTGATGACGTGGTTGCGCCACACCGCGACCCCGGGCTTGGAGCGCGGGCCCTTCCCGAGGTCGGCACGGCGTACGAGTCGGAGCCGGAACGGCGCGCCCGCACCCACCAGCCGCGACTTCTCGAAGTGGGCCTCGACGGGGTGGACCACGATCCGCTCGTCCCCGAGCCGGGCACCCTCGAGGACGGCCTGCAGTGCGGAGAGCAGCGGCTGGTCCGAGCGCCAGTTGACGCCGAGCGTCTGGGTCGTCGAGGCGGTGTCAGAGGCCTGGAGGTAGGTGACGATGTCGCCACCGCGGAAGGCATAGATGGCCTGCTTGGGGTCGCCGATCAGGACCATCGTCGTGGTCTCGGAGAAGGCGCGCCGGAAGACCTGCCACTGCACCGGGTCGGTGTCCTGGAACTCGTCGATCAGCACGAACTTCCAGCGGTGCTGCATCCGCCGGCGGGCGGC
>JAKFET010000118.1:0-25122 GCA_036675575.1 Acidimicrobiaceae bacterium
CCTACGTCGAGGCGTCCATCGCACTCGAGGAGCGGCTCGGCCACCTCCCGGCCGACTGGCACCTCCAGCCGATCGGGACGCTCGACCAGCACGCGCGGGCGCGCCGGCCCCGCGTCGCCCGGCTCGAGACCGGCGCACTGCTCCGCGCCATCGCCATCGTGCTCGTCGTCGGGAACCACGCCGGCGCCTTCCTGATCGGCGGTGGGGCCCACGTCCTGTTCGCCGCAGCCGGGTTCAACATGGCCCGGTTCCAGCTGTCGTCCGGGACCTGGGGGCGCAGCGTCGCCCGCGTCGCCGTCCCCTCGATGCTCTGGATCGGCGGGGTCGCGGCGCTCACCGAGGACTTCGACCTGGCGCACTCGCTCCTGCTCCACGGGTGGGCGGGCGGTCGGGGTCGCTGGGCGTACTGGTTCGTCGAGGTCCTGGTGCAGGTGCTGGTCGTCGTGGCGGTGGCGATGCGCGTGCCCCTGGTCGCCCGCTTCGAGCGCGGCCGCCCCTTCCTGCTGCCGGCGCTGCTCCTCGTGCCGGCCCTGGCCGTGCGGTTCGACCTCGTGGAGCTCGGACAGCACCACCGCCCCTTCTTCCGCCCGCACGAGATCGCCTGGATCTTCGTCCTCGGCTGGATGGCCGCCCGGGCCCGGTCGCCGTGGCAGCGCGCCATCGTCAGCGCGGCGGCAGCGGTCGCCGTCCCTGGCTTCTTCCAGGACGGCCTCCGGGAGACCGTGCTGCTCGTCGGCCTCCTGGCGCTCGTGTGGGTCCCGTCCGTTCCCGTGCCGCGGGTGCTGCCCCGTCTCGTCGCCCCGCTGGCCAGCGCCTCGCTCTACGTGTACCTGACCCACGTGCAGGTCCACCCCCTGCTCAGCGACCGGTCACCGGTCGCGGGCCTCGCCCTTGCGCTCGTCGTCGGCGTGGCCGTGTGGCGGGTCGCCCAGCCGCTGCAGCAGCGCATCGAGGGCGCGCTGGCCGCCCGCCGACCTACTCCGGCAGCCGCCGGCTCCCCTGGTACCAGTCCTCCTCCACGGGACGCTCGGCGGGTGCTCCGCCGCTGACCCGGAGGGCGGGGCGCTCCCGGAGGCTCCGCTTCAGCTCGGCGAAGCCCGGGAACGACGTCAGCTCGAGGACGGCATCCCACAGGCGGAGTGCGTCCGCGTCGTCGGGCACGCGACTGATCACCGGACCGAAGAAGGCGGGTCCGTCCGGCGGGGCGTAGGCGATGATCGGCGTGCCGACGTCGCGCCCGGTGCGGGCCAGCGCCTCCTCGGTGTCGCGGCGGACGACGTCGTCCCACGCCTCGTCGTCCAGCGCATCGACCAGGTCGGCATCGAGGCCGATCGTTGCCAGCAGCGGCGCCACCGCGGCCCGCGTGCCCAGAGACGCCTGGTGCGCCGCCCGATCGGCCGGTGGGTCGACGTCGAAGACGCTGGCACCGAGCGCGGCGTAGAGGTCGCCGACGGCCGCACGGCCGTGGCGCTCCCGCGCCGCTGCGCAGACCCGGAGCATGCGCAGGCCGGCGGTGTGCCCGTGCTCGTACCCGGGCGGGAAGTGGGCGTCGTAGTCGACGTGCTCGTTGATCAGGCGCAGGGAGATGAACCGCCAGTCGACGTCGTAGCTGCGCTGGCGGGCCACGCTGCGGACCCACTTCGAGGTCAGCCAGGCGAACGGGCACACCGGGTCGAAGTGGAAGTGGATGTCGGCGTGGCGGTCCATGGGCGGAGGCTAGGGCCGCCTCGCGCCGTCCGGTCCGCACGCCCATGGCAGGCTCCGACCCGTGCAGGACTTCGACCTCGTCATCGTCGGCAGCGGCTCGGGCAACGCCATCCCGGCCGAGCTCGACGGCGCCCGCATCGCCCTGGTGGAGCGCGGCGTCTTCGGTGGCACGTGCCTCAACGTCGGGTGCATCCCGTCGAAGATGTTCATCTACGCCGCCGACGTGGCGATGCACGTGCGGGAGTCCGAGCGCTACGGGGTGACCGCGTCGATCGAGTCCGTGGACTGGCCCGCCATCGTGCAGCGGGTGTTCGGGCGCATCGACCCGATCGCCGCAGGCGGCGAGCGCTACCGGAGCGAGGACTGCGAGAACATCACGGTGTTCCGGGGCAGCGGCACGTTCGTCGACCACAAGGTGCTCGAGGTCGACGGCGAGCAGATCCGGGGGGAGAAGTTCCTGCTCGCCGCCGGCGCCCGGGCCTACATCCCCGACGTCCCCGGCCTCGACGACGTCGGCTACCACACCTCCGACACGGTCATGCGGCTCCCCGAGCTCCCCGGCCGGATGGCGGTGCTCGGCGGCGGCTACATCGCCACGGAGCTCGGGCACGTGTTCGACGCCTTCGGCACGCGCGTGTCGATCATCAACCGCAGCGGCGGCCTCCTGCGTTCCGAGGACGCCGACATCTCACAGCGCTACACCGAGCTGGCCGCCGCCCGGTTCGACCTGCACCTCGACACGGCCGTCACCGCGGTCGAGCGGAACGGCTCCGGCTCGATCACCGTGCACCTGCTGCACGGCGGCGAGGAGTCGAGGCTCGAGGTCGACGAGATCCTCGTGGCGACGGGCCGGGTGCCGAACAGCGACCAGCTCGGCGTGGAGGCCACCGGCGTGCAGGTCGACCCGGCTGGACGGGTGATCGTGCACGAGGACCTGCAGACCGACGCCGAGGGGATCTACGCGCTCGGCGACATCACCAACCGCTACCAGCTCAAGCACGTCGCCAACGCCGAGGCCCGCATCGCCTTCCACAACCTGGCCCACCCCGACGACCCGTGGCGGATGGACTACTCGATCATCCCCCACGCCGTGTTCGGCAACCCCCAGGTCGCCGCCGTCGGGCTGACCGAGCTCGAAGCGGCCACCGACGGCGTGCCCTTCGTGACCGCGATCAAGGAGTACGGCTCGACGGCGTACGGCTGGGCCATGGAGGACACCACGTCGTTCGTGAAGCTCGTCGCCCATGCCCAGACGCGTCGGCTCCTGGGCGCCCACATCATCGGGCCCCAGGCCTCGACGCTCATCCAGGTGCTCATCCAGGGCATGCGATTCGGGCAGACCGTCGACGAGATGGCCCGCGAGCAGATGTGGGTCCACCCGGCGCTCACCGAGGTGCTGGAGAACGCGCTCCTGGACCTCTGATCACGCCGCCCGGGCGGTGGCGAGGCGCTCGCGCACCATCGGCGCCACCTCGGTGCCGTAGAGCTCGATGCTGCGCAGCATGGCCTCGTGCGGCAGCGTGCCGGCGCTGTACTTGAGGTCGTAGCGCGAGGCGCCGAGGCCGGTGACGGCCCGCACGATCTTGTCGGCCACCGTCCGGGGCGAACCGGCAGCGAGCGCGCCCTCGGGCCCAGCAGCGAGGTCGAACTGCGCCCGCGTCATCGGCGGCCAACCACGCTCCCGCCCGATGCGGGCGTGCATCTCGCGGTAGTGGGGCCACAGCTCGTCACGGGCCTGCTCGTCGGTCTCGGCGACGTGGCCGGGGCTGTGGATGCCGATCGGCAGCTGCGGCTGGTCGAGGTCGTCGAGCGTGCGGCGGTACAGGTCGGCGAAGGGGGCGAAGCGCAGCGGGTCGCCACCGATGATGGCGAGCATCAGGGGCAGGCCGTGGCGGGCGGTGCGCAGCACGGACTCCGGGCTCCCGCCGACACCGACCCAGGTCCGCAGGCCGGACTCGGTGGTGGGGAAGACCCGCTGGTCCGACAGCGCAGCGCGCGTCGTGCCGGACCACGTGACGGGCTCCTCGCCGAGCAGCCGGGTGAACAGGTCGAGCTTCTCCTCGAAGAGGACCTCGTAGTCACGGAGCTCGTGGCCGAAGAGGGGGAACGACTCGGTGAACGAGCCCCGCCCGAGGATCACCTCGGCCCGCCCTCCGGACAGCGCGTCGAGCGTGGCGAAGCGCTGGTACACCCGGACCGGGTCGTCCGAGCTCAGGACGGTCACGGCGGAGCCGAGCCGGATCCGCTCGGTGCGACCGGCGATGGTGGCCAGCACGACGTCGGGGGCGGAGACGGCGAAGTCCTCGCGGTGGTGCTCGCCGAGGCCGAAGAAGTCGAGGCCGACCTGCTCGGCCAGCACGGCCTCCTCGACCACGTGGCGGATGACCTGCGGTTGGGGCACCGCCCCGCCGTCCGCGTCGACGGTGACGTCGCCGAAGGTGTCGATGCCGAGCTCGATGTGCTGCATGGTGATCTCCGTTCCCGAGGGTTCACCACGCACAACATCGTTGCGCGTGCAACCATTCCCTCAGGCGTTGGTCGCCCAGATGTCGTTGCACCGCTCGCAGACGTCCTCGGGGATCACACCGGCGCGCATCAGCAGGGCGAAGGCCTTGCACCCGAGGCAGAGCCCGAGTGCGGCCTCGAGGAAGGCGGCGGACGCCAGCATCCCGAGGACCACCTGCGCTGCGCCCCAATACCCGGCGACGAGCAGCACCAGCGCGGTGGCGGAGAAGGCCACGCCGATGCCCTGGGCGAACCGCTTCGGCGGGCCGGGCACCAGCTTGGCGGGACGGTCGAGCGCCGGCGTCACGACGCGGGTGACCAGCTGGCCGAGGGGGCTCAGGGTCGGTCCGGCGAGCACGCGTGCCACGAAGCCGTAGGCGATCAGCGGCACGAGCCAGCGCAGGTCGAGGGCGATGGCAGCGACGGACATCGCCACGACGCCGGCGGCGACCAGGCGGGCGGACACCTCGTTGACGGGGTCGGGGAAGCGGAAGAGCTCGGATCGGGACACGGGGGGCCTGTTCGGTTCGGGGACGCGCGGTGCAACACGGGCCGGACAGCGGATCTTCCGCCGACGCCCGGACCGCGCGAGGTTCACACGTCGAGGCGCATGAGCAGGTCGCGCTGCTCCTCGTCGCCGAACAGGAACGTGTGGTCGCCGATCGGCACGTAGCCCAGGTGCTCGTAGACGGCGAGGGCCCGGTGGTTGCGCTCCCACACGCCCAGCCAGATGTAGGCGAAGCCCTCGGAACGGGCGGTCTGCACGGCGTGCTCGAGGAGGCGACCGCCGAGGCCCCGGCCGTGGTGGGACGCCAGGACGTACACCTGCTCGACCTCGAGGCCGTCGTCGAACCCCGGCTCGGTCTGGGCTCCGCCCCGGTTGACCTTGAGGTAGCCGACCGGGTCGCCGTCGTCGAGCAGCCACCACGTCGTCGTGTCGTCCCGCTCCAGGCTGGAACGGACCGCCTGGGCGGTGAGCTCGCGGTCCAGGTGGACCTGCACGTGCTCGGGGTCGTTGTCGGCGGCGAAGGTCTCGACGAACGTCTCGGCCTTCAGAGCCGCCAGCGCGCCGGCGTCCTCGGGATCGACGAGGACGAGCTCGAGCGACATCCCGAGATCCTGCCCGACGGCCCGCCCGATGACGACGTCGCCTCAGGTCGAGGCGGCGCCGGACCGGTACCGCAGCGCGACCGCTCCCCCGGCGAACTCCTTGCGCCCCACCAGCTCGAGCACGAGGCGCTCCCGCAGGCCGCCGAGCAACGCCGGCCCGTGGCCGGCCACGACCGGGTGCACGACGAACTCGTACTCGTCGATGAGCCCCAGGTCGGCCAGCGCCAGCGGCAGCGTCACCCCGCCCACGTGGAGGCCCTCGCCCGGTTCCTGCTTCAGCTGCTCGACAGCGGTGCGCAGATCGCCCTGCACGAGCTCGGCGTTCCAGTCGACGCGCTCGAGCGTGCTCGACACGACGTACTTCCGCGCCGAATCGATCGATTCGGCGAACGGGACCATCCACGGCGCCATCCAGTCCGGCCACGCACCCGAGTCCGACCGGCGCCAGGCGTCCTCCATCATCTGGTACGTGACCCGTCCGAACAGGAGGGCGTCGGCACGCGCCAGGTTGGCGGCGTGGTGGTGGTGCAGCTCCTCGTCGGGCAGCCCCACGCGGTGGTCGACGCAGCCGTCCAGCGTGACGTTGATGGAGTACAGGAGCGGGCGCATCAGGCCCCACCCTCGTCGATCTCGGTGACGAAGTCGATGAGCTGCTCGACCGCGCCGACGAGGGGCGGGAAGAGGTCGGCGTACGTGGTGACGCTGGCCAGGAGCTCGCGCCAGAACTCGCCCGGGTGCTGCCCGGCGCGGCCGATGCGGGCCAGGACCCCCTCCTTCCACGACTCCCCCATGGGCACGTCGGGCCAGGCGTCGATGCCGGCCACCCGCGGACGCACCGCCTCCCACACGTCGACGTACGGCGTGCCGGTGACGAGGACGTGCGGGTGCTCCACCGTCGCCGCGACGCGTGACTCCTTGGAGCCGGGCACGAGGTGGTCGAGCAGCACCCCGAGGCGGCGGGTCGGACCCGGGCGGAACTCCCGGACGACGGCCGCCAGGTCGTCCATCCCGTCGAGCCGCTCCACGACGATGCCCTCGTGGCGCAGGTCGTCGCCCCAGATCTTCTCGAGCAGCTCCGCGTCGTGGACGCCCTCGACCACGATGCGACTGGCCCGCGCCACGCGTGCCTCGTGGCGGACGGCGATGGAGCCGGACGCCGAGATGCGTCGTTCGGGTTCGCGCGTGGTCGTCCCGAACACGGGGTGGCAGGCGACGCCGCCGATGGCGAACTCCCCCGGCACCACGGTGAACGTGTGCATGCGCCCGGCGCGGTCCTTGATCTGGAGCTGGGAGTTCAGGAACCGCTCCACGACCCCGACCGTGCCCGTGGGCAGGTGCGTGATGGCCGTGCCGTGGACGGCGCCGACGACCGGGTACCGGGGTCGGCGCGGATCGAGGTCGATCGGCTGCATCGATCGGTTGGCCGGGCGGCGCATGGGCGCGAGGGTACGGACACCCGTCGACCGGTTCGCGGAGGGCGCTGCGACGGGAGCGCTGCCAGTTCGGGGAGGCGGGTCAGGGCATGATCAGGCCGGAGCCACCAGCAGGCAGCAGCCCGTCCGCCACCGCCCGGTCGAGCGCGGCGTCGACGAAGCGGCCGAGCGCAGGTGCGCCGGCGGCGATGGGGGCGAGCACCGTGCGGACCCGTGCGGCGTCGACGCCCCAACGGCGCCAGGCGACGCCGCCCGCGCCCAGGTTCAGGAGGAAGGGGGCGAGGCGGTCGAAGACGTGGGCGGCCCGGGCCTCGGGCGTCGTGCCGGCCTCGTACTCGACCCAGGCGTCGCGCAGGCGGGTGCCGACGTCGGCGGGGAGCAGGCCGTACAGGCGATCGGCTGCAGCCTGCTCCCGGTCCGCCTTCGAGTCGGCGGCCGCGTCGTCGTAGATGCCGGTGTCGCCGGCGTCGATCTCGACGACGTCGTGCACCAGCAGCAGGAGCACCACCCGCGTCAGGTCGACGTCGGCGTCGAGGTGCTCGCCGAGCACCGCGGCCATGAGGGCCACGTGCCAGCTGTGCTCCGCGGTGTTCTCGCGCCGGACGGCCTCGAGCACGAAGGACTGGCGCTCGACGGTCTTCAGGCGGTCGAGCTCGTGCACGAAGGCCAGCTCGTCGGCGAGGCGGTCGCCGACGACCGTCCGGGCGACCTCCTCGACGACGTCGGCGTAGGCGGTCCTGTCCCCGGTGCCCCTGGTCGGCCGCAGCTCGATCCGGTTGCCGAACGGGTCGTCCACGTACAGGACATCGGGCTCGAGGGGGTCGTCGACCCGCCGCACCGGGAGGCCGTGGGTCGTGATCGTGGCCTCCAGCCGGTCGAGGTCGACCACCGTGAAGGCGGGATGGGCCTTGGTCGCCGGTACGAAGTCGTCCTGCACGCCGAGGTGGATGCGCAGGGCCCCGCGCTCGAACCAGCACCCGCCCCGCACGGCCAGGTGTGGCGGCTTGGGCACGCGCGGCACGCCGAGCACGCCCTCGTAGAACCAGGTGGCCAGCTCCTCGCCACCAGGGGGCATGGCCAGCTGCACGTGGTCGATCGCGTCGAGGAGCACGAGCCCATCCTGCTAGCAAAGGGACGTGGCCCTCGACGCAGCGCTGATCCGGACCTCCGTCGACGGCTGCTGGGACCGCGACGTGCTGCGGCCGCTGCAGGAGTACGTGCGCATCCCCAACGTCTCGCCGGCCTTCGACCCGGACTGGGTGGCGAACGGGCACATGGCGGCGGCGACCGAGCTGGTGCACCGCTGGTGCGCCTCCCGACCGGTGGAGGGCATGCGCGTGGACGTGCTCGAGGTCGAGGGGCGCACGCCCGTCGTGCTCTGCGAGATCCCGGCCACCGATCCCGGCCTCGCCGACGACACGGTGCTGCTCTACGGCCACCTCGACAAGCAGCCGGAGATGACCGGCTGGCGCGACGGCCTCGACCCCTGGCAGCCGGTGCTGGAGGGCGACCTGCTCTACGGCCGTGGCGGTGCCGACGACGGGTACGCCGTGTTCGCCGCCTTCTCGGCGATCGAGGCGCTGCGCGACGCCGGTGGACGCCACGCCCGGCTGCTCGTGCTCATCGAGGCCAGCGAGGAGTCCGGCAGCCCCGACCTCCCCGCCCACCTCGACGCGCTCGGCGACCGGCTGGGGCAGGTGTCGCTGGTGGTCGGCCTCGACTCGGGTGCCGCCGACTACGAGCGGCTGTGGGTCACCACCTCGCTGCGCGGGCTGCTGATGGCCACCGTCCGGGTCGAGGTGCTGGAGGAGGGCGTGCACTCCGGCTCGGCCGGCGGCGTCGTCCCGTCGTCGTTCCGGCTCCTGCGCCGCCTGCTCGACCGAATCGAGGACCCCGACACCGGGCGCGTCCTGGTCGACGAGCTGTGGGTCGACGTGCCCGACGAGCGACAGGGCCAGCTGGCCGCCACCGCCGCCCAGATCGTGGACGGCATGGCGTTCCCCTGGGCGGGCAGCACGAGGTCCGACCACGTCGACCCCGTCTCGCTGCTCCGCGCCCGCACGTGGGAGCCCTCGGTCGCCACCATCGCCCTGGACGGCTTCCCTCCGCCCGACCGCGCCGGCAACGTCCTGCGCCCGTTCACCGAGGCGACGCTCTCGTGCCGGCTGCCGCCGACCGCCGATCCCGCAGCGGCGTCGGCCGCCCTGCAGCGGGTGCTCACCGCCGACCCGCCGAACGGCGCGACCGTCACCGTCACCGTCCGCGGGGCCGAAGCCGGGTGGAACGCACCACCGACCGCCAGCTGGCTCCAGGCCGCCGTCGACGAGGCATCGGTGGCGCACTGGGGACAGCCGTCGGCGGCGATGGGCGAGGGCGGCACCATCCCGTTCATGGGGATGCTGGGGGCTCGGTTCCCCGACGCCCAGTTCCTGATCACCGGCGTCCTCGGTCCCGGATCCAACGCCCACGGACCGAACGAGTTCCTGCACCTCCCGATGGCTCGGCGCATCAGCGCCGCCGTCAGCCACGTGCTCGACGCGCACGCCCGGCGCTGACGTGGAGGGTCCCGATCGCCTCCCGGTCGGCGACCTGCCGATCGCCGAGGCGATCGAGCCGCTGCGCGCCGCCCTGGCGGATCGCCGTCGCGCCGTGCTCCACGCCCCACCCGGGGCCGGCAAGACCACGATCGTGCCCCTCGCCCTGCTGCAGGAGCCGTGGTGCGACGGGACCGTGCTGGTGCTCGAGCCCCGCCGCCTCGCGGTCCGCAACGCGGCCCGCCGGCTGGCACAGCTGCTGGGTGAGCAGCCGGGCGAGCGGGTCGGGTGGCGCATGCGCCAGGACACCAAGGTCTCGCCCCGCACCCGCATCGAGGTCATCACCGAGGGCGTCCTCACCCGACGCCTGCAGCGCGACCCCGAGCTCGCCGGGGTGTCCGCGGTCGTCTTCGACGAGTTCCACGAGCGCAGCCTCGACGCCGACCTCGGCCTCGCCCTCACGCTCGAGGTCGCCGACGCGCTCCGCCCCGACCTGCGCATCCTCGTCATGTCCGCCACCCTCGACATCGACCCGGTGGCCGCGCTCCTCGATGCGCCCGTCGTGCGCTCCGAGGGCCGGGCGTTCCGGGTCGAGGTCGTCCACGTCGACCCGATGCCGGGCGCGGACAGGCGACGCGCCGCCGAGGCCGCCGTCCCGCCCACGGTCCGGCGCGCGCTCGCCGCCCACGACGGCGACGTGCTGGTGTTCCTCCCGGGCGCGGCCGAGATCCGTCGCGCCGAGCGGGCCCTCGGCGACCTCGGGCCCGGCGTGCACGTCCGACCGCTGCACGGCTCGATGCCGCCGGCCGCGCAGGACGCTGCCATCGCCCCCTCGCCGGCCGGGACCCGGAAGGTCGTGCTGTCGACCGCCATCGCCGAGACCAGCCTCACCATCGAGGGCGTCACCGTGGTGGTCGATGCCGGGCTGCGGCGCACGCCCCGGCTCGACGCCGGCAGCGGGATGAGCCGGCTCGTCACGCTCCCCGTCACCGCCGCCGAAGCCGAGCAGCGAGCGGGGCGGGCCGGCCGCCTCGCACCCGGCACCGCCTACCGGCTGTGGAGCCGCGCCGAGGACGCCACGCGCCGATCGCACCCCGAGCCGGAGATCGAGGTCGCCGACCTCACGTCACTCGCCCTCGAGCTCGCCGCCTGGGGCACCTCCGAGCACGAGCTGGCCTGGCTCACGCCGCCGCCCGCCGCCCACCTCGCCGCAGCCCGGGACCTGCTGCACCGCCTCGGCGCCCTCGACGCCACCGGCACGATCACCGCGCACGGCCGGTCGATGGCCGAGCAGCCGCTCCACCCACGGCTCGCCCACCTGCTGCTGCGCGGCGCGGAGCTCGGCCATCCCGCCCTCGCCGCCGACCTCGCCGCCGTCCTCCACGAGCACGGCCTCTCCCGCCGCGGCAGCACCGACGTCGCCGATCGGCTCCGTGCCCTGCGCCACCCGGGCAACCGCGATCGGGGCGCGGTCGAGCGGGCACGCAACGACGCGCGGCGATGGCGAGCAGCGGTCGGCGCCGCCGGTCGACCCGGGGACACCGCCGGCACGGGCGAGGAGGATGCCGTCGGCCTGCTGCTCGCGCTCGGCTACCCCGACCGGATCGGGCGGTCCCGGCCGGCCCGTCCCGACGGCTCCGGCCGCGGCGAGCTGCTGCTGGCCAACGGCCGGGGCGCGTTCCTCGACCCCACCGACCCGCTGGCGGCATCCGCCTGGGTGGTGGTCGCCGAGCTGGACGGGCAGGCGACCCGCGCTCGGGTGTACGAGGCCGCGGCGCTGGACGAGGACGACGTCCGGGCGGTGGCCGCCGATGCCATCACCACCACCGACGAGGTCGGGTGGGATGCGCGTGCAGGCGACGTCGTGGCCCGCAGCGTCGAGCGCCTCGGCGCCATCACGCTCGTGGAGCGGCCGGCGGACGACGCACCGCCGGAGCTCCTGCTGCGGGCGCTGCTCGACGGGATCGCCCACGAGGGAGTCGGCATCCTGCCCTGGGACGACGATGCCCGTCGCCTGCAGGCCCGGCTCGGCTTCCTGCACCGCCTCGAACCGGCGCGGTGGCCCGACGTCGGCGACGACGCCCTGGCCGCCGGCGCCGCGGAGCGCGTCGGCCCGCTCCTCGTGGGCATGCGGCGCCGGCGCGACCTGCGACGCCTCGACGTGACCGAGGTGCTGCTCGCGGGGCTGGACTGGCGCGACCGGGCCGCGGTCGACGACCTCGCCCCCGAGCGGCTCACCGTGCCGAGTGGGCACCGCCACCGGGTCGACTACGCGGTCGACCCGCCCGTCCTCGCCGTGAAGCTGCAGGAGCTGTTCGGCGCCACGGAGACCCCGACGGTCGGTGGCGGGCGCGTGGCGGTCGTGCTGCACCTCCTGTCCCCCGCCGGGCGGCCGCTCCAGGTCACCCAGGACCTGCCCAGCTTCTGGCGTGGTGCCTACGCCGAGGTGCGGGCCGACATGCGGGGTCGGTACCCGAAGCACCCCTGGCCCGAAGACCCCATGGCCGCCGTCCCCACCGCTCGCACGAAGCGCCGCTGACGGGCGGACCGACCGCCGCACCCCGCGCTGGATCCTTCAAGCGCGCCGGTAGCATCGGTGCCCGATGGACCTCGACGACGCCGCCCGCAAGCAGCTGGAGTCGCTCGGCGGCTTCATCCGCGAGCGCCGCAAGCAGGCCCAGTACTCGCTGCGCGACCTCGCCGACCGGGCCAACGTGTCCAACCCCTACCTGAGCCAGATCGAGCGCGGCCTGCACACCCCGTCGGTGCGGGTGCTCAAGGCCATCGCCGCGGCGCTGAACGTGTCGGCTGAGTCGCTGCTCGTGCAGGCGGGTCTGCTCGACGCCGCCGCCGACGAGTCCCCCGGCCCGAGCGTCGAGGACGCGATCCGGGCCGACCCCCGGATCTCCGAGGACCAGAAGTCGGCGATCCTCGCCGTCTACCGCAGCTACCTCGCCCAGAACACGGCTGCCGACACCTGAGCCCGGACGCGCCGAAGGCGGCGCCGGAGCGCCGCCTTCGTGGCGTGCAGATCGCGAGCCGGGTGGCTCAGGCGGCCTTGGGGGCGGCCTTGACCTTGGTCTTGGCGTCGCGGGTCAGGGGCTTGACGGCCTTGACGACGTTCTTCGCGAACTTCTCCTGCGAGGTGAGGAGCTTCTTGGAGAACGCGAACTGCGTGTTCACGAGCTCCTCGAGGGTCGGGACCTGCTCGAGCAGGGCGACCTCGGGGAGGTTGACCTCGGGGAGGCGCTCGTCGATGAGCTCCACGGCCTGCTTGACGTAGCCGAGGACCTCGTCCTGGACCTTGACGATCAGCTCGAGGGCCTTGTCCTCGTAGCCGGTCACGGTGGTCATGATGGTGCTCATCGGTGGTGCTCCTGTGGGGATGTCAGGTGTCGATCGGTCCTGCTAACTGTATCTAGCAACTGCTAGATGGACCACATGACCTCGGTCACAGGGACCGCTACGCCGCGGAGACCAGCCCGAGCGCGTCCTGGAGCAGGTGCCGCCAGCCGCCGGCGGAGATGCCGAGGTCGCTCAGGCGGGCCTCGGCGACGGCGCGGGCGGTGGTGGCGTCGAGCCGTCCGGCCTGCTCGGCGACGGTGGCGTCGACGAGGCGGACGACGGCCTGGGCGACGCGGTCGCCCGTGTCGTCGAGCTCGGCGATGGTGGCGGCGAGCACGGTGCGGGCCTCCCCGGCCCGGTCGGCGCCGGCCAGCGCGACGGCTCGTCCGATCTCGGCGTAGGCCCGGTCGAGGTAGGTGTGGGGCACCACGGCGATCTCGTCGGCGGCGCACAGGGCGGCGTCGACGTCGCGCCGCACGGCGAACACCAGGGCGCGAGCGCACTGCACGTAGCCGCGGGGTTCGATCCCGTCCTGGAGAACGACCTCGGCCTCGTCGACCTGCCCCTGCTGCAGGTGGTGGATGGCGAGGGCACCGACCCGGTCGCCGAAGCCGACGGAGTCCTGCTCACCGAACCCCTCGCTGTCGGCCAGCGCGACCGCGCCGAGGTCGACGTCGCCGAGCTGCACCGACGACATCAGCATCGACACCCGGGCCATCCAGGCCTGCTCGTCGCCGTGGGGGCCCTGCCCGTCGGCCAGCGCGTCCTGGAGCTCGGCGATGCCGGCCTCGACCTGGCCGGACATGAGCAGCGCACGGCCCAGGCCGCAGCGCGCCTGCAGCTCGCCGATCTGGTCGTCGATCTCCTCGAAGAGGGCGACGGCCTCGCGGGCCGACTCCACGGCGTCGTCGGTGCGGCCGCACCACAGCGAGATCGACGCCGACAGCACCCGCATCATCGCCTCACCCCAGCGCTCGCCCCGCTGGCGGGCGTCGTCGCCCACGGCCGTGGCGAGCTCGAGGGCCTCGTCGTTGCGGCCCTGGTGGAAGCGCACCCAGGCGAGCAGGCCCCGCGACCAGGTGAGCCCACCGGGATCGCCCAGCTCCTCGAAGGTGGCCATGGCGGCGGTGACGCGCTGCTCGGCCTCGTCGACCCGGCCGGCGATGTAGGCCGACCACGACAGGTTCTGCAGGGCCCAGGCCATGCCGCGCTGGTCGCCGACCTGCTCGAACAGGTCGAGCGCCCGGCGCAGCGAGTCGTCGGCGGCGACGAAGTCCCCGCCGAAGAGGTGGACCATGCCCTGGAGGCGCTCGGCCTCGGCGCAGCCGGCGCGGTGGTCGACGGCGGCGAAGTGGGCCTGGGCGCGGGTGAGCGCCGCGAGCGCCTCGGCGAAGGCGCCGCGGTGCTGGAGGGCGTCGCCCTTCACGAGGAGGGCGTCGCCGAGGGCGCGGTCGTCGCCGGCGGCGGTGGCCAGCGCCTCGGAGGCCTCGGCATCGACCAGGGCCGGGTCGATGTCGTAGCGGTCGACCCGGGCGCGAGCGCGCAGGCGCAGGACCTCGGCGCGCAGCGGGTGCTCGTCGCCCATCAGGCCGAGCGCTCGCGTGGTGAGCGATTCGACGGTGGCGGGGTGGACGTCGGCCTCGGCCCGCACGGACGCCCGGTGCAGCCACAGGATGGCTTCGGCGCACACGTCGTCGGGGACGTCGGAGACCGACCCGATCTCCGCCACCAGCTCGGCGGCGGCGGCCCAGTGGTTGGCGATCTGGTCGACGATGTGCTCGCGATCGTGGTCCTCGTGGTCGACGATCCACCGGGCGATGCCGGCGTGGGAGCGGGCCCGATCGGCCTTGGTGAGGGTCGAGTAGGCGACCTCGCGGATCACCTCGGAGCGGAAGGTGTAGAGGTCGCCGTCGAAGACGAGGAACTCCCGGGCGGCGAGGCTCTCGAGGTGGGCGCGGGCGGCCTCGCCGTCGACGCCGCGCTTGACCTGGGCCATCGTCACCAGCGCTGCGGTGCGGTTGCGCCGGCCGAGCACGGCGGCGTCGTCGAGGATCTTGCGGTCGCCCGGGCTGAGGGCGTCGAGCCGGGCGGCGACCAGGCCGCGCAGGGTGGACGGCAGCTCGCCCCCCTCGGATGCGAGCAGGCCCTCGACCGTGCGCACGCCGGCCTCGGTGACGAGGGAGACCAGCTCCTCCAGGTAGAAGGGGTTGCCGCCGGCGCGCTCGACGAGCATGGCGGCCATCGCCGGATGCAGGGCGCCGTCGGCCAGGTGGGCGAGCAGGCGCTGGCTGGCCTCGTCGTCGAGCGGGTCGAGGTGCAGCACCACCGAGTTGGCCGCCACCGGCGACGGGGTCCACCGCTCGCGCAGCGCCCGACGGGCGGTGGCGAGCAGGACGAAGGGCCGGCGAGCCAGGCGGACCAGCAGCGTGTCGATGAGGTCGAGGACCTCCTGGTCGGCCCAGTGCAGGTCGGACAGGACGACGAACACGGGCTTGCGCTGGCTGAAGCCCTCGGCCAGCGCGACGACCGAGCGGATGGCCTCCTCGCGCGCCCGCGTGGCGTCGATGCCGCGCAGGGCGCCGTCGTGCCCGAGGAGATGGTGGAGGCCGGCGACGACGCGGTCGAGCTCGTCGAGCCGGCCCGACTCGACCAGGGCGTCGGTGGCGGCCTTGTGCAGCGCCCGGCTGGTCTCCGACGGCGAGGATGCCGGCGTGAGCCCGGCGGCGCCCCGGATGGCCTCGGCCACCGGCCACCACACGTTGGCCTCCCCGTAGGGCACGCAGCGCCCCTCGAGCACGAACGCGCCGAGCTCGTCGCTGGCGTGGCGCGCCGCCTCGGTGGCCAGGCGGGACTTGCCCATCCCCGCCTCGCCGTGGACGATCAGCAGGGCGGCGCGCGAGCGGTCGATGGCGGTCTCGGTGACGCCGGCCAGCAGCGCCAACTCGGTCTCCCGACCGATCATGGGCGCACGGCTCAGCCGCAGCCGCTGCCCGGGTGGGGCGACGGCGCGCACGGCGATGGAGGCGTGCACCGGCAGCCGCTTGCCCTTGGCCAGCACCGGGTCGATGTCGGCGTACTCGAAGGAGTCCCGGGTGGCGGCCCGGGTCTCCGGCCCGACCACCACCGTGCCGGGCTCGGCGGCCTCCTGCAGGCGGCTCGCCGTGTTCACGACGTCGCCCATGGCGGTGTACTCGCGCCCGGCGCGCACGGTGCCGACCAGCACCTCGCCCGTGTTGACCCCGACGCGCATCTGCACGGGATGGCCGCCCTGTCGGGCCAGCCGGGCGATGGTCTGCTGCATGCGCAGCCCGGCGCGGACAGCGCGCTCCGCGTCGTCCTCGTGGGCGACCGGCGCGCCGAAGAGGGCCACGATGCCGTCACCGACCACCTTGTCGACCCGGCCGCCGAAGGCCTCGATGTCCTGGGCCAGGTTCTCGAAGCAGCGGTCGACCAGACCCTTGACCTGCTCGGGGTCCATCTCCTCGGAGAGGGCCGTGAACCCGACCAGGTCGGCGAACAGGACGGTGGCGATGCGGCGCTGGTCCCCCACGACGTCGAGCTCGTGCCCGCACGAGGAGCAGAAGCGCGCGCCGACCGGCACCTCTGCTCGACACTGTGGGCACTGCACGGCGCCAGTCTACGGTTGCCGAAGTCCCCGATCGGCGGGACATCTGACCCGTAGCGTGTCAGGAATGTCGACCCTCCCGACCGCCGCGCCCCCGAGCCTCGCCGCCCGAGCCGAGCGCGCCACCAAGGTCTACGGCAGCGGCGACACCGCCGTGCACGCCCTGCGGGAGGTCGACGTCGGGTTCGAGACCGGCCGGTTCACCGCCATCATGGGGCCGTCCGGCTCCGGGAAGTCCACGCTCATGCACTGCGTGGCGGGCCTGGACACGCTGACCAGCGGCCGGGTGCTCATCGGCCACGTCGACCTCACGACGCTGTCGGAGAAGGCGCTCACCACCCTGCGCCGCGATCGCATCGGGTTCGTCTTCCAGGCCTTCAACCTGATCCCGACGCTCAACGCCCGAGAGAACATCACCCTGCCGATGGACCTCGCCGGCCGGAAGCCCGACGCGGCCTGGCTCGACCAGGTGGTGTCCACCGTCGGCCTCGGCGACCGCCTCGAGCACCGGCCCTCCGAGCTCTCCGGCGGCCAGCAGCAGCGGGTGGCCGTGGCCCGGGCCCTCGCCAGCCGGCCCGACATCGTCTTCGCCGACGAGCCGACCGGCAACCTGGACTCCTCCACCTCGTCGGAGATCCTGGACTTCATGCGGGGCGCCGTCGACGAGCTGGGGCAGACCATCGTCATGGTCACCCACGACCCGCAGACGGCGTCCTACGCCCAACGGGTCCTGTTCCTGGCCGACGGCGCCATCGTCGACGAGATGGCGGATCCGACGGCCGAGCGGGTCCTCGACCGCATGAAGCGGTTCGGGGACTGACGGGTGCGCCGGGTCACCCTCCGCTCCCTGTGGGAGCACAAGCGGCGCCTGATCTCCACGGTGCTGGCGATCGTCCTCGGCGTCGCGTTCATGTCCGGGACCTTCGTCTTCGCCGACACCATCGACAAGGTCTTCGACGACCTGTTCGGCGAGACGCGCGCCGGCGTCGACGTGCAGGTCCAGGGCGTGGAGCTGTTCGACGGGGGCTTCGGGGGCCAGGACGCCCGGGAGCTGCTCGACGTCGGCCTCGTGCAGGCTGTCGCGGGCGTGGAGGGCGTGGCTGTTGCCGAGCCGTTCGTGCAGACGGTCGGGTTCGGCTCACAGAACCGGGTGCTCGGACCCGACGGCGACCCGCTCGGTGCCGCTGCCGGACCGCCGACGCTCATCGAGAGCTGGGTGTCCGACGAGCGCCTCAACCCCTACCGGCTGGCCAGCGGTTCGCCGCCGGTCGCCGACGACCAGATCGCGCTCAACGTCGCCGCCGCCGAGGAGGCGGGCTTCGCGCTGGGCGACCAGGTCCGGGTCGTGTCCCAGCTGGGTGAGCGGACCTACACGCTCGTCGGGACCTTCACCTTCGGCGAGGCGGAGTCCGCCGCCGGGGCGGTGTCGGCCGACTTCACCCTCGCCGAGGTGCAGCGCCTGTCCGGCCTCGAGGGGCGCACGCAGGTGGTCCTGGCCGCCGCCGAGGAGGGGATCACCGAGGAGGAGCTCACCGCCCGGGTCGCCGCCGTCCTCCCGCCCACCGCCGAGGCGCTCACCGGGACCGAGGCTGCCGCCCAGAACGCATCCGCCGTGCAGGAGGGCTTCGCCTTCTTCCGCCAGCTGCTGACGATCTTCGCCGCCATCGCCCTGCTCGTGGGCACCTTCATCATCTCCAACACCTTCGCCATCCTCGTGGCCCAGCGGACCCGCGAGCTGGCGCTGCTGCGCGCCATCGGCGCCAGCCGGCGCCAGGTGCTGGGGTCGGTCCTGCTCGAGGCCCTCGTCATCGGCCTGGTCGCGGCCGTGCTCGGCCTCCTCGGCGGCGTCGCCCTCGCCACCGCGGTCACCGCCGCGCTCGAGGCATCGGGCGCCGACCTGCCCACCTCCGGCCTGGTGGTGAGCACCACGACGGTCGTCACGGCCCTGGTGCTCGGCCTCGGCATCACCGTCCTGGGGTCGGTCATCCCCGCCATCCAGGCGACGCGGGTGCCGCCCCTGGCCGCGCTGCGCGACGTCGCCATCGACCGGTCCGGCGCATCCAGGCCGCGCATCGTCGCCGGCATCGGCCTGCTCGTCCTCGGCGCCTGGTCGCTGTCCAGCGCGTGGCGGGTCGACGAGCCCGAGCTGTCCACCGTCGGCCTGGGCGCGCTGGCGCTCATCGTCGGCGCCATCGTGATCGGGCCGGTGCTCGCCGAGCCGAGCGTGCGTGCCCTCGGCGCCGCCCTCCCCCGCCTGCGCGGCATCACCGGGGTCCTCGCCACCGAGAACGCAGCCCGCAGCCCCAAGCGCACGTCGGCCACCGCGTCGGCGCTGCTCATCGGCGTGACCCTCATCGGGTTCATCACCGTCTTCGCCTCGTCGGCCCGGGAGTCGGTGGTCGCCGAGGTCGAGCGGGGCTTCACGGGCGACGTCATCGTCCAGTCCGAGGCCACCGGCTTCGGGCCGCCGGGCGGGTTCCCCCCGGCCGTCGCCGACACGATCGCCGCCACGCCGGGCGTCGAGACGGTCTCGCGCATCGGCTTCACCCAGGCCCAGGTCACCTACCCGGACGGGCGGACTGCGACGCAGTTCGTCCAGTCGGTCGACCCGGGGACCCTGTCGCAGGTGTTCGACGCCCGGATGGCGCAGGGCGCGGTGACCGACCTCACGCCGGGCGGGGCCATCGTCGACGTCGGCGTGGCGGAGGACAACGACCTCGCGGTCGGCGACGTCGTGCGCCTCACCGGCACCGGCGGCCAGTCCGTGGAGCTGCGGATCCAAGCCCTGTCGGACGACCTCACCGTGCTCGGGTTCTGGTCGGTGGACACCGCCGACTACGAGCGCCTCGTCAGCGAGCGCCAGCTCGTCCAGGTCATCGCCACGCTGGCCGAGGGTGCCGACGTCGACGCCGTGCGCAGTGACATCGAGGGCGCGCTCGCGGGCGTGCCGGCTGTCGAGGTGCTCGATCGCGAGGGCTTCATCGGCAGCCTCACCAACCAGATCACCAGCTTCCTCACCCTCGTCAACGCCCTGCTGGCGCTGTCGGTCGTCATCGCCATGATCGGCATCGCCAACACGCTGTCGCTGTCGATCCACGAGCGGACGAGGGAGCTCGGGCTCCTGCGTGCCGTGGGCATGACCAGGTCCCAGCTGCGCTCGGCGGTGCGGTGGGAGGCCGTCTTGATCTCCGTGCTCGGCACCGTGGTCGGCCTCGGCCTCGGCCTCGTCGTCAGCTGGGCGCTCGTCCGGTCGCTCCGCGACTTCGGCCTCAGCCGCTTCTCGGTGCCCGTCGGCCAGCTCGCCGTGGTGGTCCTGGTGGCCGCCCTCCTCGGCGTGCTGGCCTCGATCCGGCCGGCCCGGCGCGCTGCCCGACTCGACATCCTGGACGCCATCGGGGTCGACTGAGCACCGCGCCCGCCGCCTGCCAGGCTGGCCTCATGGCCCGCACCCCCGACGAGCTCACCGACGTCGACCTCGCCTTCCTCACCGAGCGCCACCTCGCCACCCTGACGACGCTGCGACCCGACGGCTCCCCGCACGTCGTGGCGGTGGGGTTCACGTGGGACGGCGACGCCGGGCTGGCGCGGGTCATCACCTGGGATGCCTCCAAGAAGCACCGCAACGTGGCCGAGCGCACCGGCGGCCGGGCCGTCGTCTGCCAGGTCGACGGCGGGCGCTGGCTCTCGCTGGAGGGGCCGGCCACGGCCGTCACCGACCCCGGGGCGTGCCGGGAGGCCGAGGCCCGCTACGCGCAGCGCTACCGCGAGCCCAAGTCCCGGGAGGACCGGTCGGTCATCGAGATCCGGGTCGACCGGATCCTCGGCCGCGCCTGAGGGACGAGGGCTCGCAGGAGCGACGGGTCAGGCCTGGTTGCCCAGCTTGCAGTAGAGGCGCTCGGCGTCCGCTGCGGGAAGGGAGCCGACGACGGCGAGCGCAGCCGCCCGCTTCTGCTCCTCGGAGGGGCGAGGGGCGTCGCGGTGGAAGCGGATGATGTCCAGGCCGCGCTCGTAGTCGGTGGAGTAGATGTACTCGGTGCCGTCGTCGTCCACGACCCACGACGCAGCACCGGCGGCGCCGACGATCGGCTGGAAGAAGCCGACCTCCTGCATCGAGTAGTCGGGCAGGACCTCGATGACCTTCACGCCGTGCTCGTACCAGCTGGCGGCGATGAGGTCGTCGCCGTCCTGGATGTCGAACCAGTGGCCCGAGCAGCCGAGGCCGTTGGCGGCGGGGTTCCCGTCGACCCAGTCGCCGTTGACCGGGCGGAAGCTGTGCAGCGCCGTCATGGGGGCACCCTGGTCGAAGTCCCGGATCGAGAAGGTCGTGAGGCCGCCCGACTGGTCGTCGCACTGCGGGACGATGTTCGACTCGGAGTTGCCGATCACGAGCTCGCCCGGCAGGAGGTCGCCGCCGAAGGGGTCAGTGGTCGCGGTCGGCCCACCCTCGCCGTCGGCGGTCTGGCCGAGGCGGTCCTTGGCCTTGGCCGCCGCCTTCTCGGGGAGGGCAGCCGGGCCGCGCTGGGGGGCATCGCCGCCGGTGCCGTCGTCGGCGCTGCGGGGACGCCACTCGGCCGAGTTGGGACGGGCGTTGTTGTGCTGGAGGAAGCCGTCGCCCTCGTGGTCCGCCGGGTTCGAGGTGGCGAGCACGACCGGGTTGGCCGGATCGGTGGCGTCGAGCACGAGGCGGGGCTCGGAGTCGCTGATCATGATCGTTACCGGCTCTCCCGTCTCCGGGTCCGGGTGCACGGAGCGGTTGAGGGCGTGGCTGCTCGTGACGCCGTTGGCGAACCACGAGGTGGCGAGCGTCTGGATGTCCTCGACACCGTCGGTGTCCGCTGGCACGTGGTAGATCGCACCCCGGTTGCCGTAGATCCACTCGCAGGCATCGTCGGCGCACGTCGCGGTGTGGTTGGTGCCGCCGCCGGTGTTGTCGAGCCACGCCACCACCTGGGGGTTCGACGGGTCGGACGTGTCGACGATGTGCAGGCCGCGCGTGTGCTGGACCGGGACGAGCAGGCCGCCGTCGGCGGCGATGATGGCCCGGGTCCCGTCCTCGGACACCTGGATGTCCTCGTTCTGGGAGTGCGGCAGGGGCAGGAAGCCGACGCGCTGGGGATCGGCGGGGTCCTCGATGTCGTGGATCGTGAGGCCCTTGGCCCCGTTCACGTAGAGCAGGCGACGCTCGCCGAGGTCGCGGACGGCGTGGCTCACGCCCGGTGACTCGACGGGGATCGTGCCGATGTACTCCATGTTCTCCGAGGCGACGGCCCCCGGCAGCTGGACCAGGCCGGCTGGCTCGGCCTCCGCCGGCGCCACGGCGCCGATGCCCCAGGTCACGGCACCGACCGCAGCCACCGTGGCGACCGCACCCCATCGAGACGTCCTCGCGCGCACCGCTCGTCCTCCATCCCGCGCGAGGCCCGCACGTCGTCGCGCGGCGACCCACCTCGAGCGGTCGACCCGGCCTGCTTCGACGGCGCCGCCGCCGCTTCCTCCCCGAGGCTCAGGTCGGGTCGGGCGGGTCGGCACCGGGGCCGAAGATCAGTCGGGGGCCACGGTCCCAGGTGAGGTAGTTCCAGGCCCAGTTCACCAGCACCGACACCCGGTTGCGGAAGCCGATGAGCATCACGAGGTGCAGCACCAGCCACGCCACCCATGCCAGCGAGCCGACGAGGATCGGGACGCCGGGGATCTCGGCCACGGCCGAGCGCCGCCCGATCGTGGCCATGGTGCCCTTGTCCCGGTACCGGAACGGCTGGGTCGGCTCCCCGTCGATGGCGCGGAGGATGTTGGCGGCGACGAGCTCGCCGGCCTGCATCGCCGCCGGTGCCAGCTGCGGTGCCGCCGCCCCGTCCTCCACGGCCCCGGGCGTGTGGGCCAGGTCGCCGATGACCCAGACGCCGGGACGGCCGGGCACCGAGAGGTCGCGGTCGACGGCGATGCGCCCACCGGGGCCCTGCTCGAGGCCGAGGGCACCGGCCAGGGGGTTGGCCCGGACGCCGGCCGCCCAGACGAGGGTGTGAGCGGGGAGACGCTCGACGCCGTCGAGCACGACGTGGTCCGGACCGACCGAGGACACCCGCGTGGAGAGGCGGACCTCGACGCCGCGACGGCGCAGGGCGTCGAGCGCGTGCTGGCGGCTGCGGTTCCCGAACGGCGTGAGCAGGGAGTCGGCCATCTCGACCAGCACCACCCGGGCGCGCTGCACCGGCAGCGTGTGGAAGTCGTCCCGCAGGACCTTGTCGAACAGCTCCGCCAGCGCACCGGCGGTCTCGACGCCGGTCGGCCCACCGCCGACGATGGCGAAGGTGAGCGCACCCTCGTCGATCAGGGACTGGTCGAGGGCGGCGGCCTCGAAGCGCTCGAGCACGCGGTTCCGCAGCCGGGCCGCGTCGTCGAGGGTGTACAGCGGGTAGCCGTGCTCGGCCACGCCTGGGATGCCGAAGTCGTTGGCGGTCGAGCCGGCCGCCAGCACGAGGTGGTCGAAGGGGATGGGGGCCTGGCCCCGCACCTGCACCTCGCCGCCCACGAGGTCCGCACCCTCGACCGTGCCGTGGCGCACGTCGATGTTCCGGTGGCGCTGGACGATGGCCCGGACGGGATGGGCCACGTCGGCGGCGTTCAGGCCGCTCGATGCCACCTGGTACAGCAGGGGCAGGAACGTGTGGAAGTTGTTCCGGTCGACGACGGTGACGTCGACGGGCTGGTCGGCCAGGCCGCGCAGGACGGCCAGGCCACCGAAGCCGGCGCCGACCACCACGACCCTCGGGCGTTGCTGGACGTCTGACACTTCGTGAATTGTTTCACGAAGTCACGGCGCCGCCAACCCCCTTTCACCCGGGAGCGGGGACGGTCGTGGTTGGCAGGTGGGGCACCAGTAGGTGGAGCGCGCCATCTCGCCCTGGCGGCGCATCCGCACGACCGACCCGCAGCGGAAGCAGGACTGGCCGCGCCGGCCGTAGACGGCGACGCCGTCGCGGTAGGTGACCCGGTTCGAGCGGCCGAGGTTGGACACGAGCAGGCGGTGGGAGGTCTCGAAGATGCGGTGCAGGACCTCGGGCGCCACGTCGGCGAGCGGCGTGAAGGGGTCGATGCCGTGCAGGAAGCACACCTCGGACTTGTAGACGTTGCCGATGCCGGAGGCGATGCGCTGGTCGAGCAGGGCGTCGGCGAGCTCGGTGCCGGGGGCGGCGAGCGCCGCCCGGGCCACCGCCAGCTCGAGGTCCGGGGCGGGGCCGGTCAGGTCGGGCCCGAGGGTGGCCAGCGGGAGCGGCTCGCCGAGGGCGCGGTGGTAGGTCTCGACCACCGGCGCCTGGAAGCAGACGCCGAGCCAGCCGCCGTCGCCGCCGACGACCACCCGGGCGAGGTGGGCGCCCTTCCGCCAGCGCTCGCCCTCCCGGTACAGGTGCCACGACCCGGTCATCTTCATGTGGGTGCGCAGGGTGATGCCGCCGCTGAAGTGGATCAGCAGGTGCTTGCCCCGGGCCTCGACGTCGTCGATGCGCTCGCCGAGCTGAGGCCGGTCGCCGACGAGGCGTGCGGACTCGAAGCGGGTGAGGGCGTGGCCGGCGAGGGCCGGGCGCATCCGGATCGCCGCCCGGTGGATCGTGTCGCCCTCGGGCACGGCTAGGTGTCCCCGACCCGCCCGCCGAACAGCCCGAAGATCCGCCAGCCGACGTCGGGGAAGCCGCTGGCGTCGGCGGTGCGGGCGGAGGCGACGTTGGCCGGATCGTGCAGGTACACCGGCACGGCCCCGTCGTCGAGGACGCGCCGGGCGGCCTGGGTGACCAGCCGGCGGGCCAGCCCCTGGCCTCGGTGCGCCTCCTCGGTGACCACGGCCAGCTCGTGCCCGTGGGCGTCGTGCTGCTTGCGGCCGACCCCCGCGGCGACCGAGCCGTCGTCGGCGAGGGCGACCAGGACGTCGCCGTTGAAGGGCCGGAGCCAGTCGAGGACCCGGGGGTCGTCGCGTGGCAGCCAGGTGCCGGGATCGTCCGACGGGGTCGGGTCGGTGGTCCAGCGGAACACCCCTTCGCCGTACTCGTACCCGGGCAGGTCGAGCAGCTCCTGGTACCGGCCGGCCAGGGCGGCGAGGACGTCGGCGACGCCACCTGACTCCAGCTCGTCGACCGCTGCGGCGACCCGCTCGGCGGCGCCGGGCGCCACGGACACGACCGCACCGGCGGGGGTCGCGACGCCGTTCAGGGCCCGGACGACGCCGTTCCACCCCGGTTCGGTGCGGCGGTCGGAGCCGACGACGTGCACGGGGCGCTCGGGCGGCCACGCGCCCAGCCACGAACGGAGGTGGGCCTGGAGGCGCTCGTCGACCTCGGCGGGGTGCGTCACCCGCTCAGGCTACTGGTGTCCGCTGCTTCGGATGTCACAGGTCCCGAGGGGCTCGACCCCTTCACAAACCCGGTTCCAGTATTTAGTCTACGACCAGTAGCCAAATCCGCCCGCCACCTCCCGGAGCACGCCGATGCGCACCCCGACCCCGATCCCCGCCCGTGACATCACCGTCCGCCGCCCGGGCATCGACCACGAGCAGCCGCTGCCGAAGCACTTCGTCGCCGGCGACCCGATGCGCAGCCACATCGCGGCGATGCTGTCGTCGGTCTTCCCCGAGGGCGAGGACTTCTTCGTGCGCAGCGTCCGGGCGTACCGCGACCGCATCGAGGACCCCGAGCTGTCCAAGCAGGTCAAGGGGTTCATCGGCCAGGAGGCCATCCACGGTCGGGAGCACCGCGACTTCAACGAGCGCCTCGCCGAGCTCGGCTACCCGACGCTCGCCATGGACCGTGCCGTCAAGCGGTTCCTCGCCTTCCTGCACAAGAGCACGCCGAAGAGCCACCAGCTGGCGGTCACC
>JAKFET010000079.1:0-4154 GCA_036675575.1 Acidimicrobiaceae bacterium
CCGCAACCTCGCCGTGGTCGCCTGCATGGACTCCCGCATGGACATCTTCAAGATCCTCGGGCTCGGCAACGGCGAGGCCCACGTGATCCGCAACGCCGGCGGGATCATCACCGACGACGTCATCCGCTCGCTGTGCCTCTCCCAGCGCTTCCTCGGGACCCGCGAGATCGTGCTGCTGCACCACACCGACTGCGGCCTGTCCAAGGTGGACGAGGGCGAGTTCCGCGAGCAGCTCGCGACGGAGCTCGGCGTGAAGCCGTGGTGGTCGCTCGAGGCCTTCACGGACGTGGACGCCGACGTGCGCCAGTCGATGCAGCGCATCCAGCTCACCCCGTTCATCCAGCACAAGGACCACGTCCGGGGCTTCGTCTACGAGGTCGAGACCGGCAGGCTCCGCGAGGTCACCGCCTGAGCCCGGGCAGACTGGGCCCGTCCGCGACCGACGAGGAGCCGCAGTGGCCGAGGTGACCGAGACGCAGCTGCCCGGGGTGGGCGTGCGCTACGAGTTCCAGACCGGGGAGCGGGACCACGTCGGCGTCGTGCACCACCACTCGGGGCGGCGAGAGATCGTCGTGTACGACCGCAAGGACCCCGACGTGGGCCGCACCGTCCTGGAGCTCGGTGCCGACGACAGCCGGACCCTCAGCGATCTGCTGGGGGCCAGCCAGGTCACCCAAGCCCTGGCCGCCGCCCAGCAGCGCATCGAGGGCCTGACGCTCGAGTGGGTCGACGTCCACGAGGGCTCCTCGCTGGCGCACCACAGCATCGGCGAGGGCCAGCTCCGGACGCGCACGGGCGCCTCGGTGGTGGCCGTGATCCGGGGCGACACGAGCGAGCCGGCCCCCGGACCCGACTTCGTGCTCGAGCCGGGTGACGTCGTGGTCGCCGTGGGCACGGCCGACGGACTGGAGCTCCTGCGGCAGGCGCTCCACCGGTGACGCCGCTGCTGGCGGCCACCAGCGGGGTGACCGCGGACGCGTTCATCCAGATCGGGGCCGTCGTCGTGCTCCTCGCGGTGCTGGCCCGCGTCGCCGGCCGCCTCGGCATCACCGCCATCCCGCTGTACCTGCTCGCCGGCCTCGCCATCGGCGAGCGCAGCGCCCCGCACCTCGACGAGGGCGAGGCGTTCCTGGCCCTGAGCGGCCAGATCGGCGTGCTGCTCCTGCTGTTCGCCCTCGGGCTCGAGTACACCGCCGACGAGCTCCGCCACGGGCTGCGCACCGGCACCCGCAGCGGCGTGGTCGACGCCGTCGCCAACTTCGTGCCCGGGTTCCTCGCCGGCCTCGCCCTCGGCTGGGACACCACCACCGCGGTCCTGCTCGGCGGCATCACCTGGGTGAGCTCCTCCGGCGTCGTGGCCAAGGTCCTCACCGACCTGCGCCGGCTCGGCAACCGCGAGACCCCGTCGGTGCTGAACGTGCTCGTCATCGAGGACCTGGCCATGGCCGTCTACCTGCCGGTCGCCGCCGCCCTCGTGGCTCGCCGGTCGGCCATGGACACGGCGGTCACGGTCGCCATCGCGCTCGCCGCCGTCGGGGTGATCCTCGTGCTCGCCCTCGGCAGCGGGGCGAGGTTCAGTGCCCTGCTGGCACCGGGCGGCGACGAGTCCCTGCTGCTCGCCGTGTTCGGCCTGACCCTGCTGGTCGGCGGACTGGCCGAGCAGCTCCAGGTGTCGAGCGCCATCGGGGCGTTCCTCGTCGGGCTCGCCCTCTCGGGGGTGGTGCAGCAGCGGGCGACGGACCTCGTCGAACCCCTGCGCAACCTCTTCGCCCCCATCTTCTTCCTCTACTTCGCGTTCGGGATCGCCCCGCGATCCCTCGTCGGCGTGCTCGTGCCGGCCTTGGTCCTCGCCATCGTCACTGCGGCGACCAAGCTGGTGTCCGGCTGGGTGGCAGCGGCACGGGCGGGCGTGGGCGTGCGAGGCCGCGTGCGCGCCGGGACGGTCCTCATCGCGCGCGGCGAGTTCTCCATCGTGATCGCCTCCCTCGGCGTCGGGACGGTCGACGGGGACGAGCTCGGCGCCTTCGTCGCCGCCTATGTGCTCATCACCGCCGTGTGCGGGCCGATCGCCACCAAGTACGCCGACCGCATCCCGGTCCCGGCGCGGCTCGGTCCGCGCCCCGCGCCGGCGTAGCCGGCGGAGCTCAGCCCTGCAGGTGCACGATCCGTCGGCCGCTGATCTCCTCGGACCGGATCTGCACCCAGTCGTCGCGGTCGACGGTGTCGGCCCAGGGGTGCAGCTCGAGCTCGTCGAGCTCGTCGGTGTCCTCGGCCAGGTCGGCGACGCCCCGCACCAGGACGCTCCATCCGGTGCGCTGGACGGCGTCGAACCCGTCGACCTGGAAGGCGACCGGAGCCGCCATCAGCGCCTCGTGCAGGAGCGATCCCCGCAGCGTCCGGAAGACGATGCGGTGGCCGACGACGGCGTGGTTGACGGGGAGGACCATCGGTTCGCCCGCCTCGTTGAACGCGACCCGGCCGACGGGCGCGTCGGCGAGGAGCTGCCAGCACTCCTCGGGGGAGATGACCTCCAGGCCTTGGTGGTCCAGGCTCGTGGCTTCGGTGCGTTCCATGTCCCGATCGTGCGCCGGAGGCGTCGGACGCGACAGGGTCCTCGGTCCCGATCGGATCAGCCGCAGGCCGCCCGCAGGATCTCCTCGACCACCGCGTCGACGGGCGCCTCGCCGTCCACCACCACGTGCTGGTCGTCGGACGGGTGCTCGAGCGCGTCGAGCTGGCTGGCCAGCAGCTCGGCGGGCATGAAGTGGTCGCTGCGGGTCGCGAGGCGACGGGCCAGCTCCTCGGCGCCGACCTCCAGGTGGACGATCCGCACGTCGGGCGCCGCCCCCACGAGCCGGGCGCGGTGCTGGCGGCGGAGCGCCGAGCAGGCCAGCACGACGCGCTCGCCGGCGGCGGCACGCCGGACCAGCTCGGCGGCGAGCCGCCCGATCCACGGGTCCCGGTCGGCGTCGTCCAGCGGGACGCCGCTGGCCATCTTCCGGCGGCCGTCGTCGCTGTGGAAGTCGTCTGCGTCGAGCAGGACCGCGCCGACGCGCTCGGCGAGGACGCGGCCCACGGTCGACTTGCCGGCCCCGGCGACGCCGGTGAGCACCAGCGTCTGGGGCACGTGGGTCATGGCTCGAAGCCCGGGGCCGGTCAGGACCCCGGGACGATGACGGCGCGACCCTCGATGCCCCCTGCGGCGAGCCGCTCGTAGACCGTGGGCGCCTCGTCCAGGCCGAAGCGGGTGACGTGGGGCGTGATCGTCCCCGCCCGGGCCAGGGCCAGCACCTCGTGCAGCTCGGGGAGGGTCCCCCAGTAGGTGCTGGCGACCGAGACCTCGTAGGGGATGGTGAAGAAGCTCATCGGCAGGGTCCCGCCGCCGATGCCGACGATGGTGAGCTGGCCGAGCACCCGCGCCGCCGCTGCGCCCAGCGCGAGCGTGGCGTCCACCCCAACGCAGTCGAGCACCACGTCGGCGCCCTGTCCGCCGGACAGGTCGCGGATGGTGGCGGCCGCGTCGCCGTCGGAGACGACGCCGTGGTGGGCGCCCACGGACTCCGCGAGGCGCAGCGCGTCCTCCCGCTGGTCGACGGCGATGACGGTGGCGGGAGACAGCGCCCGCAGCATCTGCACGGCGAGGTGACCGAGGCCCCCCGCACCGATCACGACCGCGGTCGAGCCGGGGACGAGGAGCGGCAGCGCCCGCTTCACGGCGTGGTAGGGCGTGAGCCCCGCGTCGGTGAGCGGCGCGGCATCGGCCGGGTCGAGGTCGCCGATGGGCACCAGGTGCCGCACGCTGGGGACGACCATGTGGGAGGCCATCCCGCCGTCGGCCCCGAGGCCGCCGACGGCCGCCCCCGTGACCTCGGGCCGCTCGCAGTAGTTCTCCATGCCCAGGGCGCAGCGCCGGCACAGCCCGCAGCCCCACGGCCCGTAGACGGCCAAGGGCTGCCCGACCTCGAGCCCGGACACGCCGGTGCCGAGGGCGTCCACCCAGCCGGCGTTCTCGTGGCCGAGGGTGAACGGCGGGTTCCACGGCAGCATGCCCGGCTCGAAGTCGTGCATGAGGTGGAGGTCGGAGTGGCAGGCGCCTGCGCCGCCGATCCGGATGAGCACCTCGCCCGGCCCGGGCTCGGGCTGGTCGACGTCCA
>JAKFET010000170.1:0-4141 GCA_036675575.1 Acidimicrobiaceae bacterium
GCTCGGCACCGTGGACGAGGTGGTCGGCAACGGCGTGGACTGCGAGGTCTGGAAGCCCGTCGAGGGCGTGCGGCCCGAGGGTGCCGCCTGGTTCGGTCGGCTGGTCCCGGAGAAGGCCCCGCACCTGGCCATCGACGCCGCGCGCGCCGCCGGCCTGGAGATCGACCTCGCCGGGCCGGTGCACGACCGCGGCTACTTCGACCAGCACATCGCGCCCCGCCTCGGCGACGGCGTCCGCTTCCTCGGCCACCTCGGCCCGGCCGATTGCGCCCGTCTGGTCGGGAGCGCCGAGGTGTGCGTGGTCACGCCCGTGTGGGCCGAGCCCTTCGGGTTCGTCGTCGCCGAGGCCCTCGCCTGCGGGACGCCGGTGGCGGGCTTCGCCAGCGGCGCCGTCCCCGAGCTGGTGGACGACGCCGTGGGTCGCCTCGCTCCGATGGGCGACGTCCCCCGGCTCGCCGCCGCCATCCTCGAGGCTCGCTCCCTGGACCGGGCCGCCTGCCGTCGGCATGCGCTGGAGCGGTTCTCGCTCGACACCATGATCGACCGGTACACCGACGTGTTCCGGCGCTGCGTCGCCGAGCCGCACGCGGCATGAGCGAGCGGCGCCCCTTCGGCTTCTACGCCCACCACCACGGGCGAGGGCACCTGTCGCGCGCCGCCGCGGTCTGCGACGCGCTCGGCCCGGAGCGCTGCACCGTCGCCACCAGCCACCCCGACGCAGCTCGCGTGCTGCCGGCCGGCACCGACGTGGTGCTGCTCCCCGGCGACGTGCCACCAGGTCCGGCCGGGGACGTGACCGCGGGCGGCGCCCTCCACTGGGCACCGGAGCACCCGGTCTCGGCCGAACGGATGCACGCCATCACCGGCTGGTTGCGGGATCGCGCACCCGCAGTGGTCCTGGTCGACGTGTCGGTCGAGGTCGCGCTCACGGTCCGCCTCGCCGGCATCCCGGTCGTGGTCGTGCGGCTGCACGGCGACCGCGCCGACGCCCCCCACGACCTCGCGCACCGGATCGCCTCATCGGTCCTCGCCCCGTACCCGGCGCGGCTCGAGCACCCCGACACGCCGGGGTGGGTGCTGGCCAAGACGTTCCACAGCGGCTTCGCCACCGTCCCGCCGGGCCCGGACTCGTCCGGCCGGTCCGATCCCCGCCGGGTCCTCGTGGCCTGGGGCCAGGGCAGCCCGCCGCCCTCCTGCGACGCGCTCGACGGTGCAGCGGCGGCCACGCCCGGCTGGGAGTGGCACATGGTGGGTTCGCCCTGCCCCGACGGCGACCCCACCCGGGTCCACCACCACGGCTGGGTCGCCGACGTCGGCGAGCAGGTGGCGGCGGCGGGTGTCGTGGTCGGTCCGCCGGGCGACGGCCTCGTGGGCGACGTGGCGCGCGCCGGGGCGCGCTTCGTCGCCGTCTGCGAGCCGCGCCCCTTCGACGAGCACCAGCACAAGGCCCGTGCCCTCGCCGCAGCAGGTGGGGCCGTCGAGCTCCCCGCGTGGCCGTCCCCGGCGCGGTGGCCGGCCGTGCTCGAGCAGGCGCAGGCGCTCGACCCCGCCGTCCTGCGCGGCCTCGGCACCGACGGGGCGACGCGCATCGCCGACCACCTCTGCTCGATCGCCGGCGTCCGCCGGGAGCGGGCAGCGTGAGGGTGGCGTCGGTGCCCCGCCGCCACGCCTACACCCGCCACATCGGTTGGCCGGGCGACGGCGTGACGCGGATCGCCACGCCGGACGCCACCTATCGAGCGAGTGACCTCGTCGACGCCGGCTGGGTGCGGGCGCACCGGGACGACTTCGACTGCATGCACACCCACTTCGGCTTCGGCGACGTCGGCCTCGACGCCATGCAGGCGTGGCTCGAGGCGCTCAGCCAGACCGGTCGCCCCCTCGTCCACACGGTGCACGACCTCGACAACCCCCACCACGCTGACCAGGGCCACCACCACCGCCAGCTCGACCTGCTGATCCCCGCCGCCGACGAGCTCATCACCCTCACCGAGTGCGCCGCGCGTCGCGTCGAGTCCCGGTGGGGCCGTCGACCGGTCGTGCTCCCGCACCCGCACATCGTCGGGCTCGACCGGGTCGGCCGGGACCGACCGGTCCCCGACGTGCTCACCGTCGGCGTGCACGTGAAGGACCTGCGGGCGGCCGTGCACGGTGCGGACGTGTGGGAGGCCCTCGTCGACGTCGTCACGCCGGACCAGCGCTTCCGGCTCCGCATCGACGCGTACCCGGCCGCGCTCGAGCGTGACCCCGATGCGGCCCGGCGGCTGCAGGAGCTGGCGGCCGGCCCCGACGTGGAGCTGGTCCTGACGCCCTACGGCACCGACGACGACTTCGAGGACTACGTGCGCAGCATCGACATCGCCGTCCTGGCCTACCGGTGGGGGACCCATTCGGGATGGGCCGAGGCGTGCCTGGACGTCGGGACCCAGGTGGTCGCACCCCGGTCCACGTGCATCCCGGACCAGCACCCGCGCATCCAGGCCGCCGACCTCGACGCCGCCTGCCTGCAGGAGGAGCTCGGTCGCGCCCTCGACGCGTGCTGGCAGCACCGCCACGACCCGCCGATCACGCAGGCGTGGCGCACCACCCAGCGCCGAGAGCTCTCTGCGGCCCATGCCGCCATCTACGAGGCGGTGGCCGCGTGACCGCCGCCGAGCGGCGGACGGCCGGTTCGACCTGGCCCCCGACCCGCTCGATCGTCCTGTGCGCCACCCCACGCACCGGCAGCACCCTGGCGTGCGACGTGCTCGCCGGCACCGACCGGCTCGGCTACCCCAAGGAGCCCTTCGCCGCCGTGGCGGTGCCCGCCTGCGCCGACGCCTGGGGCGTCCCGTCGCTGGACGAGGACCCCGATCGGTACCTGCGCGCCGCGCTCACCAACGGCACCACCCCGAACGGGATCTGCTCGGTGAAGCTGATGTGGGAGGACGTCACCCGGCTGGCGCGCGCCGTCGACCGCCACGACGCCGACGTCCTCGACTGCTTCGTGGATCCGGTCGCCGTCCTCGTCACCCGCCGGGACAAGGTGGCGGCGGCGATCTCCCAGCACCGAGCCGAGCGGACCGGGGAGTGGTCCAGCGCGGCGGCCTCGGGCCGTCCGGAGCCGGGCGAGCCCGACCTCAGCCGGGTCTCGGCGCTGCACGACGCCCAGCACGAGGGGGCCGACCGGTGGCGTGCCCTCGTGACCGGAGCCGCCGTCCCGACCGCCGAGGTCGTGTACGAGGACGTCGCCGGCGAGCCGGGTCGGATCGCGGCAGTCGCCGCGCGCCTGGTCGGCGTCCAGCTCGACGGCGAACCCGAGGTCCGGACCCGCCTGCGGATCCAGCGCGACGACTGGAACGCGCAGGTCCGGCGCAGCTGGGTCGAGGCCACCGGCGGCTGCGCTCGCGGCTGCCCGGACGGCTGAGCGCTCACTGCTTGGTCGCGGAGTACTCCACCACCCGGGCGACCACCGCGTCGCCGGCCTTCTCCAGGCTGCCGGCATCGAAGGGCGGCTGCGGGTCGTACTCGATCATCAGCTGCATCGCCCTCGCTGCGTCGGCGTCGACCAGCAGCTCGGCGAGGCGGAGGCCCATGTCGATGCCGGACGACACGCCGGCCGCAGTGATGATGCGCCGGTTGAGGTGCTCGACGACGCGCTGGCCGGTGGGCTCGGCGCCGACGCTGCGCAGCTCGTCGTAGGTGCTCCAGTGCGTCGTGGCGGTGAGGCCGTCGAGCAGGCCGGCGGCGCCGAGGACGAGCGACCCGGTGCACACGGAGGTCGTGAAGCGTGTGGTCTCGTGTGCCGTTCGCAGCCAGTCGTGGATGGCCGAGCCCGGCGCCATGAGGGGTCGGGTGCCGATCCCGCCGGGCACGACCACGACGTCGGGGTCCGGGAGGTCCGCGAAGGTGGCGTCGACGGTGAGCCCGAGGAAGCCGTTGTCGCTGCGGACCTCGCCGGTCTGCTCGCCGACGAAGGTCACGGTCGCACCGGGCAGGCGCTGCAGGACCTCGTAGGGGCCGACGGCGTCGAGCACGGTGACGCGGGGGAACAGGGCGATGGCGATCTGCACGGCGCCACGATGGGGCCGGGCCGCCCCGCCGTCAATCGAGAATGTCGTGGATGGGTGACACCGGTGGTCACCGATCCACGAGGTTCCCG
>JAKFET010000158.1:0-4139 GCA_036675575.1 Acidimicrobiaceae bacterium
GTCGAGGTCCGCCACCTGCGGATGTACAAGATCGCCGCCGAGCGCGAGGCCGGCGTCCTCGAGCAGCTCATCATGCCCCTGCTCAAGCAGCGCAACCCCGACGCCCGGGCCCGGGCCGTCGCCGTGGTCGACGAGCTGGCCGACGCCGGCGAGTCCCTGCACGCCGCGCTGCTGCGCCGGGCGCTGCGCCAGACCCTGCCCTGAGTCCGGGGCTCGTGCTCGGCACGAGCCGGAAGGCCCAGCGGTAGGGTGGCCGCTGATGACTTCGGAGATGGAGCTCGTCGGCGTCCGAGTGGACATGCCCTCCAACACCCCGGTGATGCTGCTGCGGGAGCTCGAGGGCGATCGCCGGCTGCTGGCGATCATGATCGGCGGCCCCGAGGCCCAGGCCATCGCGTTCGCGCTCGACGGGGTCGAGACCCGCCGCCCGCTGACGCACGACCTCATCACCCTCCTGCTGGACGAGCTGGACGCCCACCTCGACCGCATCGTGATCTCGGCGCTGCGCGACGACGTGTACTACGCCGACCTGCACCTGCACGTGGGGGAGGCCGAGCACGTCGTCTCGGCCCGTCCCAGCGACGCCATGGCCATCGCCGTGCGCATCGGCACGCCGGTCTTCGCCGACGAGGCCGTGCTGGCCGAAGCCGGGTACCTCGACGTGCCCGACGACGAAGACGTCGACGACGAGGACGACGTCGTCGAGGAGTTCCGGGAGTTCATCGACCAGGTGAACCCCGAGGACTTCGCCTCCTGAGCACGACGCCCGCCGCCCGTTGACGGGGCGCGCGCCCGGTCGTACCATTCGCCACGACACGCGCGTAATTTCGCCGGTGTGGTCCGTCCGGGCCCCGGTGCGTGACGACGGAGGAACGCAGCGATGGCAGGAACGATCGAGGGTGGCTTCTCCGGGAAGCGGGCGGCGGAGATCGTCGGGATCACGTACCGCCAGCTCGACTACTGGGCGCGCACCGACCTGATCCGCCCGTCCCTCGCCGACGCCGGCGGGTCGGGGACCCGGCGTCGCTACAGCTACAAGGACCTGCTCGAGCTCAAGGTCATCAAGCGCCTGCTCGACGCCGGCATCAAGCTGGAGTCGATCCGCGAGGCCTTCGAGTACCTGCGCGAGCGCCTCGGGGAGGACGTGGCATCGGCGCACCTCGTGATCGACGGCACGAGCGCCGTGCTGGTCCGGGGCAACGAGCTCATCGACGTGGTCAACCGCTACCAGGGCCAGGGCGTCCTCAACCTGCTCCCCATGGACGGCGTCATCGAGGAGCTCGACACGGCCGTCCAGATGTTCGACGACCGCGACGGCGACGCCGGGGTCGGCACCGCAGCCGGGGGCTGATCCGTCCGGGCTGGCGCCGGGCCTGCCAGGCTCGGGGCATGCAGCGTTCCCCCCTCGACGCCGAGCACCGGGCCCTCGGTGCCAAGCTCGTCCCCTTCGGCGGCTGGGAGATGCCGCTGTCCTACGGCGAGGGCACCGTGGCCGAGCACCGGGCGTGCCGCACGGGCGCGGTCGCCTTCGACGTCTCGCACCTCGGGACCGTCCGGGTGACGGGTCCCGACGCGCTCGACCGCCTGCAGCGCACGTTCACCAACGACCTGGGCCGCATCGGTCCCGGCCGGGCCCAGTACACGCACCTGCTCGACGCCGACGATGCCTCCGTGGTCGACGACATCATCGTGTGGTGGGTCGACGACGAGGTCTTCGACGTGATGCCCAACGCCTCGAACACCGACGGCGTGCGCAGCGCCATCGGGGGCGACGACGTGACCGAGACCCGAGCCGTGGTCGCGGTCCAGGGCCCCGATGCCCGGGCCCGCCTGGCGGAGGTGTCGGCCGAGGCCTCCGAGGTCCCCCGGTTCCACGTCCGGAGCCTGGAGTGGGAGGGCCACCGCTGCACCGTGGCCGGCACCGGCTACACCGGCGAGGACGGGGTGGAGTGCGCCGTGCCGGTCGAGGCGGCGCCAGCCTTCTGGCGCGCCCTGCTGGCCGCCGGCGTGGAGCCCGCCGGCCTGGGCGCCCGGGACACGCTGCGCCTCGAGGCGGGCCTGCCGCTGCACGGCAACGAGCTCGGACCCGGGATCACGCCCCTGCAGGCGGGGCTCGGGTGGGTCGTGCGGTGGGACACCGAGTTCCGGGGCAAGGGGGCGCTGCAAGGCGAGCGCGACGCCGGTGTCGCCCGTCAGCTGCGTGGACTGGTGTGCGAGGGACGGCGCCCGCCGCGCACCGGCAACCCCGTGCTGGTCGGTGGCGAGCCCGTCGGCACGGTCACGTCTGGCAACTTCTCCCCGATGCTGGAGACCGGCATCGCCCTGGCCTTCCTGCCCCCGGACATCGAGGACGGCGCGCCGGTGGCGATCGACGTGCGGGGATCGACCGTCCCGGCCGTGGTGACGAAGCCCCCGTTCTGGCCTCGCTGAGGGTGCCGACGGCCGGGAGCGGCACCGGTAGCGTGACCGCCGTGTCCGAGATCTGGCCCGGCCGGGCATACCCGTTGGGCGCGACCTTCGACGGGGCGGGCACCAACTTCAGCCTGTTCAGCGAGATCGCCGAGCGGGTCGAGCTGTGCCTCTTCGACCGGACCGGCGACGAGGTCCGCCACGAGCTGGTCGAGGTCGACGCGCACTGCTGGCACGCCTACCTGCCGGGGGTCGGACCCGGGCAGCAGTACGGGTTCCGCGTCCACGGTCCGTGGGATCCCGCCGGCGGGCACCGCTGCAACCCGCACAAGCTGCTGCTCGACCCCTACGCCAAGGCGGTCGCCGGCACGGTCGACTGGGACGACGCCTGCTTCTCCCACCTGCGGGACCATCCGATGGCGGCCAACCTCGACGACAGCGCCCCGCACGTGCCGAAGTCGGTCGTGGTGAACCCGTTCTTCCACTGGGGGAACGACCACGCGCCCGGGACGCCGCTCGAGGACACGATCATCTACGAGGTCCACGTCAAGGGCTTCACCCAGCGGATGGAGGGCATACCCGAGGAGCTGCGCGGCACCTACGCCGGCCTGGCCCACCCCGTCGCCATCCAGCACCTGCGCCGCCTCGGCGTCACGGCCGTGGAGCTGCTCCCCACGCACCAGTTCGTCCACGACCACTGGCTGGTCGAGAAGGGCCTCACCAACTACTGGGGGTACAACTCCATCGGGTTCCTGGCCCCCCACAACGGCTACGCCGCCTGGGGCGACGAGGGCGGGCAGGTCCAGGAGTTCCGCCACATGGTCAAGGCCATGCACGAAGCCGGCATCGAGGTGATCCTCGACGTCGTCTACAACCACACCGCCGAGGGTGACCAGCACGGCCCGACGCTGTCGTTCAAGGGCATCGACAACGCCGCGTACTACCGGCTCGAGGAGTCCGACCGGAACTGCTACCGGGACTACACCGGCACCGGGAACTCCATGAACATGCGCCACCCCCACGTGCTGCAGCTGATCATGGACTCGCTGCGCTACTGGGTGACCGAGATGCACGTCGACGGGTTCCGCTTCGACCTGGCCGCCACGCTCGCCCGCGAGCTGCACGAGGTCGACCGGCTGTCGGCCTTCTTCGACCTGATCCAGCAGGACCCGATCGTGTCGCAGGTGAAGCTGATCGCCGAGCCGTGGGACGTGGGGGAGGGGGGCTACCAGGTGGGCAACTTCCCCCCGCTGTGGTCGGAGTGGAACGGCAAGTTCCGCGACACCGTGCGCGACTACTGGCTCCAGCAGCACATCCCGGCCCTGCGGGACTTCGGGTACCGCTTCACCGGCTCGTCCGACCTGTACGAGGCGTCGAGCCGCCGGCCGTCGGCGTCGGTGAACTTCGTGACCGCGCACGACGGCTTCACGCTGGCCGACCTCGTCGCCTACGACCGCAGGCACAACGAGGCCAACGGCGAGGGCAACCGGGACGGCACGGACGACAACCGGTCGTGGAACCACGGCGTCGAGGGGCCGACCGACGACCCCGAGGTCCTGGCCGTCCGGCGGCGCCAGCGCAAGAACCTGCTGGTCACCGTGCTGTGCTCCCAGGGCGTGCCGATGCTGCTCGGCGGCGACGAGCTGGGGCGGACCCAGCACGGCAACAACAACGCCTACTGCCAGGACGGCGAGCTGTCGTGGTTCGACTGGTCCGACGTCGACGACGAG
>JAKFET010000064.1:0-4138 GCA_036675575.1 Acidimicrobiaceae bacterium
CCCTGCCCGATCCGTTCGCCCGCGAGGTCGTGGTCGTGCCCGCGCGCGGGGTGGAGCGCTGGCTCACCCAGCGGCTCTCCCACCGGCTCGGCGTCGGCAGCCGCGGGGGCGACGGCGTCTGTGCCGGGGTCGACTTCGTCTCGCCCCACAGCCTCGTCGCGATGCTGCTCGACAAGGACGCCGACGACCCGTGGGACCCCGACCGGCTCGCCTGGCCGTTGCTCGCGGTGATCGACGACGTGATGGGCACGCCGGGCTTCGACGACCTCACCACCCACCTCGGCGCCGGCGACCCGAGCGACGACCGGTCCTCCCGGCGCTATGCGGTGGCCCGAAGGCTTGCCGGACTGTTCTCCTCCTACGCCGTGCAGCGCCCCGAGCTCATCGCGCAGTGGCGTGCCGGTCGGGACACCGACGGAGCCGGCGGCGACCTCGACCCCGACCTGCGCTGGCAGGCAGAGCTGTGGCGGAGGCTGATCGGCCGGATCGATGCGCCGCCGCCCGACCTACGCCACGAGGAGACGCTGGCGCGGCTGCGCGCGGGGGGCGACGGCCTCGACCTGCCGTCACGACTGTCCCTCTTCGGCCACACCCGGCTGCCCGAGACCGAGGTGGCGTTGCTGCGGGCCCTGGGCGAGCTGCGCGACGTCCACCTGTGGTTGCCCCAGGCCTCGCCGACCCTGTGGGAGGCGCTCGAGCCGACCGCCGAGGAGGGCCAGGTGGCGCGGGCCGCCGACGCCTCGCCTGCGCTGGTGGGTCATCCGCTGCTCGGCTCGCTGGGGCGTGACTCGCGCGAGCTGCGCCGGACCCTCGGCGTCGTGCCGAGCGCTCCCGTCGGCGGGGTGCCGGAGACGGCCGACACCCTGCTCGGCCGGCTGCAGCACGACCTGCGGGCCAACGCCGCCCCTGACGCCGCGACACGAGCCACCCGGACCACGACGGACGAGTCGGTGCAGGTGCACGCCTGCCACGGCGCCGCCCGCCAGATCGATGTGCTCCGCGAGGTCCTGGTCGGGCTGCTCCAGGACGATCCGACCCTCGAGCCGCGCGACATCCTCGTGATGTGCCCCGACATCGAGACCTACGCCCCCCTGATCTCGGCGGCCTTCGGCATGGCCGACGTCGCGGGCGAAGGCGCCGGCCACCCCGGACACCAGCTGCGCGTGCGACTGGCCGACCGGTCGCTGGCCGCCACCAACCCGCTGCTCGCGGTCGCCTCCCAGCTCGTCGAGCTGGTGCGCGGGCGGATGACGGCCAGCCAGGTGCTCGACGTCGCGGGCGCCGACCCGGTCCGCCTGCGCTTCGGCTTCGGTGACGACGAGCTCGAGCGGATCACCCACTGGGTCGACCTCGCCGGGATCCGCTGGGGCTACGACGCCGACCACCGCGGCGCGTTCGGCCTGACGGGCGTCTCGGCCAACACGTGGATCGCGGGCGTACGCCGCGTGCTGCTCGGCGCGGCCATGTCCGGTCTCGACCACCGCCAGATCTCCGGCGCCCTCCCGGTCGACGACGTCAGCGACGGCGACCTCGACCTGGTCGGCAGGTTCGCGGAGCTCGTCGATCGCCTGCACTCGTTCCTCGAGGCCGCGGAGGCGGCCGTCTCGGTCGCCGACTGGACGACCGCCCTCGGCGACGCGGTCCACCGACTGACCTCGACACCGCTGGCGGATGTGTGGCAGGTCGCCCAGTTCGATCGGGAGCTGTCGCGCATCGAGGCCGGGGCAGGCGAGGCCACCACCATGCTGCGGCAGGCCGATGTCCGTGCACTGCTGAGGCAGCGGTTGCGTGGCCGCCCGACGCGGGCCAACTTCCGCACCGGCACGTTGACCGTGTGCACGATGGTGCCGATGCGGTCGGTGCCCCACCGGGTGGTGTGCCTGGTCGGCCTGGACGACGGGGTCTTCCCGCGCATCTCGACGGTGGACGGCGACGACGTGCTGGCCCGCCGCCCCCGCACGGGCGAGCGCGACCTGCGTGCGGAGGACCGTCAGCTCTTCCTCGACGCGATCGTGGCGGCGACCGACAAGCTCGTCATCACCTACACCGGCCGCGGCGAGCACACCGGGGCCGAGCGACCGCCCGCAGTGCCACTGGGTGAGCTGCTCGACGCCCTCGACCGGACCTCCGCCGAGCCGGTGCGCAGCCACGTGGTCACCCACCATCCCCTCCAGCCCTTCGACGAGGCCAACTTCGTCGCCGGCGGACTGCGTGGCGAGGGCGCCTTCACCTTCGACCGCTTCGCGCTCGCCGGCGCGACGGCCGCGCGCGGCGAGCGCGCGCCGACCCAGGTGCTGGTCCCTGCTCCCCTGCCGGCACCAGAGTCGGACGTCGACGTGTCGCTGGCCGACCTCCAGGACTTCTTCGCGCATCCGGTGCGCGGGTTCTTCCGGCGGTTGCGGATCGCCAAGCCCTACGACGCCGACGAGGTGAAGGACTCGATCCCGATCACCCTCGATGCGCTGGAGACGTGGGCCGTCGGCGATCGCATCATCCGCAGCGTGATGGACGGCGCCAACCCGCAGGACGCGATGCTGGCCGAGCAGCTCAGCGGCGCGCTGCCTCCTCGCGAGCTCGGGGTCGGGGTGCTGACCGGCATCATCACGAACGCCAAGCCCCTCGTCGAGGCCGCCCAGCAGCTGCGGCGGGGACCCCTGCGCAACCTCGACGTCGACATCGACCTGGGCGTCGACGGCCGCATCTTCGGCACTGTCGGCGACGTGTGGGGCAACAACCTCGTCTCGGTGTCCTTCTCCAACCTCGGCGCCAAGCACCGGCTGGCGGCGTGGATCAACGCGCTCGCCCTGGCCGCCGGCCTGCCCGACGAGAACTGGACGACCCACACCATCGGCAAGCACCGCTCCGGCGGCCAGATGCAACTGGTCCGGCCACTCGCGCAGCACGACGCACAGGAGTGGCTGCGCGACCTGGTCGCCCTCTACCGCGCCGGTCAGCGCGAGCCGCTGCCGATGCCGATCAAGACATCACTCGCATGGGCCGAGGAGCACCGCCGGGTGCTGGCGGGCAACGACGGCGACCCCGAGATGAAGGCCCACGCCGAGTGGGAGACTCCGCGCTTCAACGACGCGGGCTTCCCCAAGGAGGACGCCGACACCTGGCACGTCCGCGCCTTCGGGGAGGCCGCCGACTACGACCTGCTCGCTGCGCCGACCCGCCCGGGCGAGGCCGGCCCGCACCGGCTCGGTCACTTCGCGTGGCGGCTCTGGCAGCCGCTCATCGACACCGGCAACGAGCAGATACGGGGGCTCTGATGGAGACCTTCGACATCACCGCCGACCTCGCGCCCGGCACCACGCTGCTCGAGGCCAGCGCCGGCACGGGCAAGACCTGGACGATCGCCGCGCTCGTCACCAAGCACATCGCCTCGGGCGAGGTGCGCCTCGACGAGATGCTGGTGGTCACCTTCACCCGCGCCGCCAGCCAGGAGCTCCGCGAGCGGGTGCGCCGCCAGCTCGACGAGGCCGTCCAGCTGCTCGACGACCAGACGCTGCGTGACCCTGCCAACCGGCTCCACGACTGGCTGCTCGACGCCGACGCGGCAGAGGTCGCGCGGCGGCTGGCTCGTCTCACCGCGGCGCTGGTCTCCTTCGACGCGGCGACGATCGCCACCATCCACCAGTTCTGCCAGCTGGTGCTCCGCAGCCTCGGAGTCGCCGGCGACACCGATGCCTCTGCGATCCTGGTCGAGGACCTCGAGCAGCTCACGACCGAGACCGTCGACGACCTCTACCTCGCCCGGTTCGGCGGGGAGGAGAAGCCCACCTGGTCGCGGGCCGAGGCCCTCGAGCTCGCACGCGCCGTCGTCGGAGATCCGCGCGCCGTCGTCGAGCCGGTGGACGCCCTCACCAGCTCCCCCGACTCCACCGCGGCCGTGCGCGTGAGGTTCGCCAGCGACGTGCTCGAGGAGGTCGACCGCCGCAAGCGCCGCCTCGGCGTGCTCAGCTATGACGACCTGCTCAGCCAGCTCGCCGATGCCCTGGAGGACACCACGGCCGCCGCCCGCCGGCGGATGCAGCACCGCTGGAAGTTCGTGCTGATCGACGAGTTCCAGGACACCGACCCGGTGCAGTGGCAGGTCTTCCGGCGCGCCTTCTCCGAGACCACGACGATGGTCCTG
>JAKFET010000297.1:0-24488 GCA_036675575.1 Acidimicrobiaceae bacterium
CCGGGCGAGCTCGGTGGCCAGGTAGCGGTGATCGTCGAGCTGCTCGAACAGCGAGGTGGCGCCCATGGGCCAATCGTTGCAGGTGCCGGGCTCAGCCCGGCGCGGCCCCCGCCAGCCGGACCCAGTCGTCCAGCGCGAGCTCCTCGGCCCGGCGGGTGGCCTCGATCCCTGCGGCGTCGAACGCCTCGGCCGGCACGTGGTCGGCCAGGCTGCGGCGCAGCATCTTGCGCCGCTGGCCGAACCCGGCGTCGATGAGTGCGAACACGCGGGCCCGCAGGGTCTCGTCGCCGGGCGGATCGTGCCGTTCGAAGGTGACGAAGGAGGAGTCGACGCGGGGCCGTGGGTGGAAGACCGACGCCGGCACCTTGCCGGCCACCTTCGCGTCGACCCACCACGCCGCCTTCACCGATGGGATGCCGTAGGCGTCCTGCCCGGCGCGTGCGGCGAGGCGCTCGGCGACCTCGCGCTGGACCAGCACCACACCGCCCGACACCGCCGGCGCCTCCTCCAGCACCCGCAGGAAGATGGTGGTGCCGACGTTGTACGGCAGGTTGGCGGCGAGCCGCCACCGCTCCCCCGTCGACACGAGGTCGGCCAGATCGACCTCGAGCGCGTCGGCGTGCACCACCCGCACCGGCGGCTCGGCCCCGCCCACCACGTCGAGCAGCACCGGGACGAGGTGGCGGTCGAGCTCCACCGCGGTGACGACGGCCCCGTGCTCGGCCAGCGCCAAGGTGAGCGACCCCAGGCCGGGGCCGATCTCGAGCACGTGGTCACCACGGTCCGCACCGCTGGCCGCCGCGATGCGCCGGGCGGTGTTCGGGTCGATGAGGAAGTTCTGCCCGAGGGCGCGGCTCGGTGCGATGCCGTGCGCGTCGAGGAGGGCTCGGATGCGCCCGGCGCCGAGGGTCACGGAGCGGTCGTGGTGGTGAGCGCGGTGATGGGCACGGTGGAGGAGGTGGTGGACGACGTCACGACGGAGATGCCCTTGGCCGGCCCCGTGGCGGGTCGGTCCCCGGGCGCCACCACCGTCACCACGCGCGCGGTCACCGACGTCGTCCCCGAGGGATCGTCATCGGCGTCGGCGGTCAGGTTGTCGAGCAGCAGGAGCGGGACGGCGACCATGGTCGCTGCCACCGCCACCCACAGGCGCCGCCGGGAGGGCGGTGCAGGGATGTCGTCCTCCACGGCTCTCCTCCACGTCGGACGTGACGACGGTACGGAACCCCGACGCGTACAGCAACCTTGATGGCACGCTCCGTGCCCGCCTCAGCCGAGCCCGTAGCAGCGTGCGGCGTTGTCCCAGGTGGCAGCGGCGACCGCCTCCACCGTCTGGCCGGCCGCCTCGGCGAGCCCCGCCCCCACCAGGGGCACCCACGCCGGCTGGTTCGGTCGGCCCCGCTTCGGCACCGGGGCGAGGTACGGGCTGTCGGTCTCGACGAGCATCCGGTCGAGCGGGCAGCGGGCGGCCGCGGCCCGCACGTCGGTCGCGCTCGGGAAGGTCACGATGCCCGAGAACGAGAGGTGGGCGCCGCGCGCCAGGCACTCGTCCGCCTCGTCGGCGCCACCGGTGAAGCAGTGGAACACCGTGCGCGCCGGGGTGCCCTCGGCGTCGAGCACCTCGAACGTCTCGTCCCACGCCTCCCGGGTGTGGATGACGAGGGCCTTGTCGTGGGCGTGGGCCAGCGCGACCTGGGCGGCGAACACGTCGCGCTGGACGTCGCGGGGCGAGTGGTCGTAGTGGAAGTCGAAGCCGCACTCCCCCACGGCCACGCACCACGGGTCGGAGAGGAGCGCCTCGATGCCATCGATGCCGTGCCGGGCCTCGTGCGGGTGCACGCCGGCCACGGCCCAGACGCCGTCGTGGGCTGCGGCCAGGCGCAGCGCCGTCCGGGACGACGCGAGGTCGGTGCCGACGTGGACGAGCCGGTGGACCCCGGCCTCCCGGGCGGCGGCGAGGACGTCGCCGGCCGTGCCGTCGTCGGGCAGGTGGCAGTGGTCGTCGGTCCACCGCAGCTCGGCGGTCACGGTCACGCCTTGATGCGGGGGAAGAGCGGGTCGCCCTTCGCGACGTCGAGCCCGCCGGGGTACTGGCCCCACGTGGCAGCGTCGGGCAGGCGCTGGTCCTCGGGCGAGCCCGGCAGGCCGATGCGGCGCCAGATCTCGCGGCACGAGTCGGGCACCGCCGGCGATGCCAGGACCGTCACGATGCGCAGCGCCTCGAGGGCGTCGCCCATGACGCGCTCGACCTCCGGGCCGGGCTCCATCTTCCACGGCTCGTTGGCCTCGAGGTGCGCGTTGGTCTCGCGGATCAGCCGCCACGTCGCGTCGAGCGCCACCGACGGCTGCACCCGGTCCCAGGCCGCTGCCGTCTCGGCGTACGCCTCGGTTGCGACCGCGGCCAGCGGGCTCCCGGCGTCGGGCGCCGGACCGACGCCCCCGCACTTCTTGTCGACGACGGTGGCGACGCGGGAGAGCAGGTTGCCGAGGTTGTTGGCCAGGTCGGCGTTGTACCGGGTGACCATGCCCTCGTAGCTGAAGTCGCCGTCCGGGCCGAAGGGCTGGTCGTGGAGGAAGTGGTGGCGGAACCCGTCGACGCCGAAGTCGTCCACCAGCTCGGCCGGGGTGATCTGGTTGAGCTTGGTCTTGGACATCTTCTCGCCGCCCACGAGCAGGAAGCCGTGCACGTGCACGGACTTCGGCGGCGCCAGCTCGGCGGCCATGAGCATCGCCGGCCAGTACACGCAGTGGAAGCGGATGATGTCCTTGCCGATGAGGTGGTGCACCTCGGGCCACCACCGCTCGAAGGCGGCCTCGTCGGACCCGAAGCCGGCGGCCGTGGCGTAGTTGATGAGGGCGTCGTACCAGACGTAGAAGACGTGGCCCGGGTCCCATGGGACCGGCACGCCCCAGTCGATGGACGAGCGCGAGATCGACACGTCCTCCAGGCCCTGGCGCACGATGCCGAGCGCCTCGTTGCGCTTGCCGTCGGGCTTCACCGGCGAGGGCTCCTGGGACAGCCACTCGGTGAGGCGGTCCTCGAAGGCGGAGAGCTTGAAGAACCAGTTCTCCTCCTCGAACCACTCGACCGGACGGCCGTGGATGGGGCAGACGTTGCCATCGTCGAGGTCGGACTCGGCGTAGTACGCCTCGCAGCCCACGCAGTACCAGCCGGCGTAGGTGTCCTGGTAGATCCAGCCGTTGTCCTTGATGCGGGTCAGCAGCTCCTGCACGGCTCGGTGGTGACGGGGCTCGGTCGTGCGGATGTAGTCGTCGTTGGAGATCCGGAGCAGCTCCCACGCCTCGGCGAAGCGCGCCGTCGTCTGGTCGGCCCACGCGAGCGGCGTCTGCCCGTGCTCCTCGGCGGCCCGCTGGACCTTCAGGCCGTGCTCGTCCGTGCCGGTGAGGAACAGCGTCTCCTCGCCGAGCAGACGGTGCCACCGGGCGACGGCATCGGCCGTGACCGTGGTGTACGCGTGGCCGATGTGGGGGGCGTCGTTGACGTAGTAGATCGGCGTCGTGACGTAGAAGCGGCCGGGCATGGGGGCCGATCCTACGGGGGGCTTCCGGCGTCGCCAGGATCGTTCCGTCGCCGCTCCGTCACAGGTTGAGCACGATGAGCGCCACGCCGAACACGGCGAACAGCGCCGAGGAGCCGAGGCGGATCGTCCGCTCGGGGAGACGGGCGCCGGTGGCCCGGCCGACGAGCACGCCGACCGAGCCGCTCAGGATGATCCCGATCGTCGCGCCGATCCACACCAGCACCGGGTTCCCCTGGGCCGCGAGCGTCGCCGTCGCGAGCATCGTCTTGTCGCCCAGCTCCGCGACGAACATCGCCGCTGCCACCGACACGACGACGCGTCCGTGGCCCGTGGGGACCGCATCCTCGTCATCGTCGTTCTCCCCGGCGTCCCGCAGCGTCCACAGGGCGAAGCCGATGAACAGGACGCCGCCGCCGATCCCGAGCGCGCGCGTGGGCAGGGCGGCGCCGAGCAGGCCTCCCACCACCACCGACAGCAGGTTCGTGGCGGCGTAGGCGAGGGCGACGCCGGCCAAGACGGGCCCGAGGCGGTGGCGGGCGCCGAAGCCGAGCGCGACGAGCTGGGTCTTGTCGCCGAGCTCGGCCAGGAAGACGATGCCGAGCGCGGCGAGGAGGGAGCCCACGCCGCGACGCTAGGGGGCCGGGTCCGGACGCGACGAAGGGCGCAGCGTGCTGCGCCCTTCGTCGAGGATGTCGTTCCGTGCAGGCCGTCAGGCCCGAGGCGACTACTCCGCCTCTTCCTCTTCCGGCGTCTCGGACTCGGTCACCGTCTCGGTCTCCTCGACCTCTTCGGTCTGGGTCTCGGTCTCGAGCTCCAGGGTCTCGGTGTCGGTCTCGGTGTTCGTCTCGGTCTCGGTGTCGACGATCTCTTCGGTGGTGTCGTCGTCACCGCAGGCTGCGGCGCCGCCGAGCACGAGTGCGGCGGCGAAGCCGGCACCGGCGATGCGGCGGGTGAGGGTGGATCGGTTCACGGGGGATACCTCCATCAGGGATTGCGCGGAGGTCTGCTCCTACCCGTCGTCACCGTCGGTAGAACCCGCCCCGGCCACCGCCCGCTCCACTGCGGCCAGCAGCGTCCCGGTGCGGAGGGGGGGCTCGACCACGATGCAGCCCTCGAGCTCCTCGGGCAGGCGGGCCGCCACGATCGCCGGTGTCTCGACCACGACGGGGGTGTCCGGGAGTCGGGCCCGCAGGGCGCGCAGCGCCTCCAGGTTGCGGGGGTCCCAGGACGCCAGGGCGTGGACCACCACGTCGCATCCCTCGGCGGCGCCGCACCCGTGCCCCGCCGCCAGGCTGCACCGCTGGCTCGCACCTTCCGGGCCCGGACAGGCGGCGGCGTCGTGGCCGGCGCGCCGCAGCATCGTGGTCAGCTGCTCCCGGGTGCTCCACGTGGCGGCCTCGACGAGGACGCGGAGCCGCGGCCCCGGTGCCCAGGTGTGGTGCTCGATGAGCTCGGGCATGCGGGCCCTCCTGCGCGACACGGACCCCCTGGTCCGTCCTCGGGTCGATCGTCGCCGAACGCGCGGCGCTGCGCCAGGGTCCTCGGACCCGTCATGGGAGCGACCGATCGGGGGAACGGAACGGCTCGAAGTCCCCATCCTGGAAGGACCCTGCCATGAACGTCATCGAGCTCCTGCAGCGCGACCACAGCGAGGTCGACGAGCTGTTCCGTCGAGTGAACCTCTCCGACAAGCCCGAGTCCATCGACGAGCTCACGAAGCAGATCGTGCACGACCTGTCGGTGCACGCCGCCGTGGAGGAGCAGTTCGTCTACCCGCTGATCCGGGCCAAGGTGGACGGCGGGTCCGCGCTGGCAGACGAGGCGATCGAGGAGCACCAGCAGGCCAAGCGCCTGCTCGCCGACCTCGAGAAGCTCGACGCCGGCTCGGCCGAGCACAGCGCCACGATGCAGGAGCTGATCGGGTCGATCCGCCACCACGTCGAGGAGGAGGAGGGCGACCTCTTCCCCAAGCTGCGCGCCGAGGTCTCCGAGGGCACCCTCGACAAGATGGGCGCCCTCGTCGAGCAGGCCAAGAAGGTCGTGCCGACGCATCCGCACCCGCTCGTGCCCGGCACCGCCACCGCTCAGCTCCTCGCCGGCCCGTGGGCGGCGATGGCGGACAAGGTGCGCGACGTGCTCGGCGGCAGCTGAGCGACCACGCCCGCCGGCGGCCGGGCCGGGGGGTGGGACCGGTCCGACCGCGTCGGCGTCAGGCCTGCGCGCGGGTCACTCCTCGATGGGCTCCCACCACTGGCACCACCAGTCGCCACCCACGAGGATGCGGAGCGTCTGGTGCCAGCAGTACGAGATCTCCTCGTCCGGATCCAGGTAGTAGAGGCAGTTGTCGCACCGCTCGTCCTTGTAGGGGTGACCCTTCAGGGTCGCCCGCTCCATGACGTCCTTCCACTCGAGCCACTTCTTGGAGTCGATCTCCTTGGGCTCCGGCTTCGGGATCTCGTAGTCGGACATGCAGCTGGTCTTCTCCCGGGTGTCGGCGATGTTGGCCCGGGTCGGTTACCGGGCAGCCCTCGTTCTAGAACATCGGGGCCGCCGGGTGGTGACGGATCCGGGAAGGATCAGCCCGCCTCCGCCACGCCCCGGTCGCCGCCGTCCACCGGCAGGGCCCGGACGTCGCCGGCCGCCTTCTGGGCCGCGAGCGCCTCCCCGCCCGTGAGCACCGGGCGCTCCTCGGGCGGCTCGGTCGACTGCAGCGTCTCGATCTGGTCGAGCGCCCGCTGGAAGACCCGCCGGCGGGTGCCGTTGAGGTCGTCGTGGAAGGCCTTGTGGGCCTGGTCGAGGTGGCGGCCGACCTTGTCGATGGACCCGACGAGCTTGTCCCACTCCCCCGAGAGGCCGCCGAGGCAGCGCAGGATCTCGTCGCTGCGGCGCTCGAGCTGGAACTGCTCGACGGAGCGCCGGACGACGGCGAGGACGGCGAAGAGCGTGCTCGGCGAGCACAGCACGACCTGCTGGCCGAGGGCCACGTCGACGATGTCGGGGTCGGACTCGTGCAGGAAGGCGTAGACGGCCTCGTTCGGGATGAAGAGCAGGAGGCAGTCCACCGTGTCGCGGTGGTCGACGTAGCCGCGGCCGGCCAGGCCCCGGACGTGGTTGCGCACATCGGCCACGAAGGCCTTGGTGTGCCGGGCGCGGTCGGCGTCGGCCTCGCACTCGAGGACCCGCAGGTAGTTGTCGACCGGGAACTTCACGTCCATGCGCAGCTCCAGGTCGCGCGGGAGCAGGAAGCGGAAGTCCGGGATGGTGCCGCCGTCGATGGCGGTCTGACGGCGGTAGCTGATGCCCTCCCGGAAGCCGGCGGCCCGCAGCACGTCCTCGGCCATGCGCTCACCCCACTGGCCCCGCTGCTTGGGGCTGGCCAGGGCCTGGCGGAGCTGGTCGGTGTGCTGGGCCAGGGACTGCTGGGTGCGGGTGACGTGCTCGAGCTGGGCGACCAGCGAACCGGTCTGCTCCGCCCGCTCCTTCTGCAGCGACTGCACGAGGCCGCCCAGCGTGCCGAGCGCGTCGGCGATGTGGGTGACCTGCTGCTCGAAGGACCGGGACCGCAGGTCCAGCTCGCGGCTGCCCGCCGTCATGGAGTCCTGCAGCTTGGAGGTGGCCACGGAGGTGGCGCTCTCGACCGCCGCCCGCAGCGTGTGCTCCCGCTCGGCGACGAACGCGTGGCCGGCCTGGGCCACCACGGCATCGACCGCCGCAGCCACTGCGGCCTCGCGCTCGTCGGCCGCGCGGGCCGCCATCTGGGTGGTGAGCAGCCGGGCGACGACGAACGCGGCCAGCCCGGCGGCCACGACGGCAGCGAGGAGGGCGAGGAGGATGGCCATGGGTCCAGTATCCGCAGGGCGGGTGACAGGAACGCGGACCCGCCACCTGCGTACGGTTCGGGCATGGCGCGCATCACGGTCTCGACCACGATCGAAGCCACCCCTGCGGAGGTGTGGGCCGCGGTGGAGGACGTGGGCTCCCACGTCGACTGGATGGCCGACGCCGAGGCCATCCGGTTCACCTCGCCCGGCACGAGCGGCGTGGGCACCACCTTCGAGTGCGACACCAGGGTCGGGCCGCTGCGCCTGACCGACCTCATGGAGATCACCCGCTGGGACCCGGGGCGGGCCATGGGCGTGCGCCACGTCGGGCTGGTGACGGGCGAGGGCACGTTCACGCTCTCCCCCGCCGGCGGTCGCCGGTTCCGCCGGCGCCGCGCCACCCGCTTCGAGTGGTCCGAGCGGCTCGTGTTCCCGTGGTGGATGGGCGGCCCGGTCGGAGGCGTCGTCGGTGGACGCATCATGCGCCTGATCTGGAAGCGCAACCTGCGCCGGCTCAAGGAGATCGTCGAGGGCGGCCGGGTCCGGAGGTGACCACCTTCCTCCTGCGCCTCGACCCCGGTCCCGGCGGGGGGCCAACGGTCGCGGTCAAGGACCTCGTCGACGTCGCCGGCACCCCGACGACGTGCGCCTCCCGCCCGGTCGAGGGGTCAGCAGCGCCGGCCCGGGCCGATGCCACCTGCATCGAGCGGGTCCGGGCCGGCGGCGGGCGGATCGTCGGGAAGGTCAACCTCCACGAGCTCGCCTTCGGCGGCACCGGGATCAACTCCTACACCGGCACCCCGGTGAACCCCCTCGACCCCAGCCGGATCCCCGGCGGTTCGTCGTCGGGTTCCGCCGTCGCCGTCGCCACCGGAGAGGCGGACGTCGCCATCGGCACCGACACCGCCGGCTCCATCCGCACCCCCGCGGCGTGCTGCGGCGTCGCCGGCCTCAAGACGACGTTCGGGCGCATCCCCGTCGCGGGCGTCCACGCGCTGGCCCCGAGCCTCGACACCGTCGGCCCGATGGCCACCACGGTCGCCGGCCTCGGCCTCGGCATGCGCCTGCTCGACCCGACCTTCGGCGCGCTGCCGCCACCCGCCCCCGTGCTCGGCAGGGTGCGCCTCGGTGCCGCCCCCTGGGTGGAGGAGGCGGTCGACCGCCTCCTGCGCAGCGCAGGGATGCCGACCGAGGACGTGTCGCTCCCCGGGTGGGACGCCGCCGAGGTCGCCGGCACGACGATCCTGTTCGGCGAAGGCGCCCGCACCAACCGGGACCTCGCTGCGGCCCACGGCGACGAGCTGGGCCCGGAGACGCTGTTCCGCCTCGCGTGCGGCGCGGCCATCGGCGACGACGACCTGTCGTCAGCCCTCGCGTCTGCGACCCCCTGGCGCGTCGAGCTGGCTGCGGCGCTCGCCCGCACCCCCGTGCTGGTCACCGCCGGGATCATGGACGATCCGGCCCCGCTCGACGACCCCACGCGCCTCGACACCCGGCGCCTCAACGTCGCCGTCAACCTCGCCGGCATCCCGGCCCTGGTGCTGCCGGTCCCCTCGGGGAGGGCCTTCCCCGGGTCGATCCAGCTGCTGGCCGGTCACGGTCACGAGGAGCTGCTGGTCGCCACCGCTGCCGTCCTCGAGGCGGCGGCCACCCTCACCTGACCCTGCGCTCCCGGTCCCCCGGATGGGCGTCGATTCGTCGACGAATCGACGCCCAAGGGTCTGGCGACGGGAGCCGTGCGCGCTGCACGGGGCACGTCGCCGGAACCCGGGCGCCGGGTTCCGGCGTCACCAGCCGTGCGGGCGGCACGGCTGGCGTCGCCGGAGATGCGTACGTCGTCGACGGGCCTGGCGGCGCCGCCGGGTCCCGTCAGGCGTCGGCGCCCACGTACTCGTCGCGCAGGTCCCGCTTCACGAACTTGCCGTTGGCGTTGCGGGGCAGCGGCTCGGTGCGGAACCAGACGTGGGACGGGATCTTGAACTTGGCGATGCGCTCGCCGAGGAAGTCGCGCAGGCCGTCCTCGTCCAGGGAGGCGCCGTTGCGCAGCACGATGGCGGCGCCGACCTCCTCGCCGAGGCGCTCGTCGGGCACGCCGAAGACGGCGACCTCGGCCACGTCGTCGTGCTCGTAGATGGCGGACTCGACCTCGGAGCAGTAGATGTTCTCGCCGCCGCGCAGGACCATGTCCTTGGCCCGGTCGACGATGAACACGTAGCCGTCCTCGTCGATGCGGGCGATGTCGCCGGTGTTGAACCAGCCGTCGACGATCGACTCGGCCGTCGCCTCCGGTCGGTTGAGGTAGCCCTTGATGACCACCGAGCCGCGCACGCAGAGCTGACCGATGGTGTCGGGACCGGGCGGGAGGTCGTTGCCGGCCTCGTCGACGAGCTTCGCATCGAGCGTGGGCACCACCGGCCCGCAGGACGCCGGCTTCTCGACGTAGCGGCCGGCCGAGTTCGCGGTGACGATGCCGTGGGTCTCGGTGAGGCCGTAGCCGGTGGAGGGCACGCCGGTCTTGAGCGACTTGTCGATCTTCTCGACCAGGTCCGGCTGCAGCGCGGCGCCGCCGCCGCCCATGCCCTGGAGCGAGGACGTGTCGCGGGTCTCCCAGTCGGGGTGGGCCAGGAGCTCGCGGCTCATGGTGGGCACGCCGGAGAAGTTGGTGACCCGCTCCCGCTCGATGAGCTCGAGGGCGCGGCCCGGGTCCCACTTGTAGGTGAACACGATGCGCCCGCCGGCCAGCGTGCAGGGGTGGAGCAGGCAGTTGTTGGCCGTCACGTGGAACAGCGGGGTCGGCGCCATGAACACCGGCTGGGGCGGGGTCGCCGCCGGGTCGGCCGCCGCCGGCGTCGTGCCGGCCTTGGCTGCGGCGGCGCCGGCGACCGAGGTCATGAAGACGATGTGCAAGATGTTGTGCACGCAGCCCCGGTGGGTGAGCTGGGCGCCCTTCGGGAACCCGGTGGTGCCGGACGTGTAGAAGATGCAGGCGTCGTCGTCGGGGTCGATGGTGGCGTCGGGCAGCGTGTCGGGCGCGTCCTCGCCACGGACCACGTCGGCCCAGTGGGAGGCGTCCTCGGGCAGGTCGCGCTCGGTGCGCACGGCGATGACGTGCATCGGCTGCTCGGCCCGCACGCCCTCGAGGAGCGGGGCGACGCGGTCGAGGCGCTCCTCGTCGGCGATGAGCACCTTGGGGCGTGAGTCGGTGAGCCCGTACTCCATCTCCGGCCCGGTCCACCAGGCGTTCATGCCCACGGCGGCGGCGCCGATGGCGAGGGTGGCCCAGTAGGCCACGACCCACTCGGGGTAGTTGCGCATGGCGATGGCGACCCGGTCGCCCTCACCGACGCCGTGGGTCTCGCGCAGGAGGTGGGCGAGGGCACGGACCTGTGCGTGCACCTCGGCGTAGGTGTACCGCTCGTCCTCGTAGACGATGTAGTCCTTGTCGCCGTGCCCGGCGGAGAGCTCCCAGAGCACGCGCATGTTCGGCGGCGCGCTCTTGAAGACCTTGATCGGGACCCCCCGGACGTCGATCGTCTCGATCTCGAACCCGGCCCCCGGTGCCGTGAGCTCGTCCCATGCTTCGCGGTAGTGATCGGTCACCCTCCGATCCTGTCGCACCCGGGAGACGACCGTCACATCGGCGGCGGCACCGCCCGGTCGCTGACCCAGTTGCCGTGGAACCCGAGCGGCACGCGCTGCGGGAGACGCACCCGGGCCACGTAGTCGCGACGGCCGAGGTCGGTGGCGTCCATCACGACGAAGTCGGTGTCGCCCGTGCCCAGGTCGTGCACGAACGTGAGCAGCCAACCGTCGTCCTCGGCCGTCCCGCCCTGCCGGGCGACGAACACGGGCTCGCCGGCGGCGCGCCCCGGGCCGTGGTCGAACGCCTCGCGCTCGCCGGTCTGGAGGTCGTGCTTCAGCGTCGGCCACCCCGTCGCCTCGTCGAGCGCCGGCGACGCGCAGTACCCGTAGCGGTACGGCTTGGCCGTGAGCGAGCCGCGATGCCGGGGGAACTCGTTGGCCCGCTCGTCGATGACGGTGGTGGACACCGTGCGGGCCACGGGGTCGAGCTCCCAGCGCTCCAGGCGGGCCTGGCCACCGTCCCCGAACGGTCCGAGCACGTCGCGGTCGAACATCTTGTCGTAGCGGCACAGGTCGATCACGACCCGGCCGTCCGCGTCGTCGTAGGCGTTCAGCGGGTGGAACACGTAGCCCATCGGCACGTCGATCCAGATGATGTCGTCGGCGGCGCCCTCCCGGGGCAGGAGGCCGATGCGGTTGCCGTAGTCCGGGTTCCAGCGCATCGGGAAGCCGTCGCCGGCCATGGCGAGCTCGAGGTCGACCGTGCAGGGCTGGTCGTAGACGATCGCGTAGCGCTGGGTGAGCGACATGTCGTGGAGCATCGTCATGCCGAGCGGGATGTCGAGGGTCTTGCGGACGCGCCCGTCGGGGGCGACGACGACGTACTGGATGTGGTCCATCCACTGCGCCGGCGCGTAGACCATGGCGTGCATCTCGCCGGTGTCCGGGTCGAGCTTCGGGTGGGCGGTGAACGCCCCGGGAAGGGTGCCGGAGAAGTCGTTGCGCCCGATGGTCTCGAGCTCGTAGGTGAGCTCGACGGGGGTCCCGCCGGCCTCGACCGTGGCGCACGTGGTGCCGGCGAAGCCGCCGACGTTGGTGTTCGGCCCGCCCTGGCTGCCGTTCCAGTTCGGCCCGGGGACGTCGCCCGTGCCGCGGACCGCGCCGACGTGGGCGGAGCCGACGTAGCGGTTGCGGTACCACTCGGCCCGCCCGTCGAGGAGGCGCACGCCGTGGACCATGCCGTCACCGGTGAACCAGTGGTGGGTGGCCGGGTCGACCGGTTCGATGGGGTTGGGGCCGTTGCGCAGGTAGCGGCCGGCCAGCTCCTCGGGCAGCGCACCCTCGACCGGCAGGTCGAAGGCGGTGACCTCCTCGGTCACCGGCGCGTACGGCCCGCTGATGTACCGGTTGCCGAACCCGGCGTGCTCGATCGGCTGCTCGGTGGCGGTCATCGCTCCCCCTCATCGACGTAACTAAGTTATCCAGTAACATTGTTACGTGGCCGAGGCGATGTCAACCCCCGACCCGCGCCGGGCGATCCTCGACGCCGCACTGCTCGTGCTGTCCCGCGACGGCGAGTCGGCGTTCACGGTGCGCAGCATCGCCCGGGAGGCGGGCTGCTCCACCACCGGCGTGTACACCTGGTTCGGGGGCAAGGCCGGCCTGGTCGACGCCATCTTCATCGAGGGGTTCGAGTCCTTCGACGCCGCCTTGCGTCCGGCCTACGGGTCGACCGACCCGGCGGAGTCGGGCCGCACCTACCGGCGCTGGGCGCTCGAGAACCGGACGCACTTCCTCGTCATGTTCGGCCGAGCGGTCCCCGACGTGCGGCCCGGCGACGCGGCGCTGGCCCGGGGCTACGAGTCGTTCCAGCGCCTGGTCGACCACGTGCGAGCCGTGCGGCCCGACCTCGACGAGGCGGGGGCCTTCGACTGGGCGTACCACGTGAACGCCACCGTCCACGGCTACGTGCTCACCGAGCTCACCGGGATGAGCACCGCCCCGGACCGGGCCGAGGAGCTGTACGAGCTCGGCCTGGCCCGGACGCTCGCCCCGCTGCTCGCCTAGACCACCAGCACGGACGCCACGGCGCACGCAGCGCCGAGGGCGGCGACCAGGCCGATGCCGACCGAGGCCGGGGCCCCCATGCGGCGGCGGGCGACGTCGTGCAGGAACCCGGCGGCGAGACCGCCGAGCAGGCCGCCGACGTGGCCGCCGATGCTGATGCCGGGCACCAGGAAGGTGAAGACGAGGTTGAGCAGGACGACGGCTCCGAGGCCGGTCTGGAGGGGGTTGATGCCCCGGGCCAGCTGGGCGACCACGGCGTAGCCGAACAGCCCGAACACGGCGCCGGATGCGCCGACGGTGAGGGCCTCCGGGTCGAGGAGCATGACGCCGAGCGAGCCGGCGAGCATGGACGCGAAGTACACCGCAGCGAACCCGACCCGGCCGAGCGTCGGCTCGAGCTGCTTGCCGAGCACCCAGAGCACGTACATGTTGAAGGCGAGGTGGAGCAGCCCGCCGTGCAGGAAGCCGCCGGTGACCAGGCGGTACCACTCCCCTTCGGCCACGCCGAGGAGCCCCTCGGCCGACAGGCCCCGCCCGATCAGGGCGAAGTCGAGCTGCACGGCGAACGACGGTTCGGCCAACCCGGCCCCGATGCTGGAGACGACGTAGATGGCCACGTTCAGCGCCACCAGCGCAGAGGTGACGACCGCGTTCGCAGAGGACGGCATCGTCCGGGCCGTGTAGACCCGCTGGCCGGCGCCCTTCACGCACTCGGGGCAGTGGAAGCCGACCGACGCCTGGTTCATGCACGACGGGCAGATCGGGCGCTCGCAGCGCTGGCAGCGCACGCCGGCGCGCCGGTCGCCGTGTCGGTAGCAGGTCTGGACCTCGGTCGTCACCGGGCCGACGGTACCGGCGCCCGACCGCTGCGGACACGCGACACGGGCCCCCGTCGGGGGCCCGTGCACTGGGACCGACGCTCGGAAGCTGCACGGCCGTGCTCCGTGTCCACAGCGCCGCAGCGCTGTCTTGGGCGGGCGGAACCGCTGGCAATCCTCCGGGCGATCGTCCCCTCGACGTTCGCTCTGTGCCCCTGATGGTGCGCCTCGGGATCCGGGCGCGTCAAGGGGTTGCGGTGCGATTTCCGCCCGGTCAGCCCACCGGCGCGAACCAGGTCACGCCGAGCGGCGGGAGGGTCACGACGGCCGACTGCTCACGCCCCTGCCAGGGCACGTCCTCGGTCCGGATCGTGCCGTTGACGATGCCGGCGCCGGCGAAGCGCTCGTCGTCGGTGTTGAGGACCTCGCGCCACGCTCCGGCTCGGGGCAGCCCGATCCGGTACCCGTGCCGGGGCACGGGCGTGAAGTTGGCGACGCAGACGACGGGCTCGTCGTCGACCTGGCCGTTGCGCTGGAAGGCGAGCACCGACTGGCCGGCATCGGACGCGTCCAGCCAGTCGAAGCCGGCGGGCTCGGTGTCGCGGCGCCACATGGCGGGGTGCTCGGCGTGGGCCCGGTTGAGGGCGCTCACCAGCTCGCGCACCCCGGCATGGCGGGGGTCCTCGAGCAGGTGCCAGTCGAGGCTGCGCGACTCGGACCACTCCCGCTCCTGGGCGATCTCGCAGCCCATGAACAGCAGCTGCTTGCCGGGGTGGGCCCACATCCAGCCGTACAGCGTGCGGAGGTTGGCGAAGCGCTGCCACTCGTCGCCGGGCATCTTCTGCAGGAGCGAGCCCTTGCCGTGGACGACCTCGTCGTGGCTGAGCGGCAGCACGAAGTTCTCGCTCCAGGCGTACACGAAGCCGAACGTGAGCTGGCCGTGGTGGTGCGAGCGGTACACCGGGTCGGCCTTGAAGTACTCGAGCGTGTCGTGCATCCAGCCCATGTTCCACTTCTGGCCGAAGCCGAGCCCGCCGAGGTGCACCGGGCGGCTGACCCCGCCCCAGGCGGTGGACTCCTCGGCGATCATCCGCACGCCCGGGAACGCCCCGTGTACGACCGTGTTGGTCTCCTGCAGGAACGCGATGGCCTCGAGGTTCTCGCGGCCGCCGTGCTCGTTCGGGAGCCACTCGCCGTCGTTGCGGGAGTAGTCGAGGTAGAGCATCGAGGCCACGGCGTCGACCCGCAGGCCGTCGATGTGGAACTCCTCGAGCCAGTACAGGGCGTTGGCCACCAGGAAGTTGCGCACCTCGTTGCGGCCGAAGTTGAAGACGTAGGTGCCCCAGTCCGGGTGCTCGCCCTGGCGGGGGTCCTCGTGCTCGTAGAGGGCGGTGCCGTCGAAGCGGCCGAGGGACCAGTCATCCTTCGGGAAGTGGGCCGGGACCCAGTCGACGATGACGCCGATGCCGCGCTGGTGCATGGTGTCGACGAAGGCGCGGAAGTCGTCCGGGCTGCCGAAGCGCGACGTCGGGGCGAAGTACCCCGACACCTGGTAGCCCCAGCTGGGGGCATAGGGGTGCTCGGCGACCGGCAGCAGCTCGATGTGCGTGAAGCCGAGCTCGAGCACGTGGTCGGCGAGCTGGTCGGCCAGCTCGTCCCAGCGCAGGGGCCGGTCGCCCTCCTCGGGGACGGTGCGCCACGAGCCGGCATGGACCTCGTAGATCGACAGGCGGTCGTTGATGACGTCGGTCTCGCGCCGGGCCTGCATCCAGTCGTCGTCGCGCCACACGTGGGACGACTCGGTGATGACGCTGGCGTTCGCGGGCGGGAGCTCGGTGGCCGTGGCCAGCGGGTCGGACTTCAGGCGGAGGCGGTCGTCGGCGCCCACGATCTCGTACCGGTAGCGGTGGCCGACCTCGGCCTCCGGGACGAACAGCTCCCACACGCCGGACGCGCCGACCGCGCGCATCGGGTGGAGCCGGCCGTCCCAGGAGTTCCAGTCGCCCACCACGCGCACCGCCTTGGCCGCCGGCGCCCAGACGGCGAAGGCGACGCCGTCGGCGCCGTCGTGGGTCATCGGGCGGGCGCCGAGCACCGACCAGAGGCGCTCGTGGCGGCCCTCGCCGATGAGGTGCAGGTCGACGTCGCCGAGCGTGGGCCAGAAGCGGTACGGATCGACGACGTCCACCTCGAAGGTGTCGTAGCTGACCCGGACCGGGTCGGAGGCCTTCGGCTCGCGCGGCACGGGGATCTCGAACACGCCGCCGACGAGGTGCGTGCCCTCGCAGCGGGTGCCGTCGACGTCCATGGACACCGACCGCGCCTCGGGCCGGCGGATGCGCACCACCGGCCCCGTCGGGCCCTCGTGCAGGCCGAGCACCGAGTGGGGGTCGTGGTGGAAGCCCTCGACCAGTCGTTGCAGTTCGGGATCGATGCTCATGCGAGCAACCTCCGGATGGCGCCGAGCGGGATGCCCACCCAGCTGGGTCGGTACGCGGTCTCGTAGCCCACCTCGTAGACGGCCTTGTCCAGCTCGAAGCCCTGGAGGAGCAGCTCGGTGGTGGCGTCGTCGGGCAGGAGCTCGGAGATGCCCTCGGTCGAGAAGTAGCCCTCGAGGAAGCGGGTGCGGGCCCGCTCCTCCCAGTCGGCGACGAGCTCGGACGCGTCCTCCTCGTCGCCGCGCTCGTGGTGCACGACCGCAGCCGCGTAGTGGAAGGAGCGGAGCATGCCGGCGACGTCGCGCAGCGGCGACGAGGGGGCCATCCGCTCGGCGAGCGGTCGGGCCGGCTCGCCCTCGAAGTCGATGACGTACCAGCCGCTGTCGGCCCGCAGCATCTGGCCGAGGTGGAGGTCGCCGTGGATGCGCAGTGCGGGTCCGGGGTCCCGGATCTCGGCGACGCGGTCGTAGCGACGGGAGATCTCGTCGGCCGGCACGTGCTCGCGCACGCGGTCGAGCTGGGCGCGGAAGTGCCCCACCCAGGCGGACACGTCGGCGGTCGAGGTGCCGTAGGCGTCGGCGAGGCGACGGTGCAGCTCGCCGGTGATGGCGCCGAGGCGCTGGGCGTCGGGGCCGAAGTCGCCGCCGCTGGAGGCGCTCTCGAGGTGGTCGGCGATGATCACGCGCAGCGAGGCCAGGGCCAGGTGCCAGCCGTCGCTGGCGCCGGTGAGGAACTGGCGCGCCACGGCCAGGTGCTGGGTGGCGCCGGCGTCGGGCCGACCGTCCGCGACGGGCCGCTCGAGCACGCCGTGCTGCGCCGGCACGTGGGTGAATCCGCCCTCGGCCAGGCGCGTGACGGCGTCGACGTCTGGGTTCTCGCCGACGTGGATGCGCCGGAACAGCTTCACGATGACGTGCTCGTCGTAGACGATCGAGGTGTTGGACTGCTCGACCGCGAGCGGACGCACCGAGTGCGCGTCGAGGGAGGGCGCGACGCGCCGCAGGACCTCGAGGGCGAGGGGCGGGTCGATGAAGGCGTCGTAGACCGTGACCGGCCCGTCGGCGGTGTCGACGATGCCGAGCAGCTCGCCGCTCTTGCCGTGCAGGAACGGGTGCTCCTCGCCGGCGGGGCGGGCGCCCAGCACCAGCTGGTAGCGCCCGAGGATCCGGTCGCCTTCGCGGGCTTCCACGAGGAGCCACCACAGGTCCTGGTCGCCGTCCATCCACTGCTCGGCGTCGGCGGCCTCGACCCGCTCGGGCGGGCCGTCGTGGTCGTACCAGCGCTGCGCCGCCAGGTGGTTCGGCACCAGCGGCAGGATCTCGTCGATGGTGATCATGGCTCCACCCGTCCGTAGGGCTCCTCGCCCATCCCCTCGGTCTCCGGGTCCACGAGGGTGAACCAGTAGAAGCCGTAGGGCGGGAGCGTGATGAAGTAGGGCAGCTCGCCGATCTCGGGGAACGGGATGCGGCCGGTGAGCTCGATGGGGATGCGCCCGGCGTGCTGGCCGAGCATCAGCTCGCACGGCTGGGGGAAGCGCGACAGGTTGTGCACGCACAGCACGGAGGTGTCGTCGCCTTCGTCCTTTGCGGAGCGCAGGTAGGCGAGCACCGACGGGTTCTCGGCGTGCAGGACCTCGAAGCGGCCGGTCCCGAAGACGGGGAACTCGCGACGGATCTCGAGCATGCGCCGGACCCAGTGCAGGAACGACGACTTGTCGTGCTGCTGAGCCTCCACGTTCACGCCCGCGTACCCGTAGACCGGGTCCATGATCGTCGGCAGGTAGAGCTTGGCCGGGTCGGCCTTGGAGAAGCCGGCGTTGCGGTCGGGGGTCCACTGCATGGGCGTGCGCACGCCGTCGCGGTCGCCGAGGTAGATGTTGTCGCCCATGCCGATCTCGTCGCCGTAGTACATGATCGGGCTCCCCGGCATGGAGTACAGCAGGGCGTGGAACAGCTCGGCCTTGCGGCGGTCGTTGTCGAGCAGCGGGAAGAGGCGCCGGCGGATCCCGACGTTGATCTTCATGCGGGGGTCCGCCGCGTACTCGGCGTACATGTAGTCCCGCTCCTCGTCGGTGACCATCTCGAGCGTGAGCTCGTCGTGGTTCCGCAGGAAGATCCCCCACTGGCACCCGTCGGGGATCTCGGGCGTCTGGGCCAGGATCTCCGTGATCGGGAAGCGCTGCTCGCGCCGGACCGCCATGAACATGCGCGGCATCAGCGGGAAGTGGAAGTTCATCTGGCACTCGTCGCCGTCGGGGCCGAAGTAGTCCACGACGTCGGCGGGCCACTGGTTGGCCTCGGCCAGCAGGAGCTTGCCGGGGAACTCGGCGTCGACCGACTTGCGCAGGCGCTGCAGGAGGGCGTGGGTCTCGGGGAGGTTCTCACCGTTGGTGCCGTCGCGCTCGTAGAGGTACGGCACGGCGTCGAGGCGGAACCCGTCGAGGCCGAGGCCCATCCAGAACCGCACGACGTCGAACAGCGCCGCCTCGACCTCCGGGTTGTCGAAGTTGAGGTCGGGCTGGTGGTGGAAGAACCGGTGCCAGTAGTACTGCTCGCGTACCGGGTCCCAGCTCCAGTTGGAGTCCTCGGAGTCGGTGAAGATGATGCGGGCTTCGGCCCAGCGGTGGTCGTCGTCGGACCACACGTACCAGTCGGCCTTGGGGTTGGTGCGGTCCTGGCGTGACTCCTGGAACCAGGGGTGCTGGTCCGACGTGTGGTTGACGACCATGTCGGAGATCACGCGGATGCCACGGCGGTGGGCCTGCTCGATCAGCTCGGCCGCGTCGTCGACGTTGCCGTACTCGGGCAGCACGGTGAGGAAGTCCGACACGTCGTAGCCGCCGTCGCGCAGCGGCGACTGGAAGAACGGCAGCAGCCAGAGGCAGTCGACGCCGAGCCACTCGAGGTAGTCGAGGCGCTCGGTGAGGCCGCGCAGGTCGCCGGTGCCGTCGTCGTTGGAGTCGTTGAACCCGCGGACCAGGACCTCGTAGAAGACGGCGCGCTGGAACCACGTGTGGTCGGCGGGATCGATGGCCTTCCTCATGCGCTGAGGTCGAGCACGTGGCCGACGCGGTCGAGGGCGGGCTCGAAGCGCACGTAGTTGGCGCCGCCCTGCCACTGGTAGGTCTCGCCGGTGAGCTCGTCCCGGGCCTGGTAGGGCTCCCAGTCGGGCAGCCCCACGGCGTGGAGGTCGAGGTGCACGGTGGCCTCCTGGGTGTGGACGTGGTCGAGGTTCACGACGACCAGCACCAGGTCACCGGAGGCCCGGGACCCTTTGGTGTAGGCGATGACGTTCGGGTTGTCGACGTGGTGGAAGTGGATCTCGCGGAGCTGCTGCAGGGCGGGGTGGGACCGGCGGATGCGGTTCACCTTGCCCATGAAGGGGGCGAGGGAGTCGGGCCGGTCCCAGTCGCGGGACTTGACCTCGTACTTCTCCGAGAAGAGGTACTCCTCGTTGGTGTCCGCGGCCGGCTCGTTCTCGCGCAGCTCGTAGCCGGAGTAGACGCCGAAGTTCGGGGTGAGCGTGGCGGCCAGCAGGTAGCGGAGGAGGAACGCGGCACGGTTCCCGTGGCGCAGGACGCCGCCGAGGATGTCGGGCGTGTTGGGCCAGAAGTTCGGGCGCATCACGTCGGCGAGCGGGCCGTGGGCGAGCTCGGTGACGTACTCGGTGAGCTCGTCCTTGTCGTGGCGCCAGGTGAAGTAGGTGTAGCTCTGGCTGAAGCCGACCTCGGCCAGCTTCGACATCATCGCCGGGCGGGTGAAGGCCTCGGCCAGGAACAGCACGTCGGGGTGCTCGGCCTGGATCTCGGCGATGCACCGCTCCCAGAACGCGACCGGCTTCGTGTGGGGGTTGTCGACGCGGAAGATGCGGATGCCGCGGTCGATCCAGTGGCGCAGGATGTCGCGGCACGCCTCCCACAGGGCGACCCGGTCGGCCTCGTCCTCGGGCCAGAAGTTGATCGGGTAGATGTCCTGGTACTTCTTGGGCGGGTTCTCGGCGTACTTGATGGTGCCGTCGGGGCGGTGGTGGAACCACTCGGGGTGCTCGGTGACCCAGGGGTGGTCGGGCGAGCACTGGAGCGCGTAGTCGAGCGCGATCTCCATGCCGAGCTCCTTGGCCCGCTCGACCACGGCGAGGAGCTCCTCCTCGGAGCCGAGGTCCGGGTGGATGGCGGTGTGGCCGCCCTCGGGGCCACCGATGGCCCACGGGCTGCCGACGTCGTCGGGGCCGGGGTCGAGGGTGTTGTTCGGACCCTTGCGGGCGGTGGTGCCGATCGGGTGGATCGGTGGGAAGTACACGACGTCGAAGCCCATCTCGGCCACGGCGTCAAGCCGCTCGAGCGAGCCCTTGAAGCCGCCCTCGGACCGGGGGAAGAACTCGTACCAGGCGCTGTGGCGGGCTCGCTCGCGGTCGACCCACAGGGAGATCGGCTCGCTGGCGGTGAGATCGCCCTGGTGCGGGATGCCGGCGACGAGCGGCACGAGGGCGTCGTCGAGGGCGGCGTTGAGGCGCACGTCCATGCTGGCGGACTCGTCGCGGATGGCGGCGACCGCCTCCTCGACCCGGCTCCGGCCCGTGCCGGCGCACTCGGGGACGAACGCTTCGAGGATGCGGGCGCCCTCCTCCAGCTCGGTGGTGACGACCTGCCCGGCGCCGACCTTGAGCCGCAGCTCCTTGCGCCACGTGGCGAAGACGTCGGTCCACGCCTCGACCACGACCTCGTGGGGCCCGATCTCGCTGCACTCGAGGGCCCCGACCCAGATGTCGTTCTCGGACTGCGCCAGCGGCGAGCGGCTCCACCTCCGGGCACCGGCCCTGCGCCAGCTGACCCGTGCTGCGAGCAGGTCGTGGCCGTCCCGGAAGATGCGGGCCTGCACCGGCGTCCGCTCCCCCACCGAGGTCTTCGGCCGGCCGCCACCGCCTGGGGTGGCGGGTCGGAGCTGGTCGATCACGATCGCGCCGGGAGAGGGGTTCCTCGAGGTCATCACGACTAGCCCTACCCCACCCACCCGCTCGATACAACGGGTCCGGGAGGATCCGGACGAATCGGGCGGTCAGGGTCGCCCCCGGGGGGCGACCCTGGTCGGCACTGCTGGTGGCCGTCTCTGGTCAGTCGCCGGTGCAGATGAACTGCTCGAAGTGGCCGGGCGTCGCGCTGAACGCCTTGCCGCTGTTCGCCTTGTTGTCCGTGGTCGGGTACACGAGCGCGAGCTCGCGACCGCCGCTCGACGTCGGGATGCGCACGTCGGCCAGCGAGGTGCCGGCGCCGGTGCTCCACGCCAGCTTCTGCAGTGCGTCGATGTGGGCCGGGTCCGGCTTGCGGACGTCGTTCCACCCGCCGTAGGCGGCGTTGCAGTGCGTGTAGATGTTGTACGCACCCGTCCAGTCGAGCAGCTTGTCGCCGTCGTTCGGGCCGTTGGCCGCCACGTCGCCCTGGAGCACGTCACGGTCCCAACCGCCGTAGATCCAGTCGGTGCCGTGGTGGTGCTGGCGCAGGCCGAAGCCCTCGTAGTCCTCGGTCATGGTGAACCAGAGGTCGGGGTCGGTGCCGACCCTCGGCTGGTAGTCGAGGATGTCCGCACCGGCCTCCCGGTTCGAGCTGCCGAAGCCGCCGAACAGGATGTCGACGTACTCCCGGTCGGTCCCCATGTCGTCGCGAGCCGGCTGGGCGCTGTTGTCGGCCTTGCCCCGACCACCCCACATGACGTCGGCGCCGGCGGCACCGAAGAGGTAGTCGCCACCGGAGTCACCGTTGACGTAGTCGTTGCCGAAGGCGCCGTGCATCGAGTCGTGACCCGGACCGCCGCGCATCTGGTCGGACCCGCCGGCCGTCAGCCCCGGCAACGTCAGCGCCGCGCCGGTGTAGCGCTCGTGCGTCAGGCTCACCCGTCGGTCCAGCGGGTGGGCGGCCCAGGCCGTCCACTCGATCCCGGGCGGGCTGTTGACGTCGAAGCTGCCGCTGGCCGGGACGGGGTCGGGACGTGTGTCTGCCCCGGCCGTCTGGGACACGCCGTCGACGTAGCGGGTCTCGATGCCGCCGCGGTCGCCGACCATGGCGTCCTCGCCGTCACCCCCCCACAGGAAGTCGTCGCCGAGCTCGCCGTACTGGTCGTCGTCGTCATCCTCGCCGTAGAGGGTGTCGCCGCCGTTCTGACCCCACTGGCTGTCGTCGCCGTCGGCCTCGCCGATCGACAGCGTCGGGTAGACCCCGTCGCCGCCGTAGAGCGTGTCCGCCCCGAAGTACGTACCGGTGGTGGCCGTCGTGACGTCGTACCGGTCGGCGATGCGCTCGATGACGGCGTTGGCCGGCTCCACCTCCCCGGCGTACCGCTCCTCGTAGTCGGCGTAGGCGCCGCCCACGATCGTCCGGGTCAGCTGGCCGTTGTCGCCGAGCTGGAAGTCGGCCTCACCGTCGCCGTAGATCGTGTCGCCGGCGTCGCGGAAGCCGACGATGTTCGACCCGCCGAGCTGGTCGTCCTGGCCGTCGGCGGTCGCCGGACCGGAGAGCTCCGGCTCGCCGCTCTGCTGGCCGGCGAGGCTGGCGCTCACCGGTGCGAGACCGACCAGCTGGTCGGGCACCGCGTCGCCGACGAGGGTGTCGGCATCGCCGTTGCCCTGCTGGTAGTCGTCGCCCGGGCCGCCCTGGACCTTGTCCGCCTCGTCCTGGCCGAACTCCACGTCGACGCCCTCGCCGCCGGACAGCACATCCGGTCCGGCGTAGCCGGCGACGGCGGAGCTCAGGTCACGCAGGAGGATGCCCCGCTTCGGCTGGATGCCGAGCTGGTACGTCTCGTACGTGAACGCCGTCGCACCGCCGGCACCACCGGGGCACGAGGCCGGCGCGAACGTCACGCCGGTCACGTCCCGCACGATGCAGGCGTTGTCGCCGAGGATCACGTCGGGACCGGCCCCACCGTGGAGCTGGTCGCCGTCGTCAGGCTGGGCCGCGATGGAGGAGCCGCCGATGATGTCGTCGGCGTCGCCGTTGCCCTCCATCCAGTCCCCGCCCTGGTTGCCCTCGAGCAGGTCCTGGTTCTCGTTGCCCTTGCCGAGGTCGTCGCCGCCCTCGCCGTAGATCCGGTCGTTCCCGGTGTTGCCGGCCATGAGGTCGTCACCGCTCACCAGGCCGAGATCGGCGGCCCCGACCGGCTCCTCGGTGTCGAACAGCACGACGGTCCGGAGGTGCCCGTTGGTCACCGGGTCGACCAGCCACGCCGTCCCGGCCACGTTGGCCTGCCGGGTCTGCGTGGCGTTGTCGCCAGTGATCACGTCGGCGGCGCCGTTGCCCTGGATCTCGAGCTCACCGGTGTCCGAGGAACCGGTGGTGTCCGTGCCACCCGGTGGGTCGGCCGACGGGCTCACCGTCGACGAACCACCGATGATGTCGTCCTGGCCGTCGGTCGCCACCGAGCCCTCGGTGTGGCCGTAGATCTTGTCCTGTCCGGCATTGCCCTCGAGGTGGTCGTCGGCCGCGCCACCCCGGAGGATGTCGTTCTGCACGCCACCGAACCCGTGGTCGTCGCCGTCGCCGCCCTCGATGACATCGGTGCCGCCCTGACCCTCGTCGACCAGGAGCGCAGCGAACGCGGCGTCCCAGGCCGGTGAGCCCTTGGGCGTCCCCGCCACCCAGCCACCGCTGGGCACCGTGACCGCTCGGGCCGTCTGCCCGGTCGAGCCCTTGTCGCCGAACAGCGCGTCGGGTCCGTCCTGGCCGTGGAGGAAGTCGCCGCCGAGCTCGCCGTAGAGCTGGTCGTGCTCGGTGCCGCCGTAGAGGCGGTCGACGCCGTCCTGGCCGTGACCCTCGTCCTGGCCGGCGCCACCGTCGATCCGGTCGTCGCCGTACTCGCTGGCGTCCTGGCCGTGCAGGACGGTCACGACCCGGGCCGCGCCCGCGCCGGTCATGGTGTCGTTGTCGCCGTAGATCCGGTCCTCGCCGGCGTTGCCGTACAGCAGATCGCCGACGTCGAACGACCCGTCGGCGTTGGTGCCGCCGAAGATGTCGTCGTTGCCGGCCTGTCCGTACGCCGTGTCCACGCCGGCGTTGCCGAAGATGAGGTCGGCGTCCGGGCCACCGTCGAGGACGTCGTCGTCGCCGTCGCCCCAGATCTCGTCCGCGTTCGACTCGCCCCAGGCGAGGTCGTTGCCGCCGTTGCCGTGGATGAGGTCGTCGCCGAGGCCGCCGTAGATCTCGTCCGGGCCACCCTCCCCGTAGAGGAAGTC
>JAKFET010000006.1:0-4071 GCA_036675575.1 Acidimicrobiaceae bacterium
GGCGCACGTCAGGACCTGCTCGGGGGGCGGGCGGGGCGGTCGCTCAGCGGAGCTCCTCGCGGCGATGCCCCTCGCGGAGCTCGGCCAGCGCAGACGGCTCGATCTCGTCGGCTCGTGCGACGGCCACCTTGCACGGGGTCAGCGCCTGCAGCGTCGAGGTCCGCACGCCGCCCTCGAGCAGCGCCCGCTCGCCGACCACCGCCCCGGGACCGAGCTCGGCCAGGCGTTCGCCGTCGACGTCCACGCCGAGCACGCCGTCGAGCAGCAGGAAGAGCTCGTCACCGTCGTCACCCTGGCGCACCAGGGTGTCGCCCGCCACCACCTTGCGGACGCGGGGCCGGCGTCCGCCTCGCATGATCGTGCTCGACAGCTGCCGCTCGAGGGCGGTCTCCACCTCGGTGGCCAGGGCCGGGCAGTCCTCATCGCCCCACGGGCTGTGCTTGCCGAAGGCGTGGCGGTACCAGTTCGTGAAGTCGATCATCCCGCTCTTCCTGGTCAGCGCGCCGGTGCCGTCGTACAGCCAGTGTCGGGGGAAGGGGCTGGCGCCGGCGAGGCCGATCTCCCTGCGCCCGTCGGCATGGAGCGTGAGCTCGAGCGTGGTCCAGGCCGACGGGGCGGTGATCTGGACGTAGGGCGGGTGGTTCACGTGGCGGGGCGTCGGCACCCCGGTCCGGCCGCCTGCGGACTGGCGGAAGCGCACCCACCCGTCGCCCACCTCCGGCTCCCCTTGCAGGGTCTCGAAGCCGACCGCCGCCACGGTCACCGACCTGCCGGCGCGCACCGTGGTGGATCCGACGAGGGCCTGTCCGCCCTGGCCCCATGACGTGATCCGCTCCTCCTCCACCTCGATCCAGCCGGTGAGGTGGTTGGCGAAGCGGAAGCGGTCGGCGGCGCACAGGGCCCCGAGCGCCGACGGGACGTCCGCGTCGAGCGCCTCGGGCGGTGGCGCGTCGTAGTGGGCCATGCCGACGGAGAACGGCATCTTCATGGCCCCCTTCACCGCCTCGGAGGGAATCCAGCTGATCGAGGTGACCGATCCGTCGATGTGCATGGGGGCACCGTCGCGCCACGGACGCAGATCGCCCAGGGCGCTGTCCGGTGGGGTGGGGTGGGGCAGGCACCACCCCGAGGTCTGGTGCCAGCGGGCTGGGGGTGGTGGCCGATCCGTGGCTGGATGTCCGAAGTGAGTTCCCGACCTGGAGGATGCATGTCCACGACCACCCGTTCCCGCCGTGCGAAGGCGCTCGCCGCCGCCTGCGCCCTGAGCCTGCTGGCGGTCGCCTGCGGCGACGACGACGACACCGAGGCGGCCAGCGGCGACGAGACGACCACGACCGCCGCCGAGGGCGAACCCGCCGGCGGCGAGTTCGACGAGTACTGCGCCGCCACGGCCGAGCTCGACGATCAGGACGGACCGCCGACCATCGAGCAGATGGAGAACATCAAGGAGGTGCGGCCGGAGGCCATCGCCGAGGAGGTCGACTTCGTCGCCGATGCGATCATCGGTGCCGACGGGGACTTCGGGAAGGCGTTCAGCGACCCCGCCGTCGAGGAGAAGATCGGCGTCATCGAGGAGTGGGAGGGCGAGAACTGCCCTGGCGGTGACGGCGAGCAGGCCGTGAACCCCGAGTTCGCCGAGTACTGCGAGAGGGTCGCTGAGCTCGACGAGCAGGACGGTCCGCCGACCACCGAGCAGCTCGAGGGGATCCGGGCGGTGGCTCCGGACGAGATCGCCGAGGAGATCGGCGTGGTGGCCGACGCCTTCGCCGCCGCTGACGGCGACATGGGCAAGGCGTTCTCGGATCCTGCGGTCGAGGAGGCCTTCGGGCCCATCGAGGAGTTCGAGGCCGAGAACTGCGGCGGCGGCGACGAGGACGAGGGCGAGGACGAGGGCGAGGACGAGGTGGCGACCGAGCCCCTCGAAGGCGCCGAGGTCATCCCCGTCACCGGCGTCGACTTCGGCTTCGAGGGCGTCCCGGCCGAGGTGCCGCCTGGTCCGGTCTCGTTCGAGTTCACGAACGGTGGCGAGTCCGCCCACGAGATGGCGATGTTCAAGCTCGGTGAGGGCGTGGACCTCGACGAGCTGCTGTCTCGGGACGAGGAGCCGTCCGAGGAAGAGGCTCTCGAGGTCGGCGGCACCTTCGCAGCACCCGGCGACGGCGGTGCGTACCTCAACGTCGACGACCTGGCGCCCGGCACGTACGCAGTCGTCTGCTTCATCCCCGGACCGGAGGGCAAGGCCCACCACGAGCTCGGCATGAAGACGACCTTCACGGTCGGCTGAGCTCGGCGCCGAGGGAGAGCACGGACGTGGGTACCATCGACCACCGGGCAGGGACGAGCTGGGGGCTCGCCCCGAGTGGAGGCGGACGGTGAGCACAACCGATCCCGATGAGGGGCGAGCCACCATCTCGGTGTTCCTCGCCGACGACAACCTCATCGTGCGCGAGGGCGTCCGTGCCCTCCTCGGCCTGGAACCCGACTTCGAGATCGTCGGCGTCGCCGAGGACTTCGACTCCCTGGTCGGCGGCGCCGAGGCTCAGAACCCCCAGGTGGTGGTCACCGACATCCGGATGCCCCCGTCGTTCCAGCAGGAGGGCATCGAGGCGGCCAAGCTCATCCGCAAGCGCCACCCCGGGACGGGCGTCGTCATCCTCTCCCAGTTCGACGACCCGGAGTACGCCGTCTCGCTCCTCGGCGAAGGGGCGGCGGGCTACGCCTACCTCCTCAAGGACAGGGTGGCGGAGGGTGACCACCTGGCCGCAGCGATCCGGACCGTGGCGACGGGTGGGTCCATGCTCGATCCGGAGATCGTCCAGGCACTGGTCAACCCGGTCTCGTCGGACGGGGCGCTCAGCTCCGCCGACGAGGTCCTCCTGCAGCTGGTGGCCGAGGGCAAGCCGATCAAGGCCATCGCCGCCTCTCAGCACACCACCCCGGCGGTGGTGAGCGAGGCGGTCGAGCAGCTGTTCCTGCGTCTTGCGGAAGGCGCAAGCCGCGGTTCCGACGCAGCGCTGAAGCGGCTGCGGATGCTGCATCAGGTGATCGTCGACAGGGAGGAGCAGGGTGAGTCGCTGTCCCGCCTCCTCCCGGGCGGCGTCGCCGACCAGCTCCGCGACGGCGGGATGGCGATCGGCCGCTCCGAGCGCCTCAACGTCACCGTCCTCATGGCCGACATCCGCGGCTACTCGACGATCGCCGAGCGGGCCGACCCCACCGCGCTGGCCGGTCAGCTCAACGAGCACCGAGGTGCGATGAACCGGGCGATCATCGGCAACGACGGGACCGTGATGCAGTTCGTCGGCGACGCCGTCATGGCCGTCTTCGGCGCACCGCTGCCGTGCCGCGACCACCCCGACCGCGCCGTGACCGCCGCCCGCGCCATGCACGAGGCGCAGGCCGAGATCAACGAGCGGTGGAAGGAGCAGGGCCTCCCACCGTTCGGCCTCGGCATCGGGGTCTCCACGGGGGAGGTCGCTGCCGCCCTCCTCGGCAGCGAGGAGCGGCTCGAGTACACGGTCGTCGGCGACGCCGTGAACCTGACCCAACGGCTCCAGCAGTGGGCCGAGCACGGGGAGACCGTGCTCACGGACGCGACGTGGCAGGCCCTGTCCTCCCCCGTCGAGGCGGAGGCGCTCGAGCCGGCCGTCGTGAAGGGCCGGGACACCCCGGTCCATGCGTACAAGGTGCCCGCCGAACGGTGGGCGGGAACGGGAGCTGTCCGATGAGCGATCCGGTGCTGACCGTCAGCAACGTCCGCAAGACCTTCGAGGCCGAGCAGGCGCCCGTGCGCGCCCTGCGAGGGCTCGACTTCCAGATGCGCCGCGGCGAGTTCGTGGCCGTCATGGGGCCCTCCGGTTGCGGGAAGTCGACGATGCTCAACCTCGTCGCCGGCCTCGACGCCGTGGACGAGGGCACCGTGGTGCTCGACGGCGAGCAGATCCACGAGATGGACGAGGACCAGCTGGCCCGCATGCGGCGCCGCCACATCGGCATCGTGTTCCAGTTCTTCAACCTGCTCGAGGGCATGACCGTGCTGGAGAACGTCGCCCTGCCGGCGATGATCGCCGG
>JAKFET010000251.1:0-24348 GCA_036675575.1 Acidimicrobiaceae bacterium
CGCGCCCGCGACGGGCGCGCCGACGGATCGAACGGCCCATGCACCGAGCCGGGCCCGCTCGGAGACTCCGACGCATGGTCCTCCGTCGTCGTCCGTCCTCCGAGCGGGGAGCGTCGCTCACCGAGTACGCCGTCCTGGTCGCGGTCATCGTGGTGGCCGCCATCCCGGCGCTGACCTTCCTCGAGACCCGGACCGCCGGTGCCTTCCAGACCCAGGCCGCCGCCATCGAGCACGACGGGTCGAGCGTGACGCCCACGACGAGCCCGAGCACTCCCTCGACCACGACGACCAGCACGACCACGCCGGCGGTGGTCGACCTCGCGCCGGTCGCATCGTTCAGCGTCAGCTGCGGCGACCTCACCTGCACCTTCACCGACGGGTCGAGCGACGCGGAGGGCCCGATCAGCTCCTGGGCCTGGGACTTCGGCGACGGCGAGACGAGCACCGAGCAGCACCCCACCCACACCTACGCGGCAGCCGGGACCCATCCGGTCACGCTCGTGGTGACCGACGGTCGGGGCTCGCAGGCATCGGCGACGGCGTCCGCCATCCTCAACGCCGCGCCCGAGGCCGCCTTCGAGCACTCGTGCACCATGCTCTCCTGCGCGTTCACCGACCTGTCCAGCGACGACGGCGGAGTCGTCGCCTGGGCGTGGACCTTCCCCGGTGCCACGAGCTCGGCTCCCGATCCGACCCACACGTTCACGGGCCCCGGCACGCACGACGTCACGCTGCTCGTGACGGATGCGGAGGGGCTCAGCGACACGGTGTCCGTCCCGGTGTCCATCCCGGCGGTGTCCGTCTCGCTGGCCGGTTCGGGAAGCCGGGCCGGCAACAGCAACAACCGGACCTACACCGTCACGGCGTCGGCGACGACCTCGAGCGGCCACGCGACCCGCGGGGTGGTCGTCCAGGGCACGTGGTCGAACGGGGGTGGCGCAGGGGAGTGCAGGACGGGCGCCGACGGGACCTGCGTCGTCGGCCTCGCCGTCTCGGGTGCGAACCCGGGTCCCCGGACGTTCACCGTCGCGGCGGTCACGCACTGGGCCTGGGACGGAACCCTGCCCGGCCCGCTCACCGTCGCCCAGCCGAACCAGTGACCCGGGGCCGGCCCACCGCCGGCTCGCCCGGCAGCGCATCAGGCCGGCTGCCCGCCCGGTGGAACCCGCCGGAACCTGTGGCAGGCTCGCCGGCATGGCCCGCCGACGTCAGACCAGCTCCCGCCGGTACCCGCGCACGGCCCGCTTGAACGAGCTCGTGCGGGAGATCGTGGCCGAGGAGCTCGAGCGCATCGACGACGAGCGGCTCGGGTTCCTGACCATCACGGCCGTCGAGGTCGACCCCGGCATCGAGCACGCCAAGATCCACTGGTCGAACCTCGAGGCCTCCGACGAGGTCGTGCTCGAGGTGCTCGAGGAGCACCGGCCGCGCCTGCAGCAGGCGGTCAACCGCCAGACGCACATGCGGCGCACGCCGATCCTCTCGTTCCACGCCGACGTGGTCGCCCGTGGCGCCACCCGCATCGAGGAGATCCTGCGCGACCTCGACCTGCCCGAGGACGCACCGGCGCCCGCCGAGGCGGACGACCCGGACGCCGTCGCGAGCGACGGTGGCGACGACGCCTGATCCGGTGAGCACCGTCGCCCAGGTCGCCGACGTGGTGCGGGGGGCCGGCACCCTCGGCCTGGCCTGCCACCACCACCCGGACGGCGACGCGCTGGGTTCGATGCTGGCGATGCACCTGCTCTGCGAGGCCAACGGCCAGGACTCGGTGGCCTCGTGGCCCAGCCCCTTCACCGTGGCTCCGCACTACCGGTTCCTCCCCGGCCTCGATCGCTGCACGCCCCCCGACCGCTTCCCGCTCGAGCCCGAGGTGCTGGTCACCTTCGACCTCGGCCACGTCGGCCGGCTCGGCGACATCGCCGGCGCGGCCGAGGGGGCCGGCACGGTCGTCGTCCTCGACCACCACCCGGACAACCAGCGCTTCGGCGACCTCAACCTCGTGGACGAGTCCGCGGCGGCGACCGCGGTCCTGGTGCGACGCCTGGCCGAGGAGCTGGGCTGGCCGCTCACCCGGGACGTGGCGCTGAACCTCTACGTCGGCCTCGTGACCGACACCGGCCGCTTCCGCTACCCGAACACCACCTCCGACGTGTTCCACCTGGCCGAGGAGCTGGCCGAGTACGACCTGCCGATCGCCCGGATCACGCGAGAGCTGTTCGAGAAGCACCGCTTCCAGTACGTGCAGCTGCTCTCCATGGCCCTGGCCCGCACCGAGCTCGACGCCGAGCGCGGCTTCGTCGTGGCGTGGCTCACGGAGCGGGACCTCCAGGACTTCGACGTCACCTTCGACGAGACCGAGGGGTTCATCGACCACGTGCGCTCCTGCCAGGAGGCCGAGGTGGCGTGCGTCCTGCGCGAGGCGCCGGGGGAGGGGCTGCGGGTCTCGCTCCGGTCCACCGGCTCCGTCGACGTCTCCAGGCTCGCTGCCGAGTTCGGGGGTGGCGGCCACACGTTCATGGCCGGGTTCGCCACCGACTCGCCGATCCCCGAGGTCGTCGAGTCGATCCGGGCCCGCCTGCCCCGCCGCCCGGTGCCGGCGTGAGCCGCAAGCGGCCGAGCCCCTGGAACGGGCTGGTGCTGGTGGACAAGGAGGTCGGCTGGACGAGCCACGACGTCGTGGCGAAGTCCCGCGGGGTCCTCGGCACCCGCAGGGTCGGCCACGCCGGCACCCTCGACCCGCCCGCCACCGGCCTGCTGTTGCTCGGCGTGGGGAACATGACGCGCCTGCTGCGCTTCCTCACGGCGCTGCCCAAGACCTACGTGGGCGAGGTCGTGCTCGGCACCGAGACCGACACGCTCGACGACACCGGAGCCGTCACGGCCACCCACGACATGGCGGGCGTGACCCTCGCCGACGTGCGCGCCGCGGCGGTGGGCCTGACCGGCGAGATCCTCCAGGTGCCACCGATGGTCTCGGCGATCAAGATCGACGGCAAGCGCCTGCACGAGCTGGCCCGCGAGGGCAAGGAGGTCGAGCGCGAGGCCCGGCCGATCACCATCCACTCGTTCACCGTCGGTGACCCCGTCGGAGACGGCGTGTACCCGATCGAGGTCACATGCTCGTCGGGCACCTACATCCGCACGCTCGCCGCCGACCTCGGCGCCTCCCTCGGGGGCGGGGCCCACCTGCGCAACCTGCGTCGGACCAGCGCCGGCTCCTTCGACGTGTCCGACGCCCACCGCATCGACGAGATCGACCCGGAGCGAGACGTCCTCACCCCCGCAGAGGCCCTCCGCGACCTGCCGACCGTCGTGGTCGACGTCCCGACGGCGGTCGACGTCGGCCACGGCAAGCCCCTCGAGCGGTCCCGGCTCGGCATCCCCGAGGGCCACCCCGGCCCCTGGGCGGTCGAGTCCCAGGACGGCGTCCTGCTCGCCGTCTACGGACCGCACCGCGAGGGCACCGTCAAGCCCGAGGTCGTGCTGGCCTGAGCGGCGCCCCCGGCCGAGGCGTCGGTGGTCCGAGCGGACCATGGCGACGTCCGGCGAGCGATGGCACACTCATCCGGCCGATCACCGAGGCGCTGGGTGGCTCAAGGGCGTCCCTCAGGGTGCCGATGCACCACCTCGAGCGGAATCTGCGGGAAACTCGGAGAACGAACCCCCCGACCGGGAGAGAAACCACGTGAACAAGAAGCTGGTGGGCGTCATCGCCGCTGTCGTGATGGCGATCGTGGGCACAGGCGTGCTCGTGCTCTACGTCCAGGGCGCCGAGGACCGAGCGCTCGAGGGTGAGGAGCTCGTCCGCGTGCTCACCGCCACGGCCCCGATCCCGGCCGGGACCTCCGCCGAGCAGCTCGCGGAGCTGGTCGAGGAGGAGGACGTGCCGGTCAAGGTCGCCCCGGAGGGGGTCATCTCCGACCTCGTGTCGGTCAGCGGCCTGGTCACGGCCGCCGAGCTGGTGCCGGGCGAGGTGCTGCTGGCCACCCGCTTCGTGGAGCCGGGCAACGTCACGGCCCGCCCCGGATCGGTCGAGGTGCCCGAGGGGCTCCTCGAGGTCACGATCGCGATGTCCCAGGAGCAGTTCATCGGCGGCGTGCCGGTGCCGGGCCGCACGGTGGCGCTCATCGCCCTCGGCGACCGCAACGACTTCGTGTTCCAGCCCAACGACCCGCTCGCCCAGCCGGTCGTCGACCCGGCCACCGGCCAGCCCACGGTGGGCGACTACAAGGTCTCCAAGATCATCATCCAGCAGGCGCTCGTCACCAACGTCCAGGGCAACCCCCTGCCCGTGCAGGCGGCCGAGACCGTCGCCGACCCGGCCCAGCGGGTCGCACCGGCCGAGGGCTCCCTGCTCGTGACCCTCGCCATGGAGGGTCCCGACGCCGAGCGCCTGATCTACGTGCGGAACGCCCAGTCGCTCAACGCGAACCTGCACATGGCGATGCACAGCGGCGACGCCGTGGTGCCGTCCGAGGGCATCAGCGTCGAGAACGTCATCAACCCCGGAGCACCTGTCGGATGATCCTGATCCTCGCCGCTGACGACGATCTCGAGCAGGCCGTCCGGACTGCGGTCGGCGACGCCGTCCCGGTCCAGACCGCGCCGCTCGACCGAGGCCTCGCCGCCGCGGGCTCGGCGGTCGAGGTCGTCATCATCGACGGGGCCGACGACGCCGAGCGCGCCTTCACCGTCGCCCAGCGCTTCGACGAGGAGCGCCCGGACGTCACTGTCGTGCTGCACATGGAGCCCACGGGCGAGGCCTTCGGCCGCGCCATGCAGGTCGGCGTCCGCGACATCCTCCCGTCCGGGGCCGACGACGACCGCATCCGCGAGTCGGTCAAGCGCGCCCTCGAGCTCGCCGAGCGTCGGGCGCTCACCATGCGCTCGGCCGAGAACGCCGAGGACCAGCACCGCCTGATCATGGTGCTGTCGCCCAAGGGTGGTGCCGGCAAGACCACGATCTCGGCCAACCTCGCCGTCGGGCTCGCCATGCGGGCGCCCAAGCAGGTCGTCCTCGTCGACGGCGACCTCCAGTTCGGTGACGTCGGCAACGCCCTGCGCCTGCTGGCCGAGACCAGCATCCGCGACGCCATCGCCGGCGGTCTCCACGACGCTGCCGAGGTCAAGGTCCACCTCACCCCGCACCGCTCCGGCCTCTTCGCCCTGTGCGCCCCCGAGGTGCCCGGCGTGGCCGACGAGATCACCGCCCAGGCGTTCTCCAAGGCGGTGACCATGCTCCACCAGGAGTTCAAGTACGTGGTGGTCGACACCGACCCGGGCCTCGGCGAGCGCACGCTCACCGTCATGGACAACGCCACCGACCTGGTGTTCGTGGCCGCGACCGACGTGGCGAGCGTCCGCGGGCTGCACAAGACCATCGACGCCCTGGACCGCATCGGCATGACCGGGGCCCAGCGGCACTTCGTCCTCAACCGCTCCAACGCGAAGGTCGGGCTCGACGTCGCCGACATCGCGGCCACGATCGGCATGGAGCCCGACGTGCTGGTCCCCAGCCACGTCTCCCTGCCGGTCTCGATGAACCAGGGCGTCCCGGTCATCGAGGGCGGCGAGAGCTCGCCGGCCATGGCCCCGCTCTGGGAGCTGGTCAGCAGGTTCGAACCCGACCCCAACGTGACGGCGGAGCAGGCGGCGGCAGCCCAGCGCCGGAACAGCGGGCTCTTCGGAAGGCGGTAGCGGGAGATGCGACTGGGAGACCGGCTCAAGAAGGCCGACGGCGAGCCGGACGACGTCGACGACGACGCGCCCGCGCCTCGCGCCGACCCCTACGCGCGCTTGAAGCACCAGGTCTCCGGGGCGCTCATGGAGCGCCTGGCGGCCCGGCCGAGCAACCGCGAGGTCGCCGACGACGAGCTGCTCGACCTGGCCCGGGACACCCTCGCCGAGATCATGAACCAGGAGGCGGTGCCGCTCACCGCCGAGGAGAAGGCACGCCTGGTCGAGGAGATCTCGGCCGACGTCATCGGCTACGGGCCGATCACGCCGCTGCTCGAGGATCCGGACATCACCGAGATCATGTGCAACAACACCACCGGCGTCTGGGTCGAGCGCCGCGGCCTGCTCGAGGAGACCGACGTCGCCTTCCCCGACGAGGCCTCGCTGCGCCGGGTCATCGACCGGATCGTGTCCGCCATCGGTCGACGGGTCGACGAGTCCTCGCCGATGGTCGACGCCCGCCTGCCCGACGGGTCGCGCGTCAACGCGGTCATCCCGCCGCTCGCCGTCGACGGCCCCTCCCTCACGATCCGCAAGTTCTCCAAGATGGTGCTCCGCTCGGAGGACTACATCCGCACGGGCGCGGCCACGGCGTCGCTCATGGAGTTCCTCTCCACCTGCGTCGAGGGAAAGCTCAACATCCTGGTCAGCGGCGGCACGGGCACCGGCAAGACGACGCTGCTGAACGTCCTGTCCAACTTCATCCCCCAGGGCGAGCGCATCGTCACCATCGAGGACGCGGTCGAGCTCAAGATCGCCCGGCGCCACGTGATCCGCCTCGAGTCCCGGCCGCCGAACATCGAGGGTCGCGGCGAGGTCAGCATCCGCGACCTGGTCCGCAACGCCCTGCGCATGCGCCCCGACCGCATCATCGTCGGCGAGTGCCGCGGCGGCGAGGCGCTCGACATGCTCCAGGCCATGAACACGGGCCACGAGGGCTCCCTCGGCACGCTGCACGCCAACACGCCCCGCGACGCGCTGTCCCGCATGGAGACGATGGTGCTCATGGCCGGCCTCGACCTGCCGATGCGCGCCATCCGCGAGCAGATCGCCTCGGCCATCGACCTGGTCGTGCACATCAGCCGCCTCCGCGACGGCTCGCGCCGGATCACCAGCGTGTCCGAGGTCGTCGGCATGGAGAACGAGGTCATCACCATGAACACGCTGTACGACTTCGACTACGGCGCCGGCATGGACGACAACGGGCGCTTCCTCGGGCACCCGGTGCCCACCGGCATCCGTCCGTACTTCTCCGACCGGCTGCTCGAGCAGGGCTTCCGCCTGCCCAAGGAGCTGTTCACCGAGTCCGACGTCGTCAACGAGGCCCTGGCCGCGAACCGGAGCCGTCGGTGACCCACCGCTCCGGCGGCCCGTCCGTCCGACGGGCCACCGCCCTCGTGGCGGCGCTGCTCCTCGCGATGGCAGCCATCGTCGGCTCGGCTGCCGCGATCGGCGCTCAGCAGCAGGCGGGCTCGGAGATCGAGTTCGTCGGCGTCGACATCACCCAGTTCCCCCAGGTCGTGCTGCGCGTGTCGCTCGGCCCCGAGGCGGCCGTCCCCGGCCTCACGCCGGACCGGCTCCAGCTCACCGAGAACGGCGATCCCGTCGACGCGCAGATCACCCCCCTCGCCGACCAGCAGGTCGGCGTCGTGCTCGTGGTCGACACGTCCGGGTCCATCCGCGACGCGCTGGACGAGGCCAAGTCGGCGGCCAACGGCCTGCTCGAGGTGCTGCCCGACGACGCCCCCGTGAGCGTCATCGGCTTCGGCTCGACCGCCGGCATCGCCTCCGAGTTCACCACCGACCGCGGCGACACCGAAGACGCCATCGACGGCCTGGTGGCCGAGGGCGGCACCGCCCTGTACGACGCCCTGCTCCTCGCCACCCAGCAGACGGCCGCGTCCCCGGCGGAGCGCAACGCCATCGTCGTGCTCAGCGACGGTGCCGACTCCGACTCCGCAGCGGGTCAGGAGGAGGCCGCGAGCGCCCTCTCCGACAGCGGCAGCGACTTCTACCTGGTCTCCCTCCAGACCGGCGAGACCGACGCCGAAGGCCTGGCCGCCCTGGCCGAGTCCGCCGGCGGGCGGGTCGTCGCCGCCGAGGACGCGGAGGCACTGGCGGCCACCTACGTCGGCCTCGGCCAGCGCATCGTCAACCAGTTCGAGATCGCCTTCGCGTCCACGACGCCCGCCCGCACGGGGCGCTGGCAGGTCGACGTGGAGGGCACTGACGCCACCGGCGTCTACTCCCTGGCCCTGCCGGACCGGGGGGCGCAGGTCGAGGAGGAGGACGAGCCGGTTGCGGCGCGCCCGCTCCCCGGGGTCCTGACCTCCGAGGCCGACCCGCACCTCCTGCAGCAGGACTGGGTGCTGTGGGTCGGGGCCGCCGCGATCGGCGTCGCCATCGCCGTCCTGCTCGCGGTCACGGTCCCGACCGGCGCCGGCGTCGCCATCGCACGCCGTCGCGCCGAGCGTCGGTCGCTGCGCTCCGACGCCGCCCCGGTCTCCGGGGACGACTCCTCCGGTGCCGAGCGAGCCATCGACAGCGTCCGTGCGGCCGCCACCCGCATGGCGACCGCAGCGGTCGAGCGCACCGAGTCCACCGGCAAGATCGACGCCGCCCTCGACCGGGCCGGCATCGTCATGCGCGCCGGTGAGTACGCCGCCCTCGTCGTCGCCATCGCCATCAGCGCCGCGATCCTCGGCTACCTGCTGTTCGGGGCCGTCATCGGCCTCGTCGGGTTCCTGGTCCCGCTGCTCGGGGCCAAGGCCTTCCTCGACTTCAAGGCGTCCCGCCGCAACAAGGCCTTCGGCGACCAGCTCAGCGACGCCCTCACGATCATGTCCGGGGCGCTCCGGTCCGGCTTCGGCGTCGGCCAGGCCATCGACACCGTCGGCGAGGAGATGGACGCGCCGCTCGGCCAGGAGTTCCGCCGCGCCATCCTCGAGACCCGCCTCGGCCGCGACGTCGAGGACGCCCTCGACGGCATCGCCCGCCGGGTCCAGAACGAGGACTTCGCGTGGGTGGTCGACGCCATGCGCATCAACCGCACCGTCGGTGGCGACCTGGCCCAGATCCTCGACCAGGTGGGTGAGACCATCCGGGCCCGCAACCGCCTCAAGCGCCAGGTCTCCGCCCTCACGGCGGAGGGGCGCATCTCGGCGATGGTGCTCGGCTTCCTGCCCATCGGCATGGGCCTGATCCTGTTCACCTCGAACCCCGACTACATGAAGCCGCTGTTCTCCCGCACCATCGGCTGGATCATGCTGGGCGTCGCGGTCGCCCTGCTGGTGAGCGGTGCGCTGTGGCTGAAGAAGCTGATCGACGTGGAGTACTGACATGGACCTCCTGGTCGTCGTCCTCGGCGCAGCGCTCGTCATCGGCGCCGTCTTCGTCCTCGTGTGGGCGCTCACGTCCGAGCGCGAGCTCGGCGCGGCGCAGTCCAACCTCGGCCGTGGGGGCATGCCCACCAACAGCCGCCAGATCGCCCTCAGCGCCTCGGCCAAGACCCGCATCCTCGACCCCTTCTTCGACGGGGTCGCCCGGCGGGCCAAGGGCTTCACCTCGGCCGGCATGGGCGAGCGCGTGCAGCGCAAGCTCGACCTCGCCGGCCTGTACGAGAAGGGCTGGACCGTCGAGCGGGTGCTCGTCATCCGCTTCCTGTCGCTCGCCGTCGGCGGTGTGGTCGTCTTCCTGCTGCTGAGCAACGGCACCGGCCGGCAGTCGCTCGGCCTCGCCGCGCTCGTCGCCGCGCTGTCCTACCTCGGCCCCGAGGCCTGGCTGGACCGCAAGGCCGGCGAGCGCCAGGGCCTCATCGAGAAGCAGCTCCCCGACGTGATCGACCAGCTCACCGTGTCGGTGGAGGCCGGGCTCGGCTTCGACGCCGCCATGGCCCGCTCCGCCGAGGGCCGCACCGGCCCGCTCGCCGACGAGCTCGCTCGCGTGCTGCAGGACCTGCAGGTGGGCGTCGACCGCCAGGTCGCGCTCGACCGGATGGTGGAGCGCACCGACGTGCCCGACCTCAAGGCCTTCGTCATCGCCGTCCGCCAGTCGACCCGACACGGCCTGCCGATCGCGCGGGTGCTCAAGATCCAGTCCCAGGAGCTGCGCGAGAAGCGCCGGGCCCGGGTCGAGGAGAAGGCGGCGCAGCTGCCGGTGAAGATCGTCTTCCCGCTGGTCTTCTGCATCCTGCCGTCGCTCTTCGTGATCATCCTCGGGCCGGCCGGCATCAACATCATGGACTCGTTCTGAGCCGGGCGTCCGATCCCCGAGCGGTCTCCGGGCGGGGTTAGCCTCCGCCTCGTGCAGATCGTCCGCGACACGTCCAGCTGCCCCGATCTCGGGCAGCGCGGCGCGGCGGTCACCATCGGCGCCTACGACGGCGTCCACCTCGGCCACCGGGCCGTCATCGCCGAGGTCCGGCGCGAGGCCGAGGCCCGTGGCCTGGCGTCGGCCGTCGTCACCTTCGACCGCCACCCGGCGTCGGTGGTCCGGCCCGAGTCCGCGCCGAAGCTGCTGTGCGACCTGGACCAGAAGCTGGAGCTGCTGGAGAGCACGGGCATCGACCTGGCCGTCGTCGTGCGCTTCGACGAGGAGCGCGCCGACGAGACCGCCGACGAGTTCGTCCAGGAGGTGCTGGTCGACTGCCTCCGGGCCCGGACGGTGATCGTCGGCGCCGACTTCCACTTCGGCAAGGGCCGCGGCGGCAACGTCGCCCTGCTCAACCAGCTGGGCGCCGAGCTCGGCTTCGACGTCCACGGGATGGCCCTCGTCGATGCCGAGGGCCAACCCACCGCCGACGACCGGCGGGTCTCCTCCACCGCCATCCGGCGGGCGCTCGTCGCCGGCGAGGTGGAGTCGGCGGCCGCCATGCTCGGCCGTCCCCACGAGGTGCGCGGGCTCGTCCACCACGGCGACCAGCGGGGCCGGGAGCTCGGCTTCCCCACGGCGAACGTCGCCGTCCCCGGGTCGATCCTGCTGCCCGCCGACGGCATCTACGCCGGCTGGTTCGTCCGGGCCGACGGCGAGGTCCTGCCCACCGCGATCTCCCTCGGCCGCAGACCCACCTTCTACGAGACGGCCGACGCCAGCCTGCTGGAGGCCCACGTGCTCGACTTCGCCGGCGACCTCTACGACGAGCGGGTCGGGGTCCGCTTCGTGGCGCGACTCCGGGGCGAGGAGCGCTTCGACGACGTGGGCGCCCTCGTCGAGCAGATGCGGCGCGACTGCGACGACGCCCGCCGGATCCTGCACCCGTGACCGGCGCCGGGCTCCCCGAGGACGCCACGGTGATCCCGATCCGGATCGAGGCGGCCGCCGAGCCGGCCGAGCTCGACCCCGACGAGCGCAGCGACGAGGACCGCACGCACCTGCTTCCGCGCGAGCGGGCGCGCCGGGCCCTGTCCAACCTGCTGCCCGAGGCCGAGATGCCCGTGGTCGGCCCCGAGTCCGAGGGTGCCGCCGAGCGGGGCCGGGTCGCGGCCCCCCGGCTGGCCCGCCACGTGTTCCGCCTCGCCGACGGCCACGAGGTCGGCGTCACCGTGTCGGGGCGGGGCGTCCCCCTCGTCATGGTCCACGGCTTCACCGCCGAGGGCTTCCTCTACGCCCAGACGCTGTCCCGCCTCGTGTCGATGGGCTTCAAGGTGGTCGCCATCGACACGGCGAACCACGGCAGCACCCAGGGTCTGCCCTCGGGTGGCGCCAACTTCGGCGACTACGCCCGGCTCCTCGGCCGCGCCCTCGACGAGCTGGGCATCGAGCAGGCCTTCTTCGTGGGCCACTCCATGGGCGGGCGGGTGGTGACCCAGCTGTGCGCCATGGAGCCCGAGCGCGCCATCGGCGTGATCCTGATCGACGCCATCGTCGGCGACGCCTGGGACCGCCTCGTCAACCTCGGCCGCCTGTTCCCGCCGGCGATGGCCGGGGTGGTGGTGCTGCTCGCCCTCGACGCCATGACCACGCCCCCGGTGCTGAAGAACCCGGAGCAGGCCCTCAAGCTCGGCCGCCTCCTGGCCCCCACGCTCGTCGGCCACGCCACCCGGCCCTGGCGCCTCCTCGGGCCGGCCGTGTCGATCCTGCGCAGCCGCGGCAGCCGGTGGATGCTGCAGCGCCTCGCCCAGGAGCAGATCCCGGTGGTGGCCGTGCACGGCACCCGGGACTTCGCCGTCCCGCTGCAGACGGCCAAGGACGCCGCCCGCCAGGCCAAGGGCCAGTTCGTGGTCATCGACGGCGCCAACCACTGCTGGCCGCTGCGCGACCCCGAGACCCTGCCCGCCATCGTCTCGGACCTGCTCCACGGCGACTTCGGCGAGGCCTACCGCGAGGCGGTGCGCGACCGGGGCCTCGACCCCGACGTCGCCCGCCTCGACGACGTCGAGGCCGCGTTCTACGCCCCCGACGCCCCGATCCGGGCCATGACGCCCCGCCTGGAGTTCGCGCGCCTGTCGGCCCGCCGGCGCCGACCGGCCTACGAGTACGACATCAAGCCGGCCCTCCCGTAGGCCCCGTCCGCTTGCACCCATCCGCCCGGGATCCTGGTAGGGTGCCCGGAGGCCTCGTGCCGCCGCGCCTGGGGGTTCTCCCCGGGGTGCAGCGCACGGCGCCACCGCTTCCCCTCCTCGCACAGCCGACTGGGGCAGCCGGGTCCGATACCCACACGCACGTCACGGAGTCCTCCACGAATGTCTGAGCAGATCGACCGCCTCAAGCCGGAGCTCATCGCCGAGCACCGTCTGCACGAGACGGACACCGGGTCGCCCGAGGTCCAGATCGCCCTTCTCACGAAGCGCATCAACCACCTCAACGACCACCTCTCGACGCACAAGAAGGACCACCACACCCGACGCGGCCTGCTGAAGATGGTCGGTCGTCGCCGGCGGCTGCTCGACTACGTCCGCAAGAACGACGTCGAGCGCTACCGAGCGATCATCGCCACGCACGGCCTGCGCCGCTGAGGATGTGAGACGACGAGCGGCCCCCGTGGCCGCTCGTCGCCGTTTCCGGGCACGCGCCCCGTCCACACGAACACCACTGCACAACCCACGGTGGCAGCCTCGGTCAGCTGCCAGTCGCCGATCTCCGAACCACTTCGGGGGTGCGCCGACTGGGAACTGGCCCTGTCACCACGATCCGGCCGGACCGCCTGCACGACGCCCGAGGGGGCGCAGGCGCTCCGCCGCCACACAGGAGACAACCAGAACATGACCACCGAACCCACGCGTGTTTCCGCGCCCATCCCCGGCGCCGACAAGGAGCTCGTCTTCGAGACGGGCAAGCTGGCCCAGCAGAGCCAGGGCGCCGTCGTCGTCAGCATCGGGGGCACCAAGGCCCTCGTCACGGCCAACGCGGCCAAGTCCGCCCGCGAGGGCATGGACTTCTTCCCGTTGACCGTCGACGTCGAGGAGCGGATGTACGCCGCCGGGCGCATCCCCGGCTCGTTCTTCCGCCGTGAGGGCCGCCCGACGGACCTCGCCATCCTCACCTGCCGCCTGACCGACCGCCCGCTGCGGCCGAGCTTCCCCGACGGCTACCGCAACGAGACCCAGATCGTGTCCACGATCCTCGGGTCCGACATGCGCAACCCCTACGACGTCATCACCATCAACGGCGCGTCCGCCGCCCTCATGCTGAGCGGCCTGCCCTTCGACGGCCCGGTCGGCGCCGTGCGCATGGCGTACGACACCGACGGCGAGTGGGTCCCGCACCCCGAGCACGACGAGATCGAGGAGTCCACCTTCGACCTCGTGGTCGCCGGTCGCGAGACCGACGACGGCCAGATCGCCATCATGATGGTCGAGGCCAACGGCACCGAGCGGGCGTGGGACCACTACCAGGCCGGCGCCCCCTTCGTGACCGAGGAGGCCATCGTGGCCGGCCTCGAAGAGGCCAAGAAGTCCATCAAGGACTCCATCGACGCCCAGCGCGCCCTGGTCGAGGCCTACGGGGCCCGCCCGCCGCTCGAGTTCAGCGCCGCCGCCGACTACGGCACCGACGTCTACGACCGCGTGGCCGAGGTCGGCACCGACCGCCTCCGCGAGGTCGGCTCCATCGCCATCAAGGCCGACCGCGAGGCCGCCGAGCGCACCGTGAAGGCCGAGATCCGCGACGAGCTCGCCGCCGAGTTCCCCGATCGCGACAAGGAGATCGGCAGCGCCATCAAGGCCGTGCTGAAGAGCGTCATCCGCTCCCGCATCGTCAACGAGGGCGTCCGCATCGACGGCCGCGGCCCGGCCGACCTGCGCCAGGTCACCGCCGAGGTCGGCCTCCTCGACACCGCACACGGCTCGGCGCTGTTCCAGCGTGGCGAGACCCAGGTGCTCAACGTCCTCACCCTCGGCATGCCGAAGATGGACCAGCTTCTCGACAACCTGGGCCCCCAGGAGAAGAAGCGGTACATGCACCACTACAACATGCCGCCCCACGCCAACGGCGAGACCGGTCGCGTCGGCAGCCCCAAGCGCCGCGAGGTCGGCCACGGCCTGCTCGCCGAGCGCGCGCTGCTGCCCGTCATCCCGAAGATGGACGACTGGCCGTACACGTTCCGCCTCGTGTCCGAGGTGCTGGCCTCCAACGGCTCCACCTCGATGGCGTCGGTCTGCGCCTCGTCCCTGTCGCTGATGGACGGCGGTGTGCCGATCAAGGCCGCCGTCGCCGGCATCGCCATGGGCCTCGTGTACGCCGACGGCAAGTACACCACCCTCACCGACATCCTCGGTGCCGAGGACGCCTTCGGCGACATGGACTTCAAGGTCGCCGGCACGCGGGACTTCATCACCGCTCTGCAGCTCGACACCAAGATCGACGGCCTCCCGGCCGACGTCCTGGCCGAGGCGCTGGGTCAGGCCAAGGAAGCCCGCACCAAGATCCTCGACATCATGGACGAGTGCATCGCACAGCCCCGTGACGACGTGCAGGGCAGCGCCCCGAAGATCATCAGCTTCGAGATCCCGGTCGACAAGATCGGCGAGGTCATCGGGCCCAAGGGCAAGGTCATCAACCAGATCCAGGGCGAGACCGGCGCCGACATCGGCGTCGACGACGACGGCGTCGTCGGTGTGGTCACCATCGGTGGCACCGACAAGGGTGCCGTCGACGAGGCCCGTCGCCAGATCGAGCTGATCGTCAACCCGCCCTCCGCCCACCCGGGCGAGATCTACATGGGCAAGGTCGTCAACATCACCAAGTTCGGCGCCTTCGTCAACATCCTCCCGGGCCGCGACGGCCTGCTCCACATCTCCAAGATCGGTGGCAAGCGCCGCATCGAGCGGGTGGAGGACGAGCTCGAGCTGGGCCAGGAGATCGAGGTGCGGGTCGACGACATCGACCCGAACGGCAAGATCAGCCTGTCGCCGACCGACGTGCCCGAGGGCGAGTCGTCCGAGGACGACGGCCCCAAGCGCGAGCGCAGCGACCGCGGTGGTCGTGACGGCGGCCGCGAGGGCGGTCGCGACGGTGGCCGGGGTCGCAGCAGCGACCGCGGGGGCCGCAGCAGCGACCGCGACTCCGGCGGGGAGACCGGCGGCACCGCTGCCGGTGGCACCGCCTCGGCCGGCGAGTTCGTGTCCTTCGAGGACGCGTTCGACGAGGAGCTGAAGGAGGAGTTCGGCGACCTCGGTCCCGAGGGCTCCGGCTCCGGCGGCGAGGGCGGCGGTCGCAACGGCGGCGGTCGCGGTCGTGGCCGCAGCGGCGGTGGCGGCGGCGGTCGGCGCCGCTGAGCACGCACACCGGCGCCGAGCCGTCAGGCGAGGCGACCCATGTCACGGTTCGTTGGTGCGGCGAAGCCGCACGGTCGGATCGCGGGTGACGTGACCTCCGCAGAGAGGTCCTTCGAGGGTGCGGGGCTCGATCCGGAGCCCCGCACCACCACACTGCCCAACGGCGTCCGCGTCGTCAGCGACACCATGCCCCACGCCCGGTCGGTCACGACCGGCGTGTGGGTCGCGGTGGGCGGCCGTGACGAGTCGCCCGAGCTCGCCGGGGCGTCGCACTTCCTCGAGCACCTGTTCTTCAAGGGCACCGAGGCCCGCTCGGCGCGCGCCATCGCCGAGGCCGTCGACGCGGTCGGCGGCGACATGAACGCCTTCACGGCACGCGAGCACACGACGTTCGTGACCCGGCTGCCGGCTGCCCACTGGCGGCTCGGCACCGAGCTGATCGGCGACATCCTCTCGGCGCCGGCGCTGCGCCCCCACGAGATCGATGCCGAGCGCGAGGTCATCCTCGAAGAGCTGTGGGCCGCGCTCGACACGCCCGAGGACCGCGTTCACACCCTCCACATGGAGGCCCTGTTCCCCGATCACCCGCTCGGACGGGAGGTCCTCGGCGACGAGGACACGGTCCGGTCGATGACCCGCCAGGACATCCTCGGGTTCTTCGAGACGCACTACCGCCCCGCGAACCTGGTGGTCGCCGCCGCCGGGAAGGTGGACCACGACGAGCTGTGCGAGGTCGTCGCCGAGCGCCTCGGGGGTGGCGACGGGGGTGCGAAGCCGGAGCGCCAGGCACCCACGCCGCAGGTCGAGTCGCTGCGCACGCAGGAGCGCGACGGCGAGCAGGTGCACGTGATCCTCGGGTGGCGGGGCCTGCCCCTCGACCACGAGGACCGCTACGCCCTCCACGTCGCCGACCAGGTCCTGGGCGGGGGCTCCTCGTCGCGCCTGTTCCAGGCCATCCGCGAGGATCGCGGCCTGGCGTACTCGGTGTACTCGTGGGTGTCGTCGTACTCCGACGCCGGGCTCCTCGGGGTGTACGCCGGCACGTCGCCGGGGCGGTCGCCCCAGCTGCTCGACGCGCTGGAGACCGAGATCGATGCCATCCTCACCGGCGGCGTCACCGCCGACGAGGTCCGCGTCGCGGTCGGCTACCTCACCGGAGCCACCGAGCTCGGCCTCGAGGACTCCGGCTCGCGCATGACCCGCCTCGGTCGGATGCTGCTGTCCACCGGCACGGTCGTCAGCATCGACGAGCAGCTCGAGCGCCTGCAGGCGGTGACCGTCGACGAGGTCGACCGGGTCCTGCGCCAGGTGCTGCGCTCGCCGCGGTCGGTCGCCGCCGTGGGGCCGGTCGACACCACCGGGCTCGCCCAGGCCGTCTGATCAGATCCGGCGCAGGTGCCGGATGCGGGGGCGCAGGCTCCGGGGATGGGTGGTCCGGGGCGCCGGCACCCGCCGTTGGCGGCAGCTCGGCCGGCGCCCGGCCCGGGCGGGGCGGGGTCGGCAGCGGCGTGGGCGACGGGGCATGGGTCGAACGTACCCAGGGTCGCCCGTGTCGGTGCCTTGTTGACGCCGCGTCAACGTGCCCGTCCTGCGTACTCTTCCGGACATGACGATTCGGGTGGGTGTCTTCGGGGCGGGCGGTCGCATGGGCAGCACGGTCTGTGCTGCCGTCGCTACCGATGGTGAGTGCGAGCTCGTCGCCGCCGTCGACCCGCACCACGAGGGGATCGACCTCCACCTCGTCGCACGCGACGCCCACGTCCCCCAGCTCACGGTCGCCGGCGGGGCCGAGGCCTTCGAGCGGGCCGAGGTGGACGTCGTGGTCGACTTCACCCACCTGGAGGCCGCCCGGGAGAACCTGGCGTGGGCTGCCGAGCACGGTGTGCACGCCGTCGTCGGCACCACCGGCTTCTCCGCCGAGGACCTCGACCGCTTCGCCGACACCTTCACGTCGTCCAACTGCATGATCGTGCCGAACTTCGCCATCGGTGCCGTGCTCATGATGCGCTTCGCCGAGATGGCGGCGCCGTGGTTCCAGACGGCGGAGGTCCTCGAGTTCCACCACGACGAGAAGGTCGACGCTCCGTCGGGCACGGCGATGCTCACCGTCGAGCGCATGGCTGCGGCCTCCCAGGACTGGGCCGAGGACCCCACCCGCAGCGAGGTCATCGCGCACCCGCGCGGCGGCGAGGGCCCGGGCGGCATCCGGGTCCACTCGGTGCGCATGCGCGGCATGGTCGCCCACCAGGAGGTCGTGCTCGGCACCGAGGGCCAGACCCTCTCGATCCGCCACGACTCCTACGACCGGTCGTCGTTCATGCCCGGGGTGCTGCTGGCGGTGAAGGCCGTGGCCGACCGACCCGGCATCACCATCGGCCTGGACGACGTCCTCGGGCTCTAGGAGCCCGTCCGGTCCGGCCCCGGCGTCGGCTCCGGCACCGCAGCGACCTCGGGACGCGCGGCCGGCACGCCGTTCAGGTCGGCCCAGTCGAGGCCGAACTGCATGCGCTCGGCGACGCCGGGGTGGCTGGCGTTGAGCCGGTCCCACCACCCGGGCTCCAGGTCGGCCTTGTTCAGGGCGACGAACCCCGGCCACATCGCCACGAAGCTGGTTGGGTCGCCGAGCAGCTCGAGGGCCTCGAGGTCGGCTTCGCGCTCGTTGCGCCGGGACAGCCACGACGAGACGAGCCCGAGCAGGGTCATGGGCAGGCCCAGGCCGAGCAGGAACAGCGGCGCCGCACCCGGGTCGCCGAGGTCGTCGACGCCCGCCCAGCCGAGCACGGTGTCGCTGCCGATCACGTGCTGCACGAAGGCCAGGGCGACCAGCATCTGCAGGCCGGCCAGGGGGAACGTCTTCGGGATGTGGTTCAGCCGGTAGTGGCCGATCTCGTGGGCGACCACCTGGGCGATCTGCTCCAGGGAGAACGTCACGCCGCCGGAGCCGTCGAGCATCGTGTCGTAGACCACCACGCGCTTCGTGGGTCCGAAGCCGGCGACGAAGGCGTTGCCGCGCCGTGACCGCTTCGAGCCGTCCATGGTGTAGACGCCCTCGATGCTCGTCCCGGCCAGCGCGGCGATCTCCTCGATCCGGCTGCGCAGGGGCCCCGGCTCCATCGGGGTGAACCGGTTGAAGCGGGGCATGATCAGCACCGGGTAGACGAAGTTCAGGACCAGGGCGATGGCGAGGAACGCGAGCCCGCCGACGAGCCACCAGGTGTCGAACGTGCGGATGGCCCAGAAGATCGGCACGAGCAGCAGCCCCGAGAGGACGACGTTCAGGACCAGGCCCTTCACCTGGTCCGCAGCCCACAGCCCGCCGCTCTGGTTCGACAGGCCGTGGCGGCGGTCGTGGACCATCGTCGACCACCAGTCCACCGGGAGCAGCAGGACCTGGGAGATGAGCGCGAACACCGAGGCGACCACGACGAGGCGCACCGGCCAGGGCGCCCCGTCGACCCAGCCCGCCACCTCGGGCCCGAGGTCGAAGGCGAAGATCAGGAGCAGGTCGATGGCGCCCACCACGACCTTGGCAGCGAGGTCGACCCGCTTGCGCGGCCGGCTGTAGGCCCGCAGCTCGGCCAGCTGGGCCTCGTCGAAGAAGTCCTCGTTGCGGGCAGGGGTGCGGGTGCCGAGCGGCGGGTGGGCCGACTGTCGGCGGATGGTGGCGGTCATCGGTCCTCCCGGTGGCTGCGGAACGCGTCGGCCTGGGCCCGCGGCTTCACGACGATGGAATCGATGTTGACGTGGCTCGGCAGCGACGTGGCCCAGCGGATGCACTCGGCGACGTCGTCCGCGGTCAGCGGCTGGAGCCCGGCGTACACCTGCGCAGCCCGCTCCTCGTCGCCGTCGAGGCGCACGATGCTGAACTCGGTCTCGACCATGCCCGGAAGGATCTCGGTGACGCGCACCGGCTGGCCGAGGAGCTCGTGGCGCAGCGCCTCGGTGACCCCGTGAGCGCCGAACTTGGCAGCGTTGTAGCCGGAGCCGCCCGGGTAGCCCTGCAGGGCGGCGATCGAGGTCACGTTCACGACGTGGCCGTCGCCCGAGGCCACGAGGCGGGGGAGCAGGCCCCGGGTCATGCGCATGAGGCCGAGCACGTTGGTGTCGAACATGGTCTGCCACTTCTCGTCGACCGCCTCGGTCAGCCGCTCGACCCCGAGGGCGCCGCCGGCGTTGTTCACCAGCAACCGGCAGGCCGGGACGGCGTCGACGAAGTCCGACACCGACCGGGGATCGGTGACGTCGAGCGTGGTGGCCGTGCCGCCCAGCTCGTCGGCGAGGGCCCGGATGCGATCGGTGCGACGTGCGCCGAGCACGACGTGCCAGCCGTCCCCGGCCAGCAGGCGGGCGGTGGCGGCGCCGATGCCGGAGCTCGCGCCCGTGACGACGGCGACCTGCGTCACCGGTCGTCCTCGGCCTGCTCGCGCTCGGCGGGCTCCGCCAGCTCCTCGTCGAGGTGCACGAGCTGGTCGATCTCGCCGCCGCCCTTCACCTCGCCGCGGAGGCTGAAGGCGACCAGGACCGCCGACGCGCCGATGAACCACCACCGGTACTCGCCGACCAGGTCCTGGAAGCGGTCGATCGGGGAGGCGAAGGTCTCGCCGAGGCGACGGATCAGGTAGAGCCGACCGAGGGTGCCGACGAGGTTCAGGGCGAAGAAGGCGCTGATGCGCATGCCGGCGGCGCCCGCGAACAGGCAGATGAAGTTGTTGGGCGCGATGACCACCAGGGGCCAGGCCGCCCGGCCGAAGACGTGCTGGGCCCGTCGCAGCATCGGCCCGTACGTCGGGGCCTTCTGGTCCATCCACGCCAGCGCCCGGTCGCCGTACCAGTAGCCGAGCAGGAAGAAGAGCGGGTCCGAGACGAGGAGGCGCATCGTGCCGACCCCGTAGTAGCTGAGGGCATCGAGCTGGTCCGACACGAGGATCAGGTAGCGGTTGATGCTGCTGAGCGCGATGAGCAGGAGCGGGTGGTCCTCCTGCAGCGTCGGCCACATGACGTTGGCGACGTTGGAGCAGATGACCAGGAAGATCACGGGCGCGACCAGGAGCTTCAGCGTGTGGGGGCTGGGCGGGTGCCTCGCCGGCGCCGGCTGGTCGGTCACGGGCGCCGAGTCTGGCAGGCGCCCGCCGGTGCGAGGGTGCGGGCCGGGGGCCTGGCTCGAGCGGGCCCGGGGAAACCACCCGTTCGGGCCATGGTCGACAACTGTCACGACGTGTGACGGTGTGTGGCGGAGAGGGCACGGAGGGGGCGTTGCGGGTGCGATCGAAGAGCTTGGCCATGGTGGCCGCCGTGCTGGCGGCAGTGACGTTCGGGACGGCGCTGCCGGCCGGCGCCGGTCTGCTTCCGGAGACCTCGAGCGGGGGGTCGAGCACGACCACCTCCCGCTACGACGACCCGTTCTTCCTGAACTGGCCCGTCCACCTCGGCGCCACCAGCCCCGACACCTACGTCGCCTCGACCGGGAGCGAGTGCACGAAGGGCCAGCTCAGCTGCGTCGACCGGGTGATCCGCGAGATGACCAAGCGGTACAACGGCCTCGGCTGCGACCACGACGCCACGTTCGCCTTCACCTACCTCGTCACCACCGAGGAGTACCGACGGGCGGTCGAGGACCCCCAGTTCTTCACCGACAACGCGTTCGTCAACCACCAGGACGCGGTCTTCGCCGACTACTACTTCGAGCAGTTCGACGACTGGCACCGGGGTGCCGTCGCCGAGGTGTCCCCGGCCTGGCGGATCGCCTTCGACAGCGCCGAGCGCCAGCGGGTCACCGGCACGGGCAACGTCTTCCTCGGCATGAACGCCCACGTGAACCGGGACCTGCCGTTCGTGCTGGCCGAGATCGGGCTCGTGAAGCCGGACGGCACCAGCCGCAAGGCCGACCACGACCGGGTCAACGACTTCCTGGCCGCCACCAACCAGTACCTGCTGGCCGAGGCGGCCAAGTACCTCGACCCGACCCTCGACGACGGGGACGTGCCCGGCACCTCCGTCGACAACTCGACGATGGTCCAGGCCCTGGTGGGGTGGCGCGAGCAGGCCTGGCGCAACGCCGAGCGGCTCGTCGCCGCTCCCACGGCCGCCGACCGGGCCCGGGTGGCCCGCGAGATCGAGGAGTCCGCCGCCGCCGAGGCGCTCGTGATCCGAACGGCGTTCTCGTACACCCCCGTCCACGCCCTCGTGGGACAGGACGCAGCGGCCCGCAACCAGTTCTGCGCCGCCAGCTTCCAGGCCCGCTGACGACGACTGCCGTCGCCCGCGGGGCGGTCCGTAGTCTCGGCTGCGGTGTACCGGTTCGCCCTCCGTCCGCTCTGGATCCTGTCGCACCTGTTCGCGGTGGCGGTGGTGGTGGCCTTCGTGCTGCTCGGGCTCTGGCAGCTCGACCGCCACGACCAGCGAGCCGCCCGCAACGCCACGGTGCAGGCGCGTGCCGAGCTGCCCGCCGTGCCCGTGGCCGACGCCGTCGCCGACGCCGAGGACCCCGCCGACCTGCGCTTCCGCACCGTCACCGCGTCGGGAACCTTCGGCGACCGGGACCTGCTCGTGGACAACCGCTCGCGCGACGGTCTGCCCGGCGCCTGGGTGCTGACGCCGCTGGCGCTCGACGACGGCTCGACGGTCGTGGTGAACCGGGGGTTCCAGTTCAACGACGACGGGACGGTCGAGCCCGTGCCGGCCCCCGGCGGGAGGGTGGCGATCCAGGGGACCGTGACCACGTGGGAGGGCGACGACTGCGGCGTCCGGACCGGCCCCGACGACGTCCCCGTCGGCATGGCCTGCCTGCGACGCACGACGGCGGAGGAGGTCTTCGGTGGCGAGGTCGCACCGGTGGTGGTCCAGAGCCAGGTGTCGGACCCGCCGGCCCCCGACCTGCTCGCGCCGGTGCCGCTCCCGGAGCTCGACGATGGGCCGCACCGCAGCTACGCGGTGCAGTGGTTCATCTTCGCTGCCATCGTCGCCATCGTGTACCCGCTGATCCTGCGTCGGGTCGCCCGCGGCGTGGGGGAGCGTGCCGACACCGACGACGTGGTCGACCGGCCCGTCCGGGCCCCCGGGTGAGCGGACGGGCCGAGCTGGCCGAGCGGGTCCTGGACGCCACCTACGCCGAGGTCGCCGCCCGTGGGCTCGGCCAGCTGACGGTGGAAGGGGTGGCGGTCCGCGCCGGCTCGTCACGGGCGACGCTGTACCGGCACTTCCCCGGCGGGCGCGACGAGCTCGTCGCCCGCACCATCGGGCGAGAGGTGGAGCGCTTCTTCACGGCCGTGCTCGACGCCGCACCCCCCGCGGGTGACGGCGTGGTCCGCCACGTCGCCGGGGTGGTCCGTGCCGCCCACCGCCTCCTCGGCGAGCACGCCGTGCTGCAGCGCCTCCTGGTGGAGGAGGCCGATGCCATCGTCCCGTCGCTCGCCACCGTCCAGCCACTGGTGGTCTCCGGCCTCGCCGGGCACCTCGAGCGCGTGCTCGCCGACGCCAGGGAGCGTGACGAGGTGCGCCGTGACGCCGACGTGGCCGACGCGGCCGACCACTGCGCCCGCCTGGTCCTCAGCTACGTGGGGAGCGCCGGCCGCTGGGACCTGTCCCAGGCGCCGGAGGCCGAGCGCCTGGTGCGGGATCGCATCCTCGTCGGCGTGCTGGGCGCGTCTCGGTGACGCAGGTCACGTCCCTTTTGCGTAGACAGTGAGACAGATGCCGTCGTAGTGTCTCACGGTGATGGGGGCGATCTCGACGGCCGATGCACCGCTGCGCCCAGCCGCCGCGCACCGCTCGGACGAGCGCATCCGCTCGGCCGCCCTCGAGTGCTTCGCCCGGCGCGGGGTGACCCGCACCACCGTCGACGACATCGCGGTCGAAGCCGGCGTCTCGCGCGCCACGCTCTACCGCGCCTTCCCCGGCGGCAAGGACACGCTCGTCGATGCGGTCCTGGGCCGTGAGCTGCACCGCTTCTTCGTCGAGCTGTCCGACGAGCTCGCCCGCCATCCGGACCCCGAGGGGCTGCTGGTGGCCGGCGTCGGGGCGGCGCTGCGGTTCCTGACGACCCATCCGGCCCTCCGCGCCGTGCTCGACCACGAACCCGAGCTGGTGCTGTCCCAGGTCGCGTTCCACCGACTCGGCCCGATCCTCGATGCCGCGGTCGCCTTCGCCGCCCCGTACCTGCGGCCCCACGTCCGGTCTGACCACCCGGATCCCGATGCTGCCGCCACCGAGGTCGCCGACCTGCTCGTCCGCCTCGTCCTGTCCCACGCCCTCGAGCCCAGCCCACGGCTCGACCCGCACGACCACGCCTCCGTCACCCGCCACGTCCGCCAGCACCTGCTGCCGGCCCTCACCACCTGAACCCGTCCCCCGCACCACAGGAGCCCTCCCCATGACCGACACCACCGCCTCCACCGAGAACGCCGCCATCGTCGGCCGCGAGGACCTGCACGACATCGAGGCCATCCTCTCCGTCGTCGGGTCCGACGAAGGCGAGCTGATCCGCGCCGTCCAGGACAACGCCGACGCGCTGTTCACCTGGAACTACGAGAAGGGCGAGCGGCCGGCGCTGAACCGCCTCTACGAGAAGGCCAAGACCTCGATGTGGAACGGTGAGACCGACCTCGACTGGTCGATCGAGGTCGACCAGGAGGCCGTGGTCATGGCGAACCAGGGCGGTTCGACCGGCCTCAACCAGTCCATGGACCTCTCCGGCACGCCCTTCGCCAAGTGGGGCGACAAGGAGTGGCTGCAGGTCGGCATCGAGTCGCAGAACTGGATGCTCTCCCAGTTCATGCACGGCGAGCAGGGCGCCCTGATCTGCACCGCCAAGATCGTCGAGACCGTGCCGTGGATCGACGCCAAGTACTACGCCGCCACCCAGGTGATGGACGAGGCCCGCCACGTCGAGGTCTTCGCC
>JAKFET010000163.1:0-24067 GCA_036675575.1 Acidimicrobiaceae bacterium
GGACGTCGTGCTCGACCGCCCGGTCGACCGCCTCGCCCGTCGCCTCCTCGAGCACGGCGGCGTGGACGGCGTGCACGTCAACTCGTCCGTGATCACCGTCGACCTCGGCGGTGGCTACGTGGGCGACGGCCTGCAGCAGATCATCGAGGACCTGTTCCGCTTCTACCCGAACAGCCCGGATGCGCCGGTGCAGGACGAGATCGCCCCCGAGGACGCACCCGTCGTGCAGGAGCCGCTGGCCGACGACGAGGCCGAGCTGCTCCAGCACCCCGAGGCGGCGGCCGCCACCGGCTCGAGCGACTTCGATGCGCCGGCCGAGGCCCCCGCCGAGGCACCGGATCCCGACCGTCCCGACGACGAGGCGACGGACGCCGCCCCCGCCGAGGCGCCGGATCCCGACGACGAGCCGACGCCGGCCGACTGACCGTGGACGGCGACGGCGACCTCACCCTCCAGGAGGCTGCCGACGCGCTGGACGTCCACTACATGACCGCCTACCGCTACGTGCGGTTGGGCCTGCTGCCGGCGCAGCGCCGCGGCCGCAGCTGGGCGATCGCACGGGCCGACCTCGACGCCTTCGTCCACGAGCGCTCCGCCCGACCTCTGGAGGCGGCGCTCGGTCGCGGCACGGTCGACTGGGCGCTGCGGCTGCAGCGCCGGCTGCTCGTGGGGGACCGCATGGGGGCCAAGAACGTGGTGGAGGCGTCGCTGGCGTCGGGCACCGATCCCGTCGGCGTGTACGTCGACGTCGTCGCCCCGGCCATGCGGGCCATCGGCGACGGCTGGGCGTCGGGCGCGGTCGACGTGGCCGAGGAGCACCGGGCCTCGGTGATCATGGGCCAGGTGCTGGCCGTGCTCGAGAGCCGCTTCACCCGCCGGGGCGTGCGTCGGGGGATCGTCGTGGTCGGCGCGGTGGCGGGGGAGCGCCACGCGCTGCCGGCGCGGCTCGTCGCCGACGCCGTGCGCCTGTCGGGCTACGAGGTCCACGACCTCGGTGCCGACGTGCCCGTCGGGTCCTTCGCCCACGCCGTCACCGGCGTCGACCCGCTGCTGGCCGTGGCGGTGAGCACGACCACCGCGGGGAACGTGGCGTCGGTGGAGGCCACGGTGTCGGCCCTGCACCGCTGGGTCGACGTGCCCGTCCTGGTGGGCGGTGGCGCGGTGCCCGATGCCGGCACGGCGGCGGCCCTCGGGGGCGACGGGTGGGCGCCCGACGCCCGCGGCGTGGTCCAGCTCCTGGAGGATCTCCAGGAGTCGCGCGGATAGGGCACGCCGCTCGCGCGTCGGTCTGGCGGCTTCGCCGCCGTCGGGCACCGTGCCGATGGGTCGCCTCGCCTCCGGCCTTCCAGGCCGGTTGACGGCGCCCGAACGGGTGTTCGATACTGGCCTCGTGGGCCGAGATCTCGGAGCGATGCGCGCCGCCATGGCCGGTGGCGCCGAGGACCTGGCCACCGTCGCGGCCCGCGTCCAGCCCACCGTCCTGGCCCGGGCCCAGCGCCTGCCCCTCCTGCCGGCGCTGGCGTCGCTCGTCCCGGGCGGCGGCCTGCGGCGCGGGTCCACCCTGTCGGTCGACGGCGTGGCCGCCACCTCGCTCGCCCTCGCCGCTGCGGCCGGTCCGTCCCGGGACGGCGCCTGGGTCGCAGCGGTCGGGTTCCCCTCGCTCGGCCTGCTCGCTGCCGCCGAGCTGGGCGTCGCCCTCGAGCGCCTCGTCCTCGTCGCCGAGCCCGAGCCGCTCCTGCCCGGCGAGCGCGCCGACGCCGCGGCGTGGCCGTCGGTGGTGGCCGCCCTCGTCGACGCCTTCGAGGTCGTGCTCGTCCACGCCGGCCACCCGGTGCGGGCCGCCGACGGCCGGCGCCTCGTCGCCCGCACCCGCGAGCGCGGGGCCGTGCTGGTGCAGGTGGGCGGCACCCGGGCCACGGGGGCGGTGTGGCCCGAGGGGGCCGACGTGGCGCTGCGGGTCCTCGACGCCACCTGGGAGGGGCTGGGCGAGGGGCACGGCCACCTCCGGGCCCGGCGGGTCACGGTCGAGGCCGGCGGTCGGCGCGAGGCGGCCCGGCCCCGCCGGGCCGAGCTGTGGCTGCCCTCCGCCGACGGCACCGTCGAGGAGGTCCTCCCCGAGCCCGTGCCGCTGCGGACCCCGCGGGGGAGCGAGATCGCATGAGCGAGGTCGCATGACCCCTCGCCTCGTGGTCCGCAGGGCCCAGCCGGTGGGGCCCCCGGCGGACGAGCCCGTGCGCACGATGTCGATCTGGGTGCCCGACTGGCCCCTGGTGGCGGCGGGGGTGGATCCGGCCACGCCCGCCGCGGTCTTCGTGGCCAACCGGGTGGTGGCGTGCACGGCAGCGGCCCGGGCCGCGGGGGTGCGGCGCCACATGCGCCGGCGCGAGGCCCAGTCCCGAGCGCCGTCGCTGCTGGTGCTCGACCACGAGCCCGACCGCGATGCCCGCACGTTCGAGCCGGTGGTCCAGGCGGTCGAGGCCCTCACCCCCCGCATCGAGGCCACCCGGCCCGGTCGCTGCGCCTTCCCGACCCGGGGCCCGTCCCGCTACTTCGGCGGCGACGACGCCCTCGCCGCCCGTGCGCTCGAGGTCGTGGCCGAGGTGCTCGACGCACCGGTGGCGGTGGGTGTGGCCGACGGTCCCTTCGCCGCCGGCCACGCCGCCCGCACCGGCCGGCTCCGCGCCGACCGCTCGGGTGGCGCCGAGGTGCCGGTGTGGGTCGTCGCCCCGGGCCGGTCGGCCGAGTACCTGGCGCCGCTGTCCCTCGGCGCGCTCGACCGCCCTGAGCTGGCCGACGTCCTCGCCCGCCTCGGGCTCCACACCCTCGGCGACCTCGCCGCCCTGCCCGCCGCCGACGTGCTCGGGCGCTTCGGGTCCGAGGGCATCGAGGCCCACCGCCTCGCCTGCGGGCTCGACCCGCGCCCGCCGGCCACCGAGCCGCCCCCGCCCGACCTCGTCGTGTCGGCCGAGCTCGACCCGCCCGCCGAGCAGGTCGCCCCCATCGCCTTCGTCGCCCGGGGCATGGCCGACGAGCTCCACGCCCGCCTCGACGCCCGGGGGTCGGTGTGCACCCGCATCGTGATCAGCGCCGAGACCGAGCACGGCGAGCGGTCCGAGCGGGTGTGGCGCCACGAGGGGGCGCTCAGCGCCGGCGCCATCGCCGACCGGGTCCGCTGGCAGATGGACGGGTGGCTGCACGCCAACGTCCGCCAGCGCCCGAGCGCGGGCATCGTGCAGCTGTGGCTCCAGCCCGACGAGGTCATCGCCGCCGACGGCCGCCAGCTCGGCTTCTGGGGGGCCGACACCGGCGCCGCCGACCGCGCCGTGCGGGCCATCGCCCGGGTGCAGGGCCTGCTCGGCACCGACGCCGTCCTCGTGCCCGAGTACGCCGGCGGCCGTGACCCCGGCGAGCAGCTCCGCCTCGTGCCCGCCGCCGCCGTCGACCTCGCCGCCGAGCGTCCCGCTGCCCGGCCCGACTGGGTGGCCGCCCCCTGGCCCGGCCGCCTGCCCAACCCCTCGCCCGCCACCCTGCACCCCGACGCTGTGCCGGTCGACGTGGTCGACGCCCGGGGCCGGGCCGTGGTGGTCGACGGCCGCTGCCAGCCCACGGCCGAGCCGGCGGCGCTCCGGGGTGGCGGCCGGCCCCGGCGCATCGTGTCGTGGGCCGGGCCGTGGCCGGTCGACGAGCGCTGGTGGGACCCCGACCGGCGCTCGCGCCGGGTGCGCTTCCAGGTCGTCACCGACGACGGCGCTGCCCACCTCGTGGTGCTGGAGGGCGGCCGCTGGACCATCGCCGCCACCTACGACTGACCCGCCGACCTTCCCTGCGCCGATCGACAGCTCGGGGTCGATCGGCGCGCCAGGAACGGATGGATTCCCCGGCAGACTCCTCCGGTGCGCACGCGCCCTCGGACCTCGGTCGCCCACGGGCGGGAGCTCATCGGGCTGCTGGCCATGGCGACGGCGCTCACCGCCCTCGGCATCGACCTGATGCTGCCGGCCTTCGACGAGATCCGCGCCGACTTCGACCTCGGTGCCGGCTCCACCGCCGTGACCGGCCTCGTCACCGCCTACTTCGTCGGCCTCGGCGTCGGCACCGTCTTCTACGGGCCCCTCGCCGACCACAAGGGCCGCCGGTGGACCATGCGGCTCGGCCTGGGCATCTACGTGGCCGGGGCGCTGCTCGCTGCGGTCGCACCCAGCCTGGCGCTCGTCCTGTTCGCCCGCTTCCTCTGGGGGATGGGCGCAGCCGGGCCGCGGGTCGTGGCCCTCGCCATCGTCCGCGACCGCTTCGAGGGCGACGCCATGTCCCGGACGATGTCGTCGCTCATGGCCGTGTTCCTCCTGGTGCCCGTGCTCGCCCCCTCCCTCGGCGCGCTCGTCCTCGAGGTCGCACCGTGGCGGTGGCTGTTCGTGCTCTGCGCCGCCGGCGCCCTGGCGGTGGCGGTGTGGTCCCGGCGCCTGCCCGAGACCCTCGCCGCCGAGCACCGCATCCCCGACCTCCGCTTCCACCGGGTCCAGACGGCCACGCGACTCGTCATCTCCAACCGCTCGGCCGTTGCCTACGCCGCCGCCACCGTGGCGCTCTACGGCGTGTTCGCCTCCTACCTCGGCTCGTCCGAGGCCATCGTCGGTCAGGCACTCGACAGCGAGGACCGCTTCCCCCTGGTCTTCGGCGCCCTCGCCGCATCGATGGGCGTCGCCGCCGTGCTCAACGGGCGCATCGTCCACCGCTTCGGCACCGCGTCCATGGTGCGCGGTGCGCTGGCCGTGTACGTGGTGATGACGGGCGCGCTGCTCGGCGTCGCCCTCGCCACCGACGGCCGACCCGGCCTCGCGCTGTTCATGCCCGTGATGGCGGTGCTCCTGGCGAGCCACGCCCAGCTGCTCCCGAACCTCAACACCCTGGCCATGGCGCCGATGGCCGCCGTCGCCGGCACGGCCTCGTCGGTCATCGGGGCCGCCCAGCTCACGCTCGGGGCCGTCCTCGGCGGTGTGCTCGACCGGTTCTTCGACGGCACGATCGTGCCGCTCGCCATCGGCTTCGCCCTCGCCGCCGCGGCCACGGTCCTCGCCGTCGTCGCGGCCCGCCGTGCGCCCGCCCAACCGGTCGACGTCGTGGCGGCCCGGTCCGAAGCCAGCGCCTGACGACCGGCGCGAGGCCGCGCCGGTCGGTACTGTCGCCCGAGCTCGAGCCGTCCGGGGGGACACGCATGGACTTCCACTTCGCGTCTGCATGGGAGCGCGTCGCCGACGCGGTGCCCGACGTCGATGCCATCGTCATGGGTGAGCAGCGCTGGACGTGGGCGGCCTACGACGACGCCGCCGCCCGCCTGGCCACCGCCATGGAGGCTGCCGGCGTCGGTCGCGGCGCCCAGGTCTCGCTGTACCTCCACAACAGCCCGGAGTACCTGATCGCCCAGCACGCGGCCTTCAAGCACGGGTGCGGGCCGGTCAACGTGAACTACCGGTACCTCGACGACGAGCTGGTGTACCTCGTCGACAACAGCGACAGCGAGGTCCTGGTCTTCGACGCCTCGCTCGGCGAGCGGGTCGCCCGGGTGCGGGACCGCCTCGACCGGGTCCGGCTGTTCGTCGTCGTGGACGACGACGGCACGGCGGCGCGGTACGACTTCGCCGCCGGGTTCCACGCCCTGCTGGCCGAGCACGAGCCCCAGGCGCGCTGGGCCCGCTCCGGCCAGGACCTGTACATGCTCTACACGGGCGGCACCACCGGCATGCCCAAGGGTGTGATGTTCGACAACGGCACCTGGACGGCCGGGCTGTACCTCGCCGTGGCCACCACCCTCGGGATCGAACCGCCACGCGACCTCGACGGCATCGGTCGCTTCGTGCACGACGCCCGCGCGCTCGGACCGATGGTGTCCGTGCCCTGCTGCCCGCTCATGCACGGCACGGGCATGTGGGTCGGGGCGATGCCGGCGCTGAACACCGGCGGCACCGTGGTGCTCCTGGAGGGCCGCACGTTCGTCGCCGACGAGCTCCTCGAGCTGGTCGAGCGCGAGCGCGTGACCCGGCTCGCCATCGTCGGCGACGCCTTCGCCCGGCCGATCCTGCGAGCGATGGAGGCGGCCGAGGAGGCCGGACGCCTGCCCGACCTCTCCTCGCTCACCGGCATCAGCTCGTCGGGCGCCATGTGGTCGGCGGAGATCAAGGACGGCCTCACCCGCTACACCGGCGCGGTCCTGGCCGACGGGCTCGGCTCCACGGAGGGCGGCGGCTACGGGTCGGTGTCGACCGATCGGGAGACCGCCGGCACCACGGCCCGGTTCACCCCGTCGCCGGACACGCTCGTGCTCGGCCCCGACGATCAGCCCCTCGCCCCCGGCAGCGACGAGCCGGGCCTCCTCGCGACCCGCACCGCGGCCAAGGGCTACTACAAGGACCCGGACAAGACGGCCCGCACCTTCAAGCAGATCGACGGTGCCGCCTACGTGATCACCGGCGACTTCGCCACCCTGCACGACGACGGCACCATCACGCTCCACGGCCGCGGCTCGAACTGCATCAACTCGGGGGGGGAGAAGATCTTCCCCGAGGAGGTCGAGGAGGCCCTGAAGACCCACCCCGCGGTGGACGACTGCTACGTGGTCGGCATCCCGGACGAGCGCTTCGGCCAGCGGGTGGTCGCCGTCGCCGGGTGCAGCAGCTCGGTGACCGAGGACGAGCTGCGGGCCCACCTCCGCGACGCCCTCGCCGGCTACAAGATCCCTCGCCAGATCGTGGTGGTCGACCACGTGCAGCGGGCGCCGAACGGCAAGGCCGACTACGGCTGGGCCCGCGACCAGGTCCTGGCGGTCACCGCTCCCTGACGACCGCCGGCGCCCTCGTCGGCGTCGGCTGCTGCCCGAGGCTCAGCGGCCACTTCGGTCCGGATCGTCTCCCGGTACCTGAGCTCCAGGTCGGCTTCCACGACGGACGCCTCGACGTCGAGCTGGTACTGGCGGTTGTTCCCGGCGAGGTCGCCGAAGCCGACGCGCTCCGGATCGAGCACCTCGACGAACCCGGGCGGCCCGCCCCGGGCGAGCGTTCGGTGGGTTGTGTGCCGCCGTTGTCGTCTGGTATCAAGCACACCTAACAACAACTGAGTTGGGACCTTATCGATCGCCAGCTCCGAGTGCCCTGGAGAGGCCGCCCTGCAGACGATCCCCCAGCCCTCGCTCCGGCCCCTCGACCGTGCCGAGGGGGTCACCCTCGCCGGCGACGACCTCGTCCTCGGCTACCGCCGTGCGACCGTGGTGCACGGGGTCAGCGTCGAGCTCCGCCCCGGCGAGGTGACCGCCCTCATCGGTCCGAACGGCAGCGGCAAGTCCACGGTCCTGCGCTCGCTGGCGCGCCTCCACCCGGTCGAGGCCGGTCGCGTGCGGGTCCAGGACGGCGACGACGGCACCGAAGCCCCGCTGTCGGCCCGGGCGTTCGCCCGGCGGGTGGCCATGCTCTCGCAGTCCCGACCCCATCCCTCCGGCCTCTCGGTGCGCGACGTCGTCGGCTTCGGTCGCCATCCCCACCGCCGGCGCTTCGCCGGGATCGGGGAGTCCGACCGCGAGGCCATCGACAGGGCCATGGCGCTGACCGGCATCGCCACGATGGCGGCGCGGGCCGTCGACCAGCTCTCGGGAGGTGAGCTCCAACGGGTCTGGCTGGCGACGTGCCTGGCCCAGGACACCGACGTCCTCCTCCTCGACGAGCCCACGAACCACCTGGACCTGCGCTTCCAGGTGCAGACCCTCGACCTCATCCGTTCCCTGGCCGACGATCACGGGACCGCGCTCGGGGTCGTGCTCCACGACCTCAACCAGGCGGCCACGGTCGCCGACCACGTCGTCCTCCTCGGCGACGGGAGGATCCGGTCGGCCGGGCCGCCGGAGGTCGCCCTCACCGCCGACCACCTGGAGGCGGTCTACGGCCTCTCCGTCGTGGTCACGACCGACCCGGACACGGGCTTCGTGCGGGTCGATCCGCGCGGCGCCCACCACCAGCGACGGCGCTGAGCGCCGCACCCCACCCAGACAAGAAGGATCCCGATGCAACGACGAAACCTCACGACCGCCTTCGGCGCGGTCGCCCTCACCCTCATGCTCGGCGCCTGCGGCACCAGCGACGCCGAATCGGACGCGGCCGGGACCAGCCCGGAGCCGTCCGAGCAGGACGCCGGCGGGACGCCGGCGGGCGCAGACCTGGAGGGCTGCGACGGGGTGGAGACCTCCACCGGCCCGGTCTCCCTCACCGACTCCTACGGCCGCGAGGTCCAGCTCGATGCGCCCGCCGAGCGCGTCGCCGTGCTCGAGTGGCAGCAGACCGAGGACGTGCTCACGCTGTGCGTCACGCCGGTGGCCGTGGCCGACACCGCCGGCTACTCGCTGTGGAACAGCGCGGTCGAGCTGCCCGACGGCGTGCAGGACGTGGGCGGACGTGGCGAACCCAACCTCGACGCGCTCTACGCGACCGACCCCGACCTCATCATCGTCGAGGCCTACACCCCGACCGACGAGATCATCACCACGCTCGAGAGCCGGGGCGTGCCCGTGCTGGCCACCAAGGGCGCCGACGCGGCCGACCCGGTGGGATCCATGCTCGACACCTTCGAGCTGATCGCCGAGGCCGTCGGTCGACAGGACCGTGCGGCCGAGGTCCGGGGGGAGTTCGAGGACCACCTCGCCGAGGCCAAGGCCGCCGTGGCCGATGTCGAGCAGCGCGACTTCGTCTACCTCGACGGGTGGATCCAGGGTGGCAACGTCGCGCTGCGACCCTTCGGTCAGGGCTCGCTGATGGGCGAGCTGGGCGAGGCGCTCGGCATGCGCAACGCCTGGACCGGCGCGGTCGACGAGTCCTACGGGCTGGGCCAGACCGACATCGAGGGCATGTTGGAGGTCGGCGACGCCACGATCTTCTACACCGGCACCGAGGACCCGGAGGGCGACGTCGTCGCCGAGCTGCAGAAGAACAGCATCTGGACCGGGCTGCCTGCGGTCGCGGAGGGTCGCGCCCATGCCTTCCCGCCGGGCGTCTGGACCTTCGGCGGACCGCGCTCGGCCATGCAGGCGATCGACGCCTACGTCGACATCCTGACGAGCTGATCCGTGCCCACCGCGCAGCAGCAGGAGGTCCGGCCGGAGCCGGTCGCCCGCGCCCCCCGGCCGGTCCGACCCGTCCGGGTCGTCGGCCCAGGGCTCGTCCTCCTGCTGCTGAGCGCGGCGCTCGTGCTGGCGGCGGCGTGGCACCTGACGCAGGGCACGTCGAGCATCGGCATGGCCGACCTGCTCGGCCTGCTCGCCGGCGACACCGAGCTGCCCGCGGCGACCCGGGACGTCCTGGTCGCGTCGCGGCTGCCGCGGCTCGCGGCAGGCATCGCCGTCGGCTTCGCGCTCGGCGTGGCCGGCGCCCTGCTCCAGTCGCTGGCCCGCAACGCCCTGGCCTCGCCGGACACGCTCGCCGTCACGAGCGGCGCGTACTTCGCGGTCACCGTCGTCGCCGCATTCGGCCTCGCCATCCCGCTGTGGGCATCGGGGGCCGTGGCGTTCGCCGGTGGCCTCGTGGCCGCCGGCGTCGTGATCGGGCTCGCCGGCGGCGGCGGGACCTCCACGACCCGGCTCATCCTCGCCGGCACGGCGATGGCGCTGGCGCTGCAGGCGGCGACGTCGCTGCTCCTCATCCTGTTCCAGGAGGAGACGACCGCGCTGTTCTCGTGGGGTCGGGGCTCGCTGAGCCAGCTCGGACTGACCGCGTTCAGCCAGGCGGCGCCGGTGATCGCACTGGCCACCGTCGCCGGGCTCCTCCTCAGCCGGCAGCTCGACCTCCTGGGACTCGGTGACGACACGGCTGCCGGGCTCGGCGTGCAGGTGCGGAGGACCCGAGCGGCCGGGACCGTGCTCGCCGTCGTGCTCACGGCGGCGTCGGTGACCGTCGCCGGCCCGATCGGCTTCGTGGGGCTCTGCGCACCCGCGATCACCCGCCTCCTGGCGCGCATCGCGCCCGCCCTGCTCCGCCACGTGGTGCTGCTCCCCGCCTCGGGTCTCCTCGGCGCGCTCGTCGTGGTGCTGGCCGATGCCGTCGTCCGCGCTGCCATCGGGCCCGAGGAGGCGATCGCCGTCCCCACGGGCATCACGACGACCGTCCTCGGCGCGGTCGTGCTGGTGGTCCTCGCCCGCAGGGGTCGTGACGCCGGTCCGACTCGCGAACCCCCGGGCACCGGCACCGGCGTGCGCAGCCGCCGGCGCTTCCTCGTGGTGCTCACGCTGTGCGTCGCCGCCACCGGCGCCTGCCTGGTGGGCGGGCTGCTCGCCGGGCACACGTGGCTGCGCACCGGCGACATCGTCCTGTGGCTGCAGGGCGACGGCTCGCCGCTCGTCCGGTTCGCGCTCGAGGAGCGCGCCCCGCGGGTCGCAGCCGCCCTCCTCGCCGGCGGGGCGCTCGCGCTCGCCGGCTCGATGGTGCAGGCCACCACCCGCAACCCCCTCGCCGAGCCCGGGTTGATCGGCATCACCGCCGGTGCCGGCCTGGGCGCCGTGCTGGTCACCGGTGGCGGGTCCAGCACCCCGGAGCTGCTCGTGGCCGCCGTGACCGGCGCCCTCGTGGCCTTCGGCGCGGTCTACGCCCTGGCCTGGCGCAACGGGCTCGACGCCGACCGGCTGGTCCTCGTCGGCATCGGCACCTGGTACGGGATGTCCTCGCTGTCGGCCTACCTGCTCCTGCGGGCGAACCCGTGGGACACCCCGCGCATCTACACCTGGCTGTCGGGCACGACCTACGGACGCGGGTGGGCCGACGTGCTCCCTGTCGGCCTCGCGCTCGCCATCTGCCTGCCGATCGCCCTGGCCCACCGCCGCGAGCTCGACCTGCTCGCCCTCGACGACGACACCCCGCGCCTGCTGGGCGTGGGCCTCGAGCGCACCCGACGCGTGGTGCTCGGGATCGCCGCCGTGCTGGGCGCGCTGAGCGTCGCTGCGGTCGGCGTCGTGGGCTTCGTGGGCCTGGTGTCGCCCCACATGGCACGCGCGCTCGTCGGCGGTCGCCACGTGCGCACGGTCCCCGTGGCCGTCCTGCTCGGGGCGGTCCTGCTCGGCGCGGCAGACCTGCTGGGTCGGGTGGTCATCTCGCCGGCGCAGCTCCCCGCCGGCCTCGCCGTGGCCATGCTCGGCGCTCCGTACTTCGTCTACCTGCTCGCTCGCTCCCGGCCATGACCGCGCACACCGAGGAAGTGGACGTCCTCCCCCCACCGCGCGCCCACCTCTGCGAGGTGGTGCGCACCCGGCGGATCACGCCACGGGTGCAGCGGGTGACGGTGGGGGGCTGCGGGCTCGCCCGCTTTCCCGTCGCCGGCCGCGATGCGTTCGCCTACCTCCTGCTGCCGCCGGCCGGGCGCGACGACATGAGCATCGGCGTCGACTTCGACTGGGGCCACGTGCGGTCGATGCCCGAGGAGCAACGCCCACGAGGTGCGTACTACAGCGTGCGGCACCACCGACCGGAGGTGCTCGAGATCGACCTCGACATCGTGTGCCACGACGGCGGCATCGCCTCCGGATGGGCCGCGGCCGCAGCCCCCGGCGACAAGGCGGCGCTGTGGGGACCCCGGGTGCTCTTCGCTCCCCCCGCCGATGCCGGCTGGACGCTGCTGGTCGCCGACGACACCGGCGTGCCTGCCATGCTCTCGATCCTCGACCACCTCCCCGCTGGCCATCCGGTGCTCGCGATCGCCGAGGTCGCCGACGCAGCAGAGGTCCGCGAGGTCGAGCCCGGGCCGTGGGTGGACCTCCGCTGGACGTGCCGCGACGCAGGTCGACGAGCCATCGACGTCGTGCGGGAGGCGCGCCTGCCGCCGGGTGCCGGCTACGCCTGGGGTGGCGGTGAGCACGCTTGGATCCAGAAGCTCGAGGACATCGTCCGTGACGTGCACGGCCTCGACGGCCAGCGCCGGTCCTTCACCTCCTACTGGCGACGCGACCGACCCACCGGCCTCCGCTGAGGCGCTCCGCCGCCGCGACGCCGGGCCGGGGGTAGCCGTCCGCGCCCGGAGCCGTTATGGTGAACAGATACCCCCCGGGGTACCTGGACCGGAAGCGGAGCGATGACGACCACCACCACGACCTCCTGGCGAGACCTGGCCGATGCGCACGAGCGCGCCGCCGGCTCGAAGCCGCACGGCGACGTCCCGCCACACCGGCCGCAGGTCGCGGTGCTCACGTGCGCCGACGCTCGGGTGTCGCCCGCCAGGCTCTTCGACCTGCCGCCGGGGGCCCTCTTCGTGGTCCGCGTCGCCGGCGCCAGCGCGACCGCTGAGGCGATCGCCAGCCTCACCTACGCCGTGGACCAGCTGGGCGCCGGCGCGGTCGTGGTGCTGGGGCACACCCACTGCGGTGCCGTCGCTGCTGCCCTGGACGGCGTCGAGGAGGCTGCGCTGGCACCGCTCGTCGCACCGATCCACCCGAACCTCGGCGGATGCGAGCACCTCCGGTGCGCCGTGCCCGCCCACGTCACCGCCACCGTCGCCGCCCTCGTCGACGACCCCGGTCCGCTCGGCCAGGCCCTGCGCGACGGGCGCGCGGTCGCCCACGGCGCAGTCGTCGACCTGGCCGACGGCTCCCTCACCCGACTCCCCGACTGACCCCCGTCCCCCCATCTCCACGCAGGAGCACGCACCATGACCCCCACCACCCCCCACCTCCACACCACCGCCAGCATCGACCCGGCCGAGCTGGTGCGCATGCGGGCCGAGGACCCGGCTGTGCACGTCATCGACGTCCGTACGCCCGGCGAGTTCGAGACCGGCCACATCGACGGCTCCTACAACGTGCCGCTCGACCTGCTGGGCGAGCACGTCGCGGACCTGGCCGCCCTCGACCACCACGTGGTCCTGGTGTGCCAGTCCGGAGCCCGGGCGACGAAGGCCCTCGAGCAGCTCGTCGCCGCCGGGAAGTCCAACCTCCGCCTCCTCCAGGGCGGCATGTCCGCATGGACGGCATCGGGTGGGCACGTCTCGCGCACCAACGCCACCCGGTGGGCGATGGACCGCCAGGTCCGCCTCGTCGCCGGCAGCATCGTGCTCGCCACCGTCGCCGCCAGTGTGGCGTTCCCGCCCGCCCGCTTCGTGGCCGGCTTCGTCGGCGCCGGGCTCACGTTCTCCGCCGTCACCAACACCTGCGGCATGGCCATGGCGCTGGCGAAGCTCCCGTACAACCGGGGCGCCAGCTGCGACATGGGTTCCGTGCTCGACCAGCTCACCACCGCCGAGACCTCGACCACAGGAGCATGACCATGATCTTCGACCAGTACTACCTCGACTGCCTCTCCCACGCCTCCTACCTCATCGCCGACGAGACCACCGGCCGCGCCGTGGTCGTGGACCCCCAGCGCGACATCTCCGAGTACCTCGCCGACGCCGAGGCCAAGGGCCTCACCATCGAGCTCGTGCTCGAGACCCACTTCCACGCCGACTTCCTGTCGGGCCACCTCGAGCTGGCCCAGGCCACGGGCGCCGAGATCGGCTACTCCTCGGTCGCCGAGCCCGAGTTCACCATCCGACCGCTGGCCGACGGCGAGCGCATCTCCCTCGGCGAGGTGGTCCTCGAGATCCGCCACACGCCCGGCCACACGCCCGAGTCGATGAGCATCGTGGTGTGGGAGCACGCTGACGACGAGGAGCCCTATGGCGTGCTGACGGGCGACACGCTCTTCATCGGCGACGTCGGCCGTCCCGACCTGCTCGCCTCCGTCGGCTTCACCCGTGACGAGCTGGCCACGAAGCTCTACGACTCGCTGCACGACCAGCTCCTGACCCTCCCCGACAGCACCCGGGTGTTCCCGGCCCACGGCGCCGGCTCCGCCTGCGGCAAGAACCTGTCGACCGAGCTCACGTCCAGCATCGGGGCCCAGCGACGGGAGAACTACGCCCTGCTGGCGCCGGACCGCGCCACCTTCATCGACCTGGTCACCGAGGGCCAGCAGCCGGCGCCGGGCTACTTCATCCACGACGCCACCATGAACAAGAAGCAGCGCCCGCTCATGGACGAGGCGGGCGCGCCCACCCCGATGTCGTGGGACGAGGTCCGTGCGGCGATGGACGCCGGCGCCCTGCTGGTCGACGGGCGCGACCCCGTCGAGTTCGCCCGCGGGCACCTGCGCGGCGCCGTGAACGTCGGCCTCGACGGCCGCTACGCCGAGTTCGCCGGCTCGGTCGTCCCGGTCGATGCCGACATCGTCCTCTTCGTGGAGCCCGGCTCCGAGCTCGAGGCCAAGAACCGGCTCGGGCGCATCGGCTTCGACCGGGTGCTGGGCTACGTCGACCGCCCCTACGAGGTGCTCCTGGACCACCAGGACGAGGCCCGGGTCGCGTCCCGGCTCACCCCGGTCGACTTCGAGGAGCGACGCGCGACCCTCGGCGACCTGCAGCTGGTGGACGTCCGCAACCCCGGCGAGCACGCCCTCGGGTCGGTGCCGGACGCGGCCAACATCCCCGTCGGCCAGCTCCCGGCCCGCCTCGCCGAGCTCGACCCCTCCCGTCCCACGGTCGTGTACTGCGCCGGCGGCTACCGGTCCTCCGTCGCCGCCTCGCTGCTCCGGGCCAACGGCTTCGACGACGTCAGCGACATCGTCGGCGGCTACGGGGCCTGGACCGAGGTCGTCCAGCCCGCCTGACCCGGCTCTCGGGCCCGTCCGCCTCCCGCTGGGCGGGCGGGCCCCGCCTGCACCCCCGGAAGGGACCTGCGATGAACGACCAACCCGAGCAGCCCGGCCGACTGGGTCGCCTGCGTCCGCGGCTGTCTGCGGACACCGTCCTCGCCGACCTCGGCGCGGGGCTCGCCGTCGGCGCCATGCTCGTCCCCCAGGGCATGGCCTACGCCCTGCTCGCCGGGCTCCCGCCCGAGGTGGGCCTCTATGCATCCACGGTCCCGCTGCTGCTGTACGCGCTGCTCGGCACGTCCCGCCAGCTCGCGGTCGGGCCGGTCGCCATCGTGTCGCTGCTCAGCGCGTCGACGCTCGCCAGCGTCGCCGACGAGGGCAGCGCCGGCTACGTGGCCGCCGCCGGCATGCTCGCCCTGGTGGTGGGCGCGATCCACGTCGTGCTCGGCGTCGCCCGGTTGGGGTTCCTCACCCGCCTCCTGTCCCACCCCGTGCTCGTCGGGTTCACCTCCGCCGCGGCCCTGATCATCGGTGCCAGCCAGGTGAAGCACCTGCTCGGCGTGTCGCTGGAGCACGACGAGCACTTCCACACGACCGTGTGGGAGCTGCTCGGGAAGGCCGGCGACGCGCACGGGCTCACGGTCGCTGTGGGCGTCGGTGCAATCGCCCTCATGGTCGGCTTGAAGCGCTGGCTCCCCGGGGTGCCCGGCGCGCTGGCCGCCGTCGCCGCGACCACCGTCGCCTCCGTCGTCTGGGACCTCGAAGCCCGGGGCGTGAAGGTCGTGGGCGACATCCCCCAGGGCCTCCCGCCGTTCACCGTGCCCGACGACCTCGGCATCGCCGGCACCCTGCTCCCGGGTGCCCTCGTCATCACGCTGGTCGGCTACATGGAGTCGATCGCCGTCGCGAAGGTCTACGCCCGCCGCAACCGGTACGAGATCGACGCCAACCGGGAGCTGATCGGGCTGGGCGCCGCCAACATGGGTGCCGGCCTCTTCGGTGGCTACCCGGTGACCGGGGGGTTCAGCCGCACGGCGGTGAACGCCGAGGCCGGTGCCCGCACCAAGCTGGCTGCCGTCGTCACGGCCGCCGTGGTGGCCCTCGTGATCGTGGCGCTGACCCCGCTGTTCGAGCAGCTGCCGTCCGCGACGCTCGGCGCCATCGTCGTCGTGGCCGTGGCCAAGCTGTTCGACCTCGCCGAGATCGGCCACATCCGCAGGTTGAAGACCGTCGACTTCGTGACGCTGGCCGTGGCCTTCGTCGCCACCCTCGCCTTCGGCGTGGAGCTCGGCATCGGGATCGCGGTCGTGGCGTCCGTGGTCGTCGTCGCCGTTCGCATGATGACGCCGCACACCGCGGAGCTCGGCCGCCTCCCCGGCACCACGCTGTACCGCAACATCACCCGCTACCCGGAGGCCGAGCGGGTGCCCGGCGTGGCCGTGATCCGGTTCGACGTGTCCCTGTCGTACCTGAACGTGGAGTTCATGAAGCGACGGGTGCAGCGGCTCGTCCGCGACAGCGGGCCCGGGCTGCGCGCCGTCGTGCTCGACGCGAGCGGTGTGAACGACATCGACACCTCGGCCATCGATGCCTTCGCCGAGCTCATCGTCGACCTCGCCGACGCCGGCATCGCCGTGCACCTGGCGAGCGCCAAGGGGCCGGTCCGGGACGTGCTCATGCGGGCCGGCACGTACCAGCGTCTCGGCGACCGGGTCCACGACCAGGTCCACGACGCAGTCGTCGCGGTGGGTCCGCCGGTGCCCGACGGACATGAACTCACACCCCCCGGGGTACCGACCGAGCAGGGGCCCGAGGCCCGATCCGAGACCAGGAGCTGAGGATGCAGATCCCCGAAGAGACCACCGCCGACCTGATCAAGCGGCTGCGCCGCATCGAGGGCCAGGTCCGCGGCATCCAGGCCATGCTCGCCGAGCAGCGCGACTGCGCCGACGTCGTCACCCAGATCGCGGCCGCCAACAAGGCACTGGAGCAGGTGGGGTTCAAGCTCGTGGCCTCCGGGCTCACCTACTGCATCTCGAACCCCGACGAGGCCGCCGAGCAGGGCTACGACCTCGCCCGGGTCGAGAAGATGTTCACCAAGATCAGCTGAGAGGACCGGCATGCTCGACATCCGCATCGTGGAGACGCCCGGCCTGGGCGACCGCAGCTACGTCGTCACCGACGGCGACGTGGCGGTGGTGATCGACCCCCAGCGCGACATCGACCGCATCCTCGACTCGGTGGGCGACACCCCGGTGACCCACGTGCTCGAGACGCACATCCACAACGACTACGTCACCGGCGGGCTGGCCCTCGCCGCCCGGTGCGGTGCGACCTACGTCGTCAACGCCGACGACGAGGTCGCCTTCGAGCGCCACGGCGTCCGGGACGGCGAGGTCATCACCACCGGCTCCCTCGAGGTCACCGCCCTCCACACGCCGGGGCACACCCCGACGCACCTGTCCTACGCCGTCGCCGTCGGGGGCCGCCCGGTGGCCGTCTTCACCGGTGGCTCGGTGCTGTACGGGGCCATGGGCCGCACCGACCTCGTCGACCCCGACCTCACCGAGGAGCTCACCCGGGCCCAGCACCGCTCCGCCCGCCGGCTGGCTGCGCTGCTGCCCGACGACACCGACGTGTACCCCACGCACGGCTTCGGCAGCTTCTGCTCCGCCACCGAGACCAAGGGCACCGAGTCCACGATCGGGAAGGAGAAGCAGCAGAACCTGGCCCTGACGAAGGAGGAGGACGACTTCGTCGCCGAGCTGCTCGCCGGCCTCACCGCGTACCCCCGCTACTACGCGCAGATGGCGCCGCTCAACCAGGCGGGACCGGACGAGGCCGACCTCGGCCTGCCCCCGCTCGTCGACGCCGCCGGCCTGCAGCACCGGCTCGAGCACGGCGACTGGGTGGTCGACCTGCGCTCCCGCACGGCCTACGCCGCCGACCACGTCCGCGGCACCGTGTCGATCGAGCTGGCCGATCCCTTCGCCACGCACCTCGGCTGGACCGTGCCCTGGGATGCCCCGTTGACCCTCATCGGCGAGTCTCCCGACGACGTCCTGGAGGCCCGGCGGCAGCTGGCCCGCATCGGCATCGACGAGATGGCGGCTGCGGTCGGCGAGCCGGAGGCGCTCGCCGGCGACCGCACCGCCTCCTACCGCCGGGCCACCTTCGAGGACCTGGCGACCGAGCGGCGCGAGCGCGGCGACGCGATCGTCGTCCTCGACGTCCGCCGCCCGGACGAGTGGGAGGAGCACCACATCGAGGGCGCCGTGCACATCCCCTTCTACGAGCTGCGCGGCCGCCAGGACGAGGTCCCCGACGGCGAGGTCTGGGTGCACTGCAAGTCGGGCTACCGAGCGTCGATCGGCGCCTCGCTCATGGACTGCGTCGGCCGGGACGTGGTCCACATCGACGACGACTGGGACAACGCCGCCCCAGCCGGCAACCCGATCGTCAGCGGCTGAGCCGTCATCCGGGGGCGCGCAGTCCCGCGCGGCCGCCGGTTGTCCGTCGGGGGGTCCCGGCGCCGTAGCGTGCTGCGCCGTGCCCTTCCGCCGAGCATCCAGGTGGCGCATCCTGCGCCACCCCGCTCAGTACGTCGTGCTCGGCTTCGTCGGCACGAGCCTGGTCGGGGCGTCGCTGCTGCGCCTCCCGATCGCCTCGGAGCCCGATGCCAGCACCTCCTTCGTCACCGCCTGGTTCACCGCCACCTCGGCGGTGTGCGTCACCGGTCTGAACGTCGTCGACCCCGGCAGCCACTGGTCGACCTTCGGCGAGGTGGTGATCATGGGCCTCATCCAGATCGGCGGCTTCGGGATCATCGCCCTGTCGTCCCTGCTCGTGGCCGTGCTCGCCCGCAGGCTGGGGCTGCGCCACCGGTTGATCGCCGTCGCCGAGACCGGTGCGCTGGACATGTCCGACGTGCGTCGCCTCCTCCTCCAGGTCGCCAAGCTGACTGCCGTCTTCGAGCTCACGGTCGCTGTGCTGCTGGCGTCGCGCTTCGCGGCGGAGTACGGCGTCTCGATCCACCGCGCCGCGTACCTCGGCCTTTTCCACTCGGTGTCCTCGTTCAACAACGCCGGCTTCGGCCTCTACGCCGACAACCTCATCAGCTTCCAGCGGGATCCGATGATCCTGCTCCTGATCGCCGGCAACATCGTGATCGGCGGCCTCGGCCTCCCGGTGTGGTCCCAGATCGGCCGGCACCGGACGAACACGCACGCGTACTCCCTGCACGCGAAGCTCACGCTGACGACGACGGCGGCGCTGCTGCTCGGCGGATGGGCCCTCTTCGCCTGGTTCGAGTGGACCAACCCGGCGACGCTCGGGGACCTGAGCTGGTGGGACTCGGCCACCAACGCCCTGTTCGCCAGCGTGACGCCCCGGACCGCAGGGTTCAACAGCGTCGACATCGTGGCCCTGCGAGAGCCCTCCCGCCTGCTCACGGAGGTCCTGATGTTCATCGGAGGCGGCTCGGCCTCCACCGCCGGTGGCATCAAGGTCACGACGTTCGCGGTCCTGGGCTGGATCATGTGGGCGGAGGCCCGCGGCGACCCCGACGTGGTCGTGTTCTCCCGGCGCATCCCGAACGAGGTGCAACGCCAGGCGCTGACCGTCGGTCTCCTCGCCGTCGGCGTGGTCGTGACCTCCACGATGGTCCTCGTCTCCACGTCCTCGCTGCCTCGCTCCGACCTGATGTTCGAGGTCATCTCGGCCCTGGGGACCGTGGGTCTCAGCGCCAACCTCACCCCGCTGCTGCCCGTCCCGTCCCAGCTGGTGGTCATCTTCCTGATGCTCATCGGACGGGTCGGTCCCATCACCCTGTTCGCCGCGCTCGTGCTGCGAGCGCACGACCGGCTCTACCGCCATCCCGAGGAGCGACCGATCATTGGCTGAGCAACCCCCCTCATCCCACCGCAGCCGCCAGGGCCTGCCACGGTCACAGAGCACGCAGGTGCTGGTGATCGGCCTCGGCCGCTTCGGCAGCGCCGTGGCCATCGAGCTCAAGAAGCTCGGCTTCGAGGTGCTCGGCATCGACACCGACAGCCGCCGGGTGCAGAAGCTCGCCGACGACCTCACCCACGTCCTGGAGGCCGACACCACCGATCCCGAGGTGCTCGGGCAGATCGGCGCGCGCGACTTCGACAACGCGGTCGTCGGCATCGGTTCCGACATCGAGGCCAGCATCCTCACCACCGCCGCGCTGGCCGACATCGGGGTGCCGAACATCATCGCGAAGGCCGTGACGACGCCGCACGGGCGGATCCTCGAGCGTGTCGGCGCCGACATCGTCGTCTACCCCGAGCACGAGATGGGCCGACGGGTCGCGCACCTCGTCGGAGGCAGCATCATCGACTGGTTCCAGCTCGACGCCAACTTCGCCATGGTCGAGACGGTGGCGCCGACGGCGATGCTCGGCCGCACGCTGGCCGACCTCGAGCTGCGCGCTCACCACGGCGTCACGGTCGTGTGCGTGAAGCCGGGCGACCAGGGGTTCACCTACGCCACCGCGGACACCGTGCTGGCGGAGGGCGACGTCCTGGTCGTGGCCGGGCCGAGCAAGGAGTGCGAGGCCTTCGCCCGCCTGTCCTGACGGGACGGATCAGACGGCGATGGCGGGCTCGGGCCGCAGGCGCCCGGCCCCGACCTCGCGCGCGATCTCGACGAAGCGGTCGGCCGCAGGAGGCAGGCTCCGTCCCCGGCGCCTGGTGAGCTGGATCGTCCGGGAGGCGATGGGCGGATCGAGCGGCAGCACCCGGATCCCGGGGTCGGCGGGGTCGATCGCCAGCAGCGGCATGATCGCCCGGCCCATGCCGGAGCGGACCATGCCCTGGACCGCGCCGTTGTCCTGGGAGCGGAACACGTAGTCGGGCCGCACGCCGGCGGCGTGCAGGCGCTGGTCGATCAGGAGCTGGCAGACGTTGCCGGTGGGCTGGCCGATGAGCGGGTGGTCGCTGATGTCGGCCGGAGTCGCGACCGCGCCGATGGGGTCGTCGGCGGCGACGAGCACCACGAAGGGGTCGTAGCCGAGGAGGGTGCTCTCGAGCCGGTCGCCATCCTCGGCGTCGACGGTGAACGCGAGGTCCAGCTGGTCGGCGCAGATGCCGTCGACCAGCGCGGTCTGGTCGTCGGTCTCGAACAGGCCGATGTCGACCTGGGGAACCTCGGACCGCACGCGGCCCACCACCGGCGGGAGGATCTCCGACGACACCGACTGGAACGTGCCGACCACCAGGCGGCCGGTGACGCCTCGGCGCAGGCGGTCGAGCTCGGCGCTCACCGACTCGACGCGGGCCAGGACGTCTCGGGCGTGGCCGAGCAGCAGCCGACCGGCCGGCGTGAGCTCGGCCGGGCGAGGCCCCTTCGGACGATCCAGCACGGGGAGGCCGACCGCCTTCTCGAGCGAGGCGATCTGCTGGCTGACGGCCGACTGGGTGAACCCCAGGGACGCCGCCGCCCGGGCGAAGGAGCCCTCGTCGGCCACCGCCACCAGCGCCGCGAGGTGGCGGATCTCCAGGTCGGGGAAGGCGGCCATTGCATCAGCATACCTGATCATCAGCAGTAGTGATCATCGCTGGTGCTGATGATGCATCGGTCGTACGTTCGACGCATGAGCCGACCCACCACCGACCACCTGACCGCGCTCGCCGAGGGGGTCGTCGCCGACGGCTTCGCCCCCCACCAGGCCGCCGTCGCCGAGCTGGTCGCCCGGGCTCGCAGCCTCGGTGTGTGCCCGGTGCTCACCGACGTGGTCGCCGACCCGTCGGCACCCCGGCCCGCTCGGGAGCGGGCGCTCGGCCGGGTCGTCGTGGCGCTCGTCGCCGTCGCCGGCGCCCCCTCGGTCCTCGTCACCACAGGAGCGGCGTCGGCGGCCTGAGGGCCGCCGGCACCGCTGCTCCCTGCGGTCCCGGGTGGCGCCTGGCACACTCGGCCCGTGACAGCCACCGCGTGGGACGCCGTCCTCGACCGGATGGAGGACGCCGTCGGCGTCGCCGGGGTGAGCGACGCGGTGCGCCTGCGCCTGCGCCGCCCGGAGCGCCTGCTCGAGGTGGCGGTGCCGGTGCGGATGGACGACGGCTCGCTCGAGGTCTTCGTGGGCTGGCGGGTCCACCACAGCACGGTGCGCGGGCCGGGCAAGGGCGGCATCCGGTTCCACCCCGACGTCGACGCCGAGGAGGTCACCGCCCTCGCCGCCCAGATGACGCTCAAGACCGCGGTCTGCGGCATCCCCTTCGGCGGCGCCAAGGGCGGCGTGCGGTGCGACCCCCGCACCCTCAGCGTGGGCGAGCTCGAGCGCCTCACCCGCCGCTACACCACGGCGATCGCCCCGCTGCTCGGCCCCGACCTCGACGTGCCGGCTCCGGACGTGAACACGGACGGCCGGGTCATGGCCTGGCTCCTGGACACGTTGCAGATGACCAACGGCGGCGCTCACCTCCCGGCTGCGGTCACCGGCAAGCCGCTGGCGGTCGGCGGGACGCGGGCCCACGCCGGCGGCACGGCGGCCGGGGTCGTCGTGTGCGCCCGCGCCGTCTTCGAGGCGCTCCAGATCGAGCTGCCCGGCCGGCGGGCCGTGATCCAGGGGTTCGGCAAGGTGGGGGGACCGCTGGCGTTCCTCCTCAAGTCGGCAGGCATGCGCATCGTCGGCGTCAGCGACGTCACGGGAGCGGTCGTCAACGAGGGCGGCCTCGACGTGTCCGAGCTGTCCGACCACGTCAAGGCGACCGGTGGGGTGGCGGGCTTCGCGCTCGGCGACGCGATCGACCCCCACGACCTGCTGGCCCTGCCGTGCGAGCTGCTGGTCCCGGCGGCGCTCGGAGGCGTGATCGACGAAGCCGTCGCCGAGCGGATCCGCGCCCGGGTGATCGCCGAGGCCGCCAACGGGCCGACCCTCGCCGACGCCGACGCCGTGCTCGACCGGCGGGGCATCACGGTCGTGCCCGACGTGCTCGCCAACGCCGGGGGCGTCACGGCGTCGTACTTCGAGTGGGCCCAGGCCCGCCAGGGCTACCCGTGGGAGCAGGGCGTCACCGCCGACCGCCACCACGCCGTGATGGCCGACGCGTTCGAGGAGGTGTGGGCCGCCTCCCAGCGCTGGGGCGTCAGCCTGCGGCGAGCCGCCTACGCGCTCGCGATCGAGCGGGTGGCGGCGGCCCTGGAGGCCCGAGGCATCTTCCCCTGAGGAGCCGAGCCGAAGGCTCGGCGACCCACGTCACGGTGCCCTGTGGCGGCGAAGCCGTCACGACTGGAGCACGGAGGGACGTGATCCGTCCGCGCCGGTTCCAGGCCACGGCGGCCGGCCCGGGATGGACCGGCCGCCGAGGCGGGCCGTCAGCGCGGCAGCGGGCTCAGTCGAGGTCGAACCGGTCGAGGTTCATGACCTTGTCCCAGGCGGCGACGAAGTCGCGTGCGAGCTTGGCCTGCCCGTCGTCCTGGCCGTACACCTCGGCGATCGCCCGCAGCTGCGAGTTCGAGCCGAAGACCAGGTCGGCGGCGGTGGCCGTCCACCTCGTCTCGCCGGTGCTGCGGTCCTTGCCGTCGTACACGCCCTCGGAGACGCCGGTCTCCCACGTCGTTCCCGGGTCGAGCAGGTTGACGAAGAAGTCGTTCGTCAGCTGACCCGGCCGGTCGGTGAGCACGCCGTGCGACGATCCGCCGTGGTTGGCGCCGATGGCGCGCAGGCCGCCGACGAGCACGGTCATCTCCGGGGCGCTGAGCCGCAGCAGGTTGGCCTTGTCGAGCAGGCGCTGCTCGGGCGGCAGCTTGTCGCCCGCCCGCAGGTACTGGCGGAAGCCATCGGCCTTGGGCTCGAGCACCGAGAACGAGTCGGCGTCGGTCATCTCGTCGGTCGCGTCGGTGCGCCCCGGCGAGAAGGGGACGGTGACGTCGTGCCCGGCGTCCCTGGCCGCCTTCTCGACCGCTGCGCACCCGGCCAGGACGATGAGGTCGGCGAGGGAGATGCGCTTGCCGCCCGACTGGGCACCGTTGAAGTCCCGCTGCACCTGCTCGAGGGCGGCGATCACCCGGCCGGTGCGCTGGGGCTCGTTGGCCTCCCAGTCCTTCTGCGGCGCCAGGCGGATGCGGGCGCCGTTGGCGCCGCCCCGCTTGTCGGTGTCGCGGAACGACGAGGCCGAGGCCCACGCCGTGAAGACGAGGTCCTGCACCGACACGCCGGCGTCGAGCACCTTGGCCTTGAGGTCGGCCACGTCGGCGTCGCCCACGAGGTCGTGGTCGACGGTGGGGACCGGGTCCTGCCACAGCTGGGGTTCGGGCACCCACGGGCCGAGGAACCGCGAGACCGGGCCCATGTCGCGGTGGAGCAGCTTGTACCAGGCCCGGGCGAACGCGTCGGCGAACTCGTCGGGGTTGTCCCGGAAGCGCTCGGAGATCTTGCGGTACTCCGGGTCGTGGAGCAGGGCGAG
>JAKFET010000128.1:0-3956 GCA_036675575.1 Acidimicrobiaceae bacterium
CGGCGTCCTCAAGGGCGACGCCGTGACCGACACCACGATCGCGTTCCTCGACCTGACCCGGTTCACGGCGCTCGCCGATGTGCACGGCGACGATCTAGCCCTCGACGTGCTCGACGCCTTCGTCGCCGCTGTTGACGCCGCCGTCCAGGGTCGAGGCCGGATCGTGAAAACGATGGGTGACGGGGCGCTCCTCCAGTTGAACGGGCCCGACGACGCAGTCCTCGTGGCCGACCAGGTAAGCCGGAACCTCCACGGGACCGCCGGCATGCCTGAGCTCACCGCCGGTGTCGCCACCGGCCCGGTCGTCGGGCGCGCCGGCGACGTCTTCGGCACCACCGTCAACCTCGCTTCCCGCCTGGCCGGGCTCGCCGCCCCCGGCGAGCTCCTCGCCACCCACGCCGCGGCCCGAGCTGCCGCCGACGCTGGCTGGCAGGTCGAACCGCTCGGCCTCACAGCGATCCGAGGGTTGCACGACCCGGTGTGCGTCCACCGGCTGGTCCTCTGCCCGGCGCAGGCCTGTGTCACCGACCCGGTCTGTGGGATGCGGATTGTCCCCGGTGCGGCCACGCCCAGCGACGCCATCGACGGCCGACGCCTGTGGTTTTGCAGTCCGACCTGCCTCGAGCGGCTCCGGTCCGCACCCGAGCGCTACCGGGGCGAAGACGTGATCACCCGTGGCTGATGCTTGCTGCGGTGGAGACACCGCGATGGACGAACAGGAAGACGCCGTCTCGTTCTGGCAGCTCCGCGACGTCCGCCTTGCCGCCGTGTCGGGAGTGTTCCTCGCTGTCGGGCTCGCCGTCACGGCCTTCGGCGCCGGTGGCGCCGCCGCCGTCGCCTTCGTCGGAGGCCTCGTCGCCGGTGGTGCCACGTTCGTGCCAAGCAGCCTGCGTCGTCTGGTCCATCGCCAGCTAGGTGTGGGGACCCTCATGACGATCGCTGCGATCGGTGCGGTCGCCCTGGGCGAGCTCGGGGAGGCTGCGTCGTTGGCGTTCCTGTTCTCGATCTCCGAAGCGCTCGAGGACTACGCCATGGACCGAACCCGCCGCGGCCTGCGCGCCCTCCTCGACCTCGTCCCCGAGACGGTGACCGTCCGACGCACCGGCACCGAACACGACGTCAACCCCGACGATCTGGCCGCGGGCGACATCATGATCGTCAAGCCCGGAGAACGCATCGCGACCGACGGCACCGTCCGTGCCGGTCGCTCCGCCTTGGACCTGTCGGCCATCACCGGCGAGTCGGTGCCCGTGGAGACCGAACCGGGCCACGCCGTCCTCGCCGCTTCCATCAACGGCAGCGGCGTCCTCGAGATCGAGGTGGCCGCCCCGACCTCGGACAGCTCCCTCGCCCGTATCGTCCACATCGTCGAGGAAGCCCAGGCCCGCAAGGGGTCGCACCAGCGCCTCGCCGAGCGGATCGCATGTCCCCTCGTCCCCGGCGTCATGGTCGTCGCCGCCGCCATCGCCATCGCCGGCGCCGCCTTCGGTGACGCGTCGTTGTGGCTCGAGCGGGCCCTCGTCGTCCTCGTCGCCGCTGCGCCGTGCGCCTTCGCCATCTCGGTCCCGGTGACCGTCGTCGCCGCCGTCGGTGCTGCGACCCGCAACGGTGCCCTGATCAAGGGCGGCGCCGCCCTCGAAGCCCTCGACGGCATACGCGTCGTCGCCATCGACAAGACCGGGACCCTCACCCGCAACGAGCCTGCCGTCGTCGCCGTGATTACGGCAGACGGCGTCGACCGCGACCGGCTACTCGATGTCGCAGCGGCCCTCGAGGCCCGCAGCGAGCACCCTCTCGCTGCCGCCATCCTCCGGGAGACCACGCCCCGGGAGGAGGCGGCCGACGTTCACGCCGTCGTCGGCGCTGGCGTGACCGGCACGGTCGGGGGCCGCCCGGCCCGGCTCGGTAAGCCCGGCTACATCGACCCCGGGCCGCTCGCAGCGACGGTGACCGACCAGCAGAACGAAGGCAGCACCGTCGTCCTGGTCGAACACGACGGCCAGCTCCTCGGTGCCATTGCGGTCCGCGACGAGCTCCGCACCGAGGCACCCGCAGTTATCGACCGTCTACGCAGGCTCGGCATCGGCTGCATCGCCATGCTCACCGGCGACAACGCCCGCACGGCCACCGCCCTCGCCGAGTCCGCCGGGATCGCCGACACGCGCGCCGAGCTGCGCCCGGAGGACAAGGTCGCTGCCGTCAACGACCTTCGCCGCCACGGCCGAACCTGCATGGTCGGCGACGGCATCAACGACGCCCCGGCCCTGGCCACCGCCGAGGTCGGCGTCGCAATGGGCGCTGCCGGTAGCGACGTCGCCATCGAGACGGCCGACGTCGCCCTCCTCGGCGACGACCTGCACCACCTTCCCGACGTCCTCGCTCACGCACGCCGCGCGGGGCGGATCATGCGCCAGAACCTCCTGCTTTCAGGAGCGATCCTGGTGACCCTGATACCGCTCGCGGCCACCGGCGTGCTCGGCCTGGCCACCGTCGTCGCCAGCCACGAGATCGCCGAGCTGTTCGTCATCGCGAACGGCATCCGCGCCGGCCGCAACGCCCGGAGAGACCCATGAACGCCAGCCGGCACCCACGGCCCCGCAACGTGGACGAACTTCGCTCGGCGTGGCGACACGAGATGGCCACCTCGCGAGCCGAGCGCGATGCGGACAGCCGGTGGCAGCGCCTGGAACGGGCGCACATATTGCGCTCTCCTGACCGATCCGTGGGCGGTGTTGGAGGGCGTGCGCGGCTGCACCCCGCCTGATTCCTAGGTTTCCCGCTGTCGAAGGCTGGAAACGTCGGGATCGGAGACGGGGTGCAGAACACAAGGGTATGGGCGCGGGCGTGCGGGCTGACGCGCACGGTCGTCGAGGGCGTGCGGATCGACGAGACGGACGGGTCGGTGATCGTCGCCGCAAGGCCGAATGCGAAGGCCCGGAGTCGTTGTGGACGCTGCCAGCGCCGCTCGCCTGGCTATGACCAAGGCGACGGCCGGCGCCGCTGGCGAGCACTCGACGCCGGGACCACGAAGGTGTTCATCGAGGCCGACGCGCCACGCGTCCGCTGCCGCACCCACGGCCCAACCGTCGCCGCCGTGCCCTGGGCGCGCCACGGCGCCGGCCACACCCGCGACTTCGATGACATGGCCGCCTGGCTCGCGGTGCGCACCTCAAAGTCAGCGACCGGACAGCTGTTGCGGGTGGCGTGGCGCACGGTCGGCTCGATCGTCGCCCGGGTCAACGCGGATGTCGAAGCGCGCATCGACCGGCTCGACGGGTTGCGTCGGATCGGGATCGACGAGATCTCGTACAAGCGCGGCCACCGCTACCTGATCGTCGTGGTCGACCACGACAGCGGCCGGCTGGTGTGGGCCGGACCGGGACGCAACGACGCCGCCCTGCACGCCTTCTTCGACGAGCTCGGCGACGACCGCGCCGCCCTGCTCACCCACGTGTCAGCGGACATGGCCGACTGGATCGCCCGGGTCGTGGCCGCCCGGGCCCCCAACGCCGTGCAGTGCGCCGACCCGTTCCACATCGTCGCGTGGGCGATCGACGCGCTCGACGTCGAGCGTCGCCGGGCCTGGAACGAAGCCGCCGGCCGCCAACAGCCATGCAAGCGGAACCTGGTCCGGCGCACCAGAGCCTCAGGTGACTCGCGGCGCATCGCCCGGGCTCGTTACGCGCTCTGGAAGAACCCCGACCAGCTCAGCGGTCACCAGGCTGCGCAGCTCGAGTGGATCGCCAAGACCGACCCCCGGCTGCACCGCGCCTACTTATTGAAGGAGGGCCTGCGGTTCGTGTTCGCCGTGAAGGGAGAGGCCGGCAAGGACGCCCTCGACCGCTGGCTGTCCTGGGCCCAACGGTCGCGCATGCCAGCCTTCGTCGACCTGGCCCGCAAGATCGCCAGGAACCGCGTCGCCATCGACCACAACCTCGACTCCGGGCTCTCCAACG
>JAKFET010000115.1:0-23658 GCA_036675575.1 Acidimicrobiaceae bacterium
GTGGTCACGGTCTCCTGGAGCGGGCTCGACGTGGGCCGGGATCGCGCCTCACCGGTGGGCGACTACGAGTCGCCCAACGCCTTCACCGGGCGCCTGCGCCGGGTGGTGTTCGACCTCGACGACGACCAGGACCTCGACCACCGTGCGGTGGCCGAGGCCGAGTCGGCGAGGGAGTAGGTCTCAGAACCAGTGGTTGCGGCCGCCCACGGCCCGCCCCGTGGTGCCGAGCAGGGCGAGGATGGCACCGACGACTGCGAGGATGACGCCGAGTGTGACGAGGATGCCGATGTCGGCCAGGAGGCCGACGAGCAACAGGATGAGTCCGAGTACGATCATGCGCCCTCGGTACCCGAGCGCCGCTTCTGTCAGAACCGGTGACGGGTCCGGGTGGGCCGGAGGTCGTGGAGCCCGGGGGCGGCTCGGCATGCTGTCGGTCGTGTACCCCGCCGTCGACGACGCCCTCGCCCGTGAGGTCCTGGCCACCATCGGCGCCGGCGCCGGCGACCCGGTCGAGGACCTCACCCGGGCGCTGCGAGGCTGGCTCCCCTCGGGCTCGACCGCGAAGTGGCTCGCCGTCGACGGAGGACGGGTGCCGCCCGGGGCCGACCCGGCGGAGGCGCTCGAGGCCCGCCTCGGCGGCTCGCTGGAGTCGTGGTCGTGCTGGGTGCTGTGCACCGCAGCCGGTGCCCTGCTCGCCAGCGCCGGCCACGACGTGCGGATGGTCGTGGAGCACCACCGCACCACCACGGTGGTCGACTTCCACAGCGTCCTGCTCGTCGACGGCGAGCTGCTCGACCCGTACCTCGGGCCGTCGGCGCCGGTCCCGCCGGGCCACGACGTGACCCGGAGGGACGCCTGGGCGTCGTGGGTCCCCGCCGGGGCGCCGGGCGGCCGGTGGGACCACCTCGGCCTGCGCGGCGGCGGGTCGACCTTCCGCTACCGGGTGCTGAACGACCGTCTCGAGCGTGCCGACGTCGCGGCCTTCTGCGAGATCTCGGCCACGCACTCCGGCGTCGGCCGTCGGCGCAACGCCCACTGGCTCGCCGACGACCAGCTCTGGTTCGTGCGGGAGCGCGACGAGGGCGGTGCCGAGCTGCGCGTCGCCGAGGGGACGAGCCCCTTCGAGCAGCGCCGCCGGACCGTGGCCACCGGACCGTACGAGGAGCTCCGGGCCCGCATCGACGCCCCGGTGGCGCCATGACGGCCGTCGCCGCACCGCCGGTGCCCGACCTGGCGGCGCGCCAGCAGGACATCCGGCGGGCCAAGCGCCGGGCCACGGGCCTGCTCGCCCTGGTCACCGCGGCCTTCCTCGTCGTCGCGATCACGACCGAGCGGGAGGGGGCCATGGGCTACCTCCGGGCTGCCCTCGAGGCGGCCATGGTCGGCGGCCTCGCCGACTGGTTCGCCGTCGTCGCCATCTTCCGCCGGCCCCTCGGCCTCCCCATCCCGCACACCGCCGTCATCGTCGCCCGCAAGGACCAGTTCGGCCAGACCCTCGGCCAGTTCGTGCAGGAGCACTTCCTCAACGCCGCCACGATCAGCGACCGCGTGCGCAGCCTCGGCGTCGCGGACCGAGCGTCCGCCTGGGTGCTGGAGCGCGACGCCGCCGGAGCGCCGGTGAACGCCGAGCGCCTGGCCGGCCACGTCGCCGAGCTCGTCGTGCGGATGGCCGAGGCGGTCGAGGACGACGACCTGGTCCACGTGCTGGAGACCGCCGTCCGCTCCCGGCTGGCGGAGGTCGACGTGGCCCCACTGGGGGCGCGCCTGCTCACCGTCGCCACCGAGGAGGGTCGTCACCGCGAGCTGGTCGACGCGGTGCTGGTGGGCCTCGACACCTTCCTGGCGGAGAACGAGCCGCTGCTGCGCCAGCGGTTCTCGGCGGAATCGCCGTGGTGGGTGCCCGACGTCGTCGACGACCGGATCTTCGAGCGGCTGCTCGCCGGCGTGCGGGCGATCATGCGGGGCGACACCGTGGGCGGCTCCGACGAGCTGCGCTCCCGGATCGACCTGGCCGTGGCCCGCATCATCGGTCGCCTCGAGCAGGACGACGCCTGGCAGGGACGTCTCGAGGAGCTCAAGCTCGAGCTGCTCGACCACCCGGCCCTGCGCTCGTTCCTCGACTCGATCTGGACCGACACCAAGGAGACACTGCGGACCCAGGCGCTCGATGGCGGCTCGGCGCTGCGCCTGCGGCTGACCGATCTGATCGTGTCGGCGGCCGAGCGCTTCCGCGCCGACGAGCACTCGATGGCACGCGTCGACGAGCTGGCCGAGCAGGCGGCGAGCGCGGTGGTGGAGACCTTCGGCGACGAGATCACCCGCCTCATCTCCACGACCATCGCCCAGTGGGACGGCGAGGAGACGGCATCGCGCATGGAGCTGCTGCTCGGTCGCGACCTGCAGTTCATCCGCATCAACGGCACGATCGTCGGCGGCCTGGCCGGCCTGGCGATCCATGCCGTGGGCGAGCTCGCCGGCTGAGCGCCTCCGCTGGTCCGAGGCCGACCGGATCTGGTCGATCGTGGACCAGTGAAGCGTTCAGGGGCGGCCGTCGAGGAGGCGGTCGGCGGCCACCGTCGGCAGCTGGCGGCCGGCCACGACGTCGAGCTCGGCGCTGCGGACGGCATCGCCGGCCTGGGCGACGAAGCGCTCGACGAGGCCCTCGCGCAGCTCGGTCCACAGCCACTGGCGGGCCTGCTCGCCCCGCATCGTCTGCAGCTCGCCCGAGTCCTCGAGGGCCGTGCGGTGCTCGAGCACCGCCTCCCACACCTCGGCGAGCCCGGTGCCGGTGTGGGCCGAGGTCAGCACGACCCTCGGCGTCCAGCAGTGGTGGAGGGGCCGCAGGAGCTGGAGGGCGTGCTTCAGGTCGGCCGCCGCCCGGTTTGCGGCGGGAGCGAGGTCCCCGTCGGCCTTGGTCACGACCAGCAGCTCGGCCAGCTCCATCACGCCGCGCTTGACGCCCTGCAGGTCGTCGCCGGCACCCGGGCCGGCCAGCAGGCAGAACAGGTCGACCATCTCGGCGACGGCCGTCTCCGACTGGCCCACGCCGACCGTCTCGACCAGCACGGCGTCGTAGCCGGCGGCCTCGCACAGCAGCATGGCCTCGCGGGTGCGGCGGGCGACCCCGCCGAGCGTGCGCCCGGCGGGGGAGGGGCGGATGAAGGCCTCCGGCCGGCGGGCCAGCTCCTCCATGCGGGTCTTGTCGCCGAGGATCGACCCGCCAGAGCGGCCCGACGAGGGGTCGACGGCGAGGACCGCCAGCGTGTTGCCCTGGTCGATGACGTGGCACCCGAAGGCGTCGATGAAGGTCGACTTGCCGACGCCGGGTGCGCCGGAGATCCCGAGCCGCACGCCGGTGCCCGTGTGGGGCAGGACGGCCTCCAGGAGCTGGACGGCCTCGGCCCGGTGGTCGGCCCGGGTCGACTCGACCAGGGTGATCGCGCGCCCGAGGGCGCGCCGATCGCCGGCGAGGACGTCGTCGGCGAGGGGGCTCACCCCGCCAGGAGGTCCAGGACCGTGCCGGCTGCGTCGACGATGTTGGTGCCCGGCCCGAACACGGCGGAGACGCCGGCGTCGCGCAGGAAGTCGTAGTCCTGGGGCGGGATCACGCCACCGCACACCACGAGGACGTCGTCGGCGCCGGACCTCCGCAGCTCCTCGATGAGCTGGGGCACGAGGGTCTTGTGGCCGGCCGCCTGGGACGACACGCCGACGACGTGCACGTCCTGCTCGACGGCGTCGCGCGCGACCTCCTCCGGCGTCTGGAAGAGCGGGCCGACGTCGACGTCGAAGCCGAAGTCGGCGAACGCGGTGGCGATGACCTTGCCGCCCCGGTCGTGGCCGTCCTGGCCCATCTTGGCCACGAGCATGCGGGGCCGGCGGCCGTTGGCCTCGGCGAAGGCGTCGACGCGGGCGAGCAGCGCGGCGTAGCGCTCGTCGTCGGCGTAGGCGGCGCCGTACACGCCGTGGATGGAGCGGACCTCGGCCTTGTGGCGGCCGAACACGGCCTCCATGGCGTCGCTCATCTCGCCGACCGTGGCGCGGGCCCGGGCGGCGTCGACGCACAGCTGGAGGAGGTTGGCGTCGCCGGCCGCGCCCTCCTTCAGGGCGAGCAGCGCGGCGTCGCAGGCGGCCTGGTCGCGGCTGGCGCGGATCTGCTCGAGGCGGCGGATCTGGGACTCGCGCACCTCGGCGTTGTCGATGTCGAGCACGTCGACCATCTCGACGTTGTCGGGCACGTACTTGTTGACGCCGACGATGACGTCCTCGCCCCGGTCCACGCGCGCCTGGCGCTTGGCGGCCGACTCCTCGATGCGCAGCTTGGGCATGCCGGCCTCGATGGCCTTGGTCATGCCACCCATGCCCTCGACCTCCTCGATCAGCTCCCATGCCGCGTCGGCGAGGCCGGCCGTGAGGGACTCGATGTAGTACGAGCCGGCGAGCGGGTCGACGACCTTGGTCACGTCGGTCTCGTCGCCGAGGATCAGCTGGGTGTTGCGGGCGATGCGGGCCGAGAACTCGGTCGGCAGGCCGAGGGCCTCGTCGAAGGCGTTGGTGTGCAGCGACTGCGTGCCGCCGAGCACGGCGGACATCGCCTCGTAGGCGGTGCGGATCACGTTGTTGTACGGGTCCTGCTCCGTGAGCGACACGCCCGAGGTCTGGCAGTGGGTGCGCAGCATCAGCGACTTGTCACTCTTCGCGCCGAGCTGGCGCATGACCTTGGCCCACAGCAGGCGGGCGGCCCGCAGCTTGGCGATCTCGCCGAAGAAGTTCTGCCCGATGCAGAAGAAGAAGGACAGGCGGGGGGCGAAGGCGTCGATGTCGAGGCCGGCGGCCTGGGCGGCCCGCACGTACTCCATGCCGTCGGCGATGGTGAAGGCGAGCTCCTGCTCGAGCGTCGCGCCCGCCTCCTGCATGTGGTAGCCGGAGATCGAGATGGAGTTGAACTTCGGCATGTGGGTCGCCGTGTAGCCGATGATGTCGGCGACGATCCGCATGGAGGGGGCCGGCGGGTAGATGTAGGTGTTGCGGACCATGAACTCCTTGAGGATGTCGTTCTGGATGGTCCCGGACAGCGACTCCTGGCTGACGCCCTGCTCCTCGGCGGCGACGATGTAGTTGGCCATCGTCGGCAGCACGGCGCCGTTCATGGTCATGGACACCGACATCTGGTCGAGCGGGATGCCGTCGAAGAGGATCTTGGCGTCCTCCACCGAGTCGATGGCCACGCCGGCCTTGCCCACGTCGCCGACGACGCGGGGATGGTCGGAGTCGTAGCCCCGGTGGGTGGCCAGGTCGAAGGCCACCGACAGGCCGCGCTGGCCGGCCGCGAGGTTGCGCCGGTAGAAGGCGTTGGACTCCTCGGCGGTGGAGAAGCCGGCGTACTGGCGAAGCGTCCAGGGCCGGTTCGTGTACATCGAGGCGTACGGGCCGCGGACGAACGGTGCCTGGCCGGGCAGGCCGCCGAGGTGCGTGAGGCCGTCGAGGTCGGCCTCGGTGTAGAGCGGCTTGACCTCCAGGCCCTCCGGCGTGGTCCAGGTCAGCTCCTCGACCGGCTTGCCCCGCAGCTCCTTCGCGAGGTCCGCCTCCCACCTGTCGAGGTCTGGGGCGTCGAAACCTTCGGCATGATCGACCATGGGGGCGAGGTTACGGCCCTGGTCACGGGCGTAACCAACGCCGGGAACCACCGGCCGTGCCGGGGCGTCAGACTCCCGTGGTGATCCTTCGCCTGTGCTCGCTCGTCGTGGTCGGGTCGCTGGTGGTGGCCTGTGGGGACGACGACGAGCCGGTGCGCAGCGACGGTGCTGCTGCGACGTCGGCGCCCGTGGTGGCGGCCCCGGCCGGCGACCTCCCGTTCGGCCTCCAGCGATGCCCCGCCGAGACGCCCTTCGTCACGGCGCCGGAGGACTGGTACCGGGACGAGCCGGTGTACGCCGGCAACGAGATGCCGATCGAGGAGGTCCGGGCCTGGGCCGTCGAGCAGCCCGGATTCGAGGACCTCTGGATCGACCGGGAGCACCGCGGGTGGATCGCCGTCGCCTTCAGCTCCGACGCCGAGGCGCGCCAGGCCGACCTGCAGGCGCGGTTCCCCGGCGTGGGGGTCGTCGCCGTCCCCGTCGGGTGGACCGAGGCCGAGCTGGTGGCGCTGCGGGACCAGGCGTTCGGGGCGATGCAGGACGCAGGGTTCGACGTCGGCGGGAGCCACGGCGTGCACACCGGTCTGGTCGAGGTCTGGGTGGGCGAGCTGGTCGAGGAGCGCCTCGCCCCGCTGGCGCCCGTCGCCGGGCCCCGGCTGTGCGTGACGGGCGTGGCGTCCGAGGACGTGATCCGGCCGGGGGAGCAGCCCACGTCGGGGGAGGGGTGGCGCCTGCTCGGCACGGACCGCACCGGGTCCACCTACCGGACCGGCGTGGCCACCACCGAGGAGCAGTACGCATCGCTCTGGGTGGAGGCGGGGTTGGGCGGCGAACCGCCATCGGTCGACCTCGAGACCGAGGTCGTGGTCTGGTTCGGGGCGGTCTATGGCTCCGGCTGCGAGATCCGGATGGACGACGTCGTGCTCGACCTCGACCAGCGGCTCGTGCACGGCGACTTCGTCGTCCCCGGCGTCCACCAGGGCTGCAACGACGACGCCAACCCCGAGGCCTACGTGGTGGCGGTGGAGCGGTCGGCGCTGCCGGAGGCCCCCTTCGCCGTGCAGCTCGACGCCGACGACCCGCCCGCCGGCGTGCCGGAGGAGCGGACGACGGTGGACGTGGACCTCCGATCGCCCGGGGCGACCGTCCCCGGCTGAGCACCTCAGGTGCACCGGCGCCGGACCAGCACGTACCCGGCGCCGACGGCCGTGCCCACCGGATGGGCGATCGAGCTGTCGGGCCAGAGGTTCGTCCCGGAACATCGGGCGGGGTGCGTTTCCTCCGGTCATGACGCTGGAAGTTCCTGTCAGAGGGTCTGGAGAGAATGGGGTCATGACCGGTTCCGCCACCTACGCCCGCTGCGCCGACAGCGCGGCCGTGGCCCGGGACCGGCTGGACCGGGCGATGGCGTCGGCCGCTGCGGTGGAGGATGCCCAGCGCGACCTGGTCGCTGACCTGTTGGCGCTGTGGCCGACGTCGGCGTGGATCGCCGCTGGTGCCACGTCGGCCAAGCGGTGGCTGCTGGCCTACACGCACTGCTCCGAGGCCGAGGCCCACCGGCTCGAGCGGGTCGCCGGGCTCTGTCACCGCCACCCCACCCTGGCCGAGGCCGTCCTGTCCGGGCAGCTCGCCCTGTCCCGGGCCGACGTGCTGGGGCGAGCGGTCACCGACGAGCGCGAACCGTGGTTGGCCGATTCGCTTCCGGCTCTGTTGCGCCTGAACGCGCAAGGCTGTCCGGCCGAGGACTGGTCGACCGCCATCCGTCACTGGGCTGGCCTGGTCGACCAGGAACGCACCGTGCGCCAGGTGCCCCGCCACTCGCTCACCATGACCCAACGCCTCTTCGGCGGTGGCGAGGTCCACGCCGACCTGTCCCCGTCGGCCTTCCTGAACGTGGCCACCGCCCTGGACGCCTGGACCGACGACCCCGACCCCGCCGGCGCCCCCCACCAGCGGGGCCTCGGCGAGCGTCGGGCCGACGCCCTCGACGACGTGTGCCGGGCCGCCCTCGACCCCGACGACACCCGCTGGGGTGCCGCCGCAGATGAGGGCCGAGACGACGTCTCCGAATGGGAAGACATCGACGCCGAGGACACCTTCGACGGCTGGGCCCCCACCGACGACCTCGACGAAGCCCTCGACATGGACATCGATCTGACCGATCCGCTCGAACGGCTGGACGCGGTCCGCCGCCGACTCCGCCGGGCAGAGGCCCGTCGGCGCCGACGAGCACGACGCCGCACCCGAGGCCGCTCCGGGGTGCGGGTGAACGTGCACATCGACCTGCGCACCCTGGCCGGCCTGCGCCACGTCGAGGACCTCGACGACCTGGTCCTGCGCGGCGACGGCTGGCACCTCACCGAGCACGCCGCCGAACGCCTGCTGTGCGACACCGCGATGGTCGCCGTCCTCTTCGACGGCAAGGGCCACATCCTCGACGCCAACGACGCCGCCGAGACCTGGACGCCTCGGCAACGCCGGGCCATCGCCGCCCGCGACCGCCACTGCGTGTTCCCGACCTGCACCAGACCGCCCCGGCACTGCGACGTCCACCACCTCCACCACCGCAGCGAGGGCGGGCCGACGAAGACCTCGAACGGGGCGCTGCTGTGCCGGTTCCACCACCGGCTCCTCCACGAGTACGGCTGGACGCTCACCGTCGAAGACGGCCGATGGACCGCCACCGACCGCCACGGCACCCGCTGGACCGGCCGGCCCCGAGCACCCGACCAACCCACCCACCAGATCGCCAGCTGATCCGACCACCACCAGGTCGGGTCACCGGCGCGCCCGGGTGCGCGTGCAAGCCGCCGACGTACGGTCTGCGCCGTGACTCGGCCGACTCCGCTCGAGCTGGGACCGTGGGAGCCGCTTGCCCTGGCCGACCTCGTCGGCCTGTTCGCCGGTGCGCCGTTCCGGTGGTGGGTCGCCGGCGGCCATGCGCTCGAGGTGCACTGCGGCCGGTCGTGGCGCGACCACGGCGACGTCGACGTGGGGATCTCCCGGGACGACGCCGTCGCGCTGCCGGCGGTGCTGGACGGGTGGCAGGTCGCCGTGGCCGCCGACGGCGTGCTGCGGATCTGGGACGGGGAGCCGCTCGAAGCCGACCGGCACGAGAACAACCTCTGGTGTCGGCGCCGGCCGGACGGCCCGTGGGAGCTCGATGTGATCGTCGGTGAGGGCGACGACGAGCGGTGGGTGTACCGGCGAGACCCGACCATCCACCTGCCATGGAGGGAGGCGGTGCTGACGAGCCCGGCTGGCGTCCCGTACCTCGCCCCGGACATCCAGCTGCTCTTCAAGTCCGAGGGCCAGCGACCCAAGGACCTCGTCGACGCTCGGGAGGTGGTCCCGTCGCTCGACCCCGACCGGCTCGACCGGCTGGCGGGCTGGCTGGAGGCGGACCACCCGTGGCAGGCGCTGCTCGCCGCACGGTGACCGCGACGGCGCCAGGCCGTCGGGCGATACTGCCGCCGTGGACCTGTTCGAGTTCGACGACGTGGTGGTGCGCTTCGGCGACGACGTCGTCCTCGACCACGTCACCACGTCGGTCCCCGACGGCGGCGGGATCACCTGCCTGCTCGGCGCGTCCGGGGCCGGGAAGTCGACGCTCCTGCGCCTCTGCAACCGCCTCGAGGTGCCGACGGCCGGCCAGGTCCGGTTCCGGGGGAAGCCGTTGTCGGAGACCGATCCCCTGCGGCTCCGGCGCACCGTCGGGATGGTGTTCCAGCGGCCGACCCTGTTCGCCGGGACGGTGCGGGACAACCTCCTCGTCGCCGATCCGGCCGCGACCGAGGAGGAGATGGTCGAGGCGCTGGGCCGGGCGCGGCTGCCGGCGTCGTTCCTCGACCGTGACGGGGACCTGCTCTCCGGCGGCGAGGCCCAGCGGGCCTGCCTGGCCCGCACCCTGATCACCCGGCCCGAGGTGCTGCTGATGGACGAGCCCACGTCTGCCCTCGACCCCACCGCCACCAAGGCCCTCGAGGCCCTCGGCCGCAGCGTCGCCGACGACGGCCTGCCGGTCCTCTGGGTCACCCACGACCTCGCCCAGTCCGACCGCATCGCCGATCGGCGCATCGTCCTGGTCGGCGGCCGGCTCGCCGACGAGCACCAGGTCGAGCACTACCTGGCCTCCGAGGAGGCCTTCCACCACCACCACGAGGACGAGGTCCACGAGGGCCACGCCCACGACGAGGAAGAGCCCGACGATGGCAGAGGGTGACGTCGGCTGGTGGGGTCTCGCTGCCTCCCTCACGCTCATCGCGATCACGATCGGCATCTCGGCATGGCGCCGGCTCGGGCTCGAGCGCGACGTGCTGGTGGCCACCGGCCGGGCGCTCGTCCAGCTGCTGGCCGTCGGCTACGTGCTCGCCGTGGTCATCGACCCGGACCAGCCGATCGGGTACGCGTGGGCCTGGCTGGTGTTCATGGTCGTGTTCGCGGCGTGGACCGTGCAGCGCCGTGCCCCGGAGGTGCCCGGCGTGCTGCGGCTGGCGCTGCTGGCGCTCGGTGCCTCGACCGCGGTCACGTGCCTCGTCATCTTCGGGCTGGGGATCTTCCCGCCGGAGGCGCGCGCCATCGTGCCGGTGGGCGGGATGATGGTGGGCAACGCCATGACGTCGACCGTGCTCGCCGGACGGCGCATCGTCAGCGATTTCTCCGAGAAGCGAGCCGACGTCGAGGCCCGGCTGGCCCTCGGCCAGCCCTGGACCGACGCCTCCCGTCCGGCGCTGCGCGGCGCGCTGCGTGCCGCCATGACCCAACAGGTCGAGACGACCAAGGCGGTCGGTCTGGTCTTCCTGCCCGGCGCCATGACCGGCCTCATCCTCGCCGGCGTCGACCCCGTCGACGCCGTGCGCGTGCAGGCGGCGATCATGTTCCTCATCCTCGGAGCCGTCGCCATCAACGTCGTCGTCATCGGCACCGGCGTGACCCGGAAGCTGTTCACCCCCGACCACCGGCTGCTCCGGATCGCCCGCACCGCCACCTGAACGCAGCCTTGACGGTTCCGGTCGCCCGACCGGCGCCGGCGCGGTGCTCGGTACGATCCGGCGCATGGCGCTCAGCTTCGTGATCATCGGTGGCGGACCCGGCGGGCACGCAGCGGCGTCCCACGCCGCCAAGCTCGGCGCCGACGTCACCGTCATCGAGCGGGACATCATCGGCGGCGCGGCCCACCTGTGGGACTGCATCCCGTCCAAGGCCATGATCGCCACCGGCTCGGCCCTGAACATGATCGACAAGTCCGAGGAGATGGGCCTCACCGACGTGAAGGCGCAGCTCGACTTCGACGCCCTGCGCCAGCGCATCGTCTCCATCGAGGACCGCCTCGAGGCCTCCGTCACCACGCTGCTCGAGAGCCAGGGCGTCCGGGTCCTGCGCGGCACCGGTCGCCTGGCCGGCCCCAACGAGGTCGTCGCCGACACGGTCGACGGCGCCGTCAGCATCCAGGCCGACGCCGTGCTGCTGGCCACCGGCTCCCGGCCCCGCATCCCCGACTGGGCCGAACCCGACGGCGACCGGGTGCTCACGACCCGCGACGCCTACCCGCCCAAGGAGCTCCCCGAGCACATCATCGTGATCGGCTCCGGCGTCACGGGCGTGGAGTTCGTCTCGATGTTCTCCAGCTTCGGCTGCGCGGTGACGCTCATCGTCTCCCGCCAGCAGGTGCTGCCCCAGAAGGACCCCGAGGTGGCGGCAGCGCTGGAGACCCACTTCCTCGATCGCGGCGTCCGCCTCTACAAGGGCGCTCGCGCCGAGGGCATCGAGCGCACCGAGGACGGCGGCGTGAAGGTGCTCTGCGACGACGGCCGCACCGCCGTGGGCAGCCACGCCCTGCTCGCCATCGGGTCCATGCCGAACAGCGAGGACCTCGGCTGCGACGCCGCCGGCGTCGAGGTGAACGAGTGGGGCTACATCGACAACAACCACCACCTCCAGACGAACGTGCCCCACATCTACGTGGCCGGCGACCTCTCCGGCCGCCTCCCGCTGTCGTCGGTGGCCTCCATGCAGGGCCGCAAGATCGCCGAGCACGTGATGGGCCTGCACACCCGTGAGCACCGCCACCTCGACTACGACAAGGCGGCCTCGGCCATCTTCACCGAGCCGGAGATCGCCGACGTCGGCCTGGCCGAGGCCGACGCCTTCGCCGAGGGGCGCAAGATCCGCGTGACGAAGGTGCCGTTCTCCACCACGGCCAAGGCGCTCATCAATGCGGCGCCGAGGGGGTTCGTGAAGATCGTCTCCGACCCGGCCACCGGCGTCGTGCTCGGCGGATCGATCGTCGGACGCCACGCCGCGGAGCTGATCTCCGTGATCGCCCTCGCCGTGACCGCCGGGCTCAAGGTGGAGGACATCGTCGACAGCCTCCTGGTCCACCCGAGCCTGTCCGAGGCCCTCGCCGAGGCGGCCGACTGATGCCGTACACGCCGGTCACCGCCGAGGAGCTCACCGCCGCCGAGGGCCTGGCCGAGTGGCGGGTCGTGCTGCGCACCGCCGAGGCCCACTTCCGCGCCCCGTCGTTCCCCGCCGCCGGCCGCCTCGTGGCGGCCATCGCCGACGCCGCCGAAGAGGCTGACCACCACCCGGACGTGTCGCTGACCTACCCGGGCCGGGTCCGGGTCGTGCTCACCACCCATGCCGTCGACGGCCTGTCGACCCACGACATCGACCTGGCCCGCAAGATCTCGGGGCTCGCCGCCGACGCCGGCGCGACGGCCGAGCCGCTGTCGGCGCAGGCGGTGGAGATCGCCATCGACACGATGGACGCCGACCGCATCCGCCCGTTCTGGGCCGCGGTGCTCGACTACCGCGAGCAGTCCGACGGCAGCCTCTCGAATCCCCGCGGGTTCGGGGCGCCGGTGTGGTTCCAGCAGATGGACGACCCCCGCACCGAGCGCAACCGGTTCCACCTCGACGTCTCCGTGCCCCACGACCTCGCCGAGCAGCGCGTCGAGGCCGCCCTCGCGGCCGGCGGCCGGCTGGTCACCGACCGGTACGCCCGCTCGTTCTGGGTCCTCGCCGACGTCGAGGGCAACGAGGTCTGCGTCTGCACCTGGCAGGACCGCGGGGCCTGACGGTCAGCCGAGGGCGTCGATCGCGCCCTCGACGGCGGTGGAGACGGTCGACGTGCCGCCGACCAGCACGACGTCCCGCAGGGCCGGTCGCTCGGTCAGCCACGTCAGCGGCTGGGGCGATCCGGCGAGGTCCATCCCGTCCACGAGGAGGAGCACGGCACCGGCCCGGGCTGCCGCCGCGCCTGCGGCCAGGGCGTCGGGGAACGAGCGCCCGGTGGCCAGCCACACCGTGGTGCCGTCGGCCCCGCCGTCGGCGAGCGCCAGGTCGGCGAGCCTCGTCGAGGTGTCGTAGCGGCTGGTGCCCGAGACCCGCCGGACGGTGGTCAGGGCCGACAGGTCCTCGGCGACGGCGGCGGACACGGCCGCGGTGCCGCCGACGATGGTCACGGTGCGGGTGCCGAGCCGCTGCAGCGCAGCGGACGTCTCCTCCGGGAGCGCACCGGAGGTGGTGAGGAGGATGGGCCGCTGCTGGAGCGATGCGAGGCCGGACACGGCGACGGCGTCGGGCCACCCGCGTGCGGCCGATGCGCTGACGCCCTCGACCAGGTAGGCCTCGGTGCCGCCGACCTCACGGGCGATCAGGCCAGCGGTGTCGAAGCGGTTGGCGCCGGCGATCCGGCGGACGTCGATGCCCCGGGCCCGCAGGTCGCGTACGACGGTCTCGGACAGGGCGCCGGTGCCGCCGACGACGACGGCTTCGTCCACGCCGAGGTCCGACACCAGGTCGGCCACGTCGGCGCGCAGGGCCGTGGAGGGGTTCAGCACGACCGGGGCGCCGAGCGAGGCGGCCAGCGGCGCAGCGGCCAGGGCGTCGGCGTAGGCGTCTGCCCGGCCGATCACGATGCGGTCGGTCCCGGTCGGGAACGCACGCTCGGCGAGGGCGATGGAGGTCGTCACCCGGTCGGATCCGGCAGCCCGGGCGACGGTCAGCGCCGTCCCGTCCGTCGGTTCGGGAGCCGGTGCAGGTGCGGGGGCGGGTGCCGGCTCGGTGGCGGTCGTGTCGCCGCCGGTGCCGTCGGAGACGGGGGTCCGCGCCGTGTCCGGTGCGGGGGCCGGGGCCGGGGCGGCCACGGCGCCCTGGACGGCGCCGAGCATGGCGGCCGCGTCGACGCGGCCCCGCTCGACCCAGCCACCGGCGACCGGGACGGCGGTGGTGCGCAGGGCCTCCTCGACGACCGGGCCGGTGGCGCCGAGCGAGAGGCCGAGGGCCACGGCCCCGGCGGTCAGCGGGGTGGCCGACGAGGTGCCGCAGAAGTCCGCGTAGCGGCCGTCGGGCAGGGGAGCGCCGTTGCAGCCGGGGGCGGCGACGTCGACCCACTGGCCGTGGTTCGACCAGGGGTACCTATCGTCGCTGGACGTGCTGCCGGCGACGCCGATGACGCCGGTGATGGCGGCGGGGTAGTTCCGCGTGTCGGTGCCGGAGTTCCCGGCGGCGGCGACGAGGACGGCGCCCCTGGTGCGGGCGTAGGCGACGGCGTCCTGCATGGCGCGCGAGACGCTGGTGCCCCCGAGGCTCATGACGATGACGTCGGCGCCGTTGTCGGCTGCCCAGGTGATGCCCTGGGCGATGGCGTAGGTCGAACCCGAGCCGTCGGACCCCAGCACCTTCACCGGGAGGATCTTGCAGGTCCAGCACATCCCGGCCACGCCACCGTCGTTGGCGTCCGCGGCCGCGACCGCAGCGACCGCGGTGCCGTGCCGGCCGGGGTTGTCGTCGGCGGCATCGGCGTCGTCGTTGACGAAGTCCCGGCCGGGGAGGAGCTTGCCGTCGAGCTCCGGGCCGCCGTTGACGCCGGTGTCGAGCACGGCGATGACCACGGAGGAGCTCCCGCGCGTGACGTCCCAGGCCCGGGGTGCCTCGACCTTCCTCGGCCCCCACTGGTGGGACCAGAACTGGTCGGTGGGCTCGACCATCGCCGCGACCGGATGGTCGGCTTCCACGAAGTCGACGCCGGGCGCCGCGGCCAGGGCGGCGCGGGCTGCCGCAGCGCGCCGGCTCGGGACCTCCACGCGCACGGCGTCGATGCCGGACGCCACGTCGGACACCTCCACCCCGGCGGCGGCGAGCGCAGCGTTCGCACCGGGCCCGTCGAGGCCCACGACGAGCGTGGTGGTGGTGTCGGCTGCGGCCGGCGCCGCCACCGACGTGAGCAGCGCGAACAGGGCGACGAGCGCTCCGATCGGCCGTGCGATTCGTGTCACCTGGGAGGGATCGGCACCTCCGGCCCCGCGCTTGACGGGAACTTGTGGCTCAGTCGATGACGATGATCACGTCGCCGGAGCCGACGGAGGAGCCTTCCTCGACGTTGACCTCGGCGACGGTGCCTGCCTTGTCGGCCGCGATGTTGTTCTCCATCTTCATGGCCTCGAGGACGCAGAGGACCTGGCCCTCGGTGACCTCGTCTCCGACGGCGACGTTGACCTTGACGATGGTGCCCTGCATCGGCACGGCGATCCGACCGGAGCCGGCGGTGGGCGCGGCGCCCGAGGTGCCGGCGGCCCGCTTGCGGGCCTTGGGGAGCCCCTTGCCGCCGCCGGAGGCAGCGACCGCGACCTGGTCGGCCGGCACGAAGAGCTTTACGGCGAAGCGCTTGCCGTTGACCTCGACGTCGACGCTGCGCTCGACCTTCTCGACCTCGTCGTCACCGACGGGGGCGGGGGTGTCGCGGACACCGGTGAGGTCGAGGGTGTCCTCCACCCACTTCGTGGAGTGCTCGCCGGCCTTGAAGTCGTCGTGGGCGAGGATGGCCTCGGCGGCCGGGATGGTGGTGGCCGGCCCGTCGAGCACGAACTCGTCCAGGCAGCGGAGCATGCGGGCGATGGCCGTCTCGCGGTCGGCGGCCCAGACGACGAGCTTGCCGATGAGGTTGTCGTAGTACTGGCTGACCTCATCGCCGGAGTCGTAGCCGCCGTCCCAGCGCACGCCGTTGCCCTGCGGCGGGACCAGCTTGGCGATGGGGCCGGGGGCGGGGAGGAACTTGCCCTCCGCCGGGTCCTCGGCGTTGACGCGGACCTCGATGGAGTGGCCGCGGAGGGAGATCTCCTCCTGGGTGAACGAGAGCGGCTCGCCGGAGGCGACCCGCAGCTGCTCGGCGACCAGGTCGATGCCGGAGACCATCTCGGTGACCGGGTGCTCGACCTGCAGGCGGGTGTTCATCTCGAGGAAGAAGAACTCGCCGTCCTGGTACAGGAACTCGACGGTGCCGGCGTTCACGTAGCCGCACGCCTCGGCGACCTTGACGGCGGCGAGGCCCATGGCCTGGCGCACCTCGTCGGGGAAGTTGGGGGCCGGGGACTCCTCGACCAGCTTCTGGTGCCGGCGCTGGGCCGAGCAGTCGCGCTCGCCGATCCACACGGTGTTGCCGTGGGTGTCGGCGATGACCTGCATCTCGACGTGGCGGGGCCAGGTCAGGTAGCGCTCGACGTAGCACTCGTCCCGGCCGAAGCCCTTGAGCGCCTCGGACTGGGCCGACTCGAGGGCCGAGTGGGCCTCGTCGGCGGAGCGCACGACGCGCATGCCTCGACCCCCACCGCCATAGGCGGCCTTGATGGCGACCGGCCAGCCGAACTCCTCGCCGAAGGCCACGACCTCGTCGCCCGAGGTCAGGAACTCGGTGGTGCCGGGCACGCCCTGCACCCCTGCCTCCTGGGCGGCGATGCGGCTCGACACCTTGTCGCCCATGACCTCGATGGCCTCGGGCGGCGGGCCGATGAAGGTGACGCCGCGCTCGGTGATGGCCCGGGCGAAGTCGGTGTTCTCCGAGAAGAAGCCGTAGCCGGGGTGCACGGCCTCGGCGCCGGAGCGCTCGATGACGTCGAGGATGGCCTCGGTGTTCAGGTACGACTCGGCCGCCGTGGTGCCCCCGAGGGCGTACGCCTCGTCGGCGAGGCGGACGTGGAGCGAGTCACGATCCAGGTCGGAGTAGACGGCCACGGACGTGACGCCGAGCTCCTTGCACGCCCGGATGACCCGGACGGCGATCTCGCCACGGTTTGCGATCAGCACCTTGGAAAACACTCCGTAGTGTTATCGCGGTGAAGGGTGACGACGCCATCTCCCGGACCGGGGGCGCGTCCCGCACCCGGTTCACCGACGTGCGCCACGTGGACGAGACCGGTTCGACCAACACCGACGTCATGGAGCTGGCCCGCCACGGCGAGCCCGAGGGCGTGGTGCTGGTGGCCGACCACCAGACCGCCGGCCGTGGACGGGCCGGTCGCACGTGGACCGCGCCGCCGGGTGCGTCGCTGCTGTGCACGATCCTGCTGCGCCCGCCGGCCCCGGTCGCGCCCCTGTCGACCTTCGCCCTGGCGGTCGCTGCGTCAGAGGCGGTCGAGGCGGTCGCCGGCTTCCGGCCCGGCCTGAAGTGGCCGAACGACCTGGTGGTCGAGGACGCGCCCGGCGGTTCGCTGCGCACCCGCAAGCTGGCCGGGATCCTCGCCGAGGCCGAGTGGTCGCCGGGGTCGAACATCGCCGCCGGCCACCGCGCCCCGTCGTCCCACGAACGAGCCACGGTCGCCGCCGGCATCGGCCTCAACGTCTCCTGGCCCGAGCACGTGCCGGACGACCTCGCCGACATCGCCGTGGCCATCAACCACGTCAGCGAGGCACGCCCGACGCGGGACGAGGTGCTGGAGGCCCTGCTCGACCGGCTCGACGTGCACTACGGGTCGCTCGTCGCCGGCGACGTCGTGGGGGTCCTCGACGCATGGCGCGCCCGGTCGGTCACGCTCGGACGCGAGGTCCGCATCGACCTGGGCGCCGACGACCTCGAGGGCACCGCCGTCGACGTCACCGAGGAGGGCCACCTGGTGGTGGAGCCCCTCGAGGGCGGTCGGCGCACGATCGCGGTCGGCGACGTCGTGCACCTCCGCCCCGCGTAGCCCTCAGACCAGCAGCTCGACGCCCTGGTCGTCGTGCCAGAGGCCGAGCTGGAGCCCCTCGCTGCGGGCCAGCTCGGCGACGGCGTCGAGGACCCGGCCCTCGAGGCGGCGATCGGCCCCTTCGAGGAGCTCGTCGGCCGAGCCCAGCCACGCCGGCGCCGTGCCCGGCAGGTGGTCGAAGCGGCAGGACCCCTCGGCGTCGCCCGACGTCCAGCGGACGAGCACGTGGTCGGCGGCCCGGTGCACCGACGCGGTGACGGGGCCGGGACGGCGGCTCACGGGTCGATGTCGCGCGCCACCAGATCGGCGAAGGCGCGAGCGACGTCGGCGGTGACCGGGCCCGGGGCGTCGAGGGTGCGGTCGTCGACGCGGTGCTGGCCCTGCACGTCCCGGGTGGAGGAGGTGAGGAAGACCTCGTCGGCCTCGGCGAGGGCGGCGAGGGGCAGGTCCTCCTCCGCGACGTCGGCGAGCTCGCACACCAGCTCGCGCGTGACGCCGGCGAGGCAGCCCGACGACAGCGGCGGGGTGGACAGCCGTCCGTCCCGCACCACGAACACGTTCGACCCGGTGCCCTCGCACAGCTGGCCGGCGGTGTTGGCGAAGAGCGCCTCGGACGCTCCCTGTGCGGTCGCCCGGGCCAGGGCGACGACGTTCTCCGCGTAGGACGTGGTCTTCAGCCCGGCGACGGCGGAGCGCTCGTTGCGGACCCACGGGACCGTGACCGCCGCCCCCGTCGCCGGCCAGCCGTCGATGGCTGACCCGGCCACGAAGACGGTGAGGGGCACGTCGGCCCGGGCCGAACCCAGGGGTCCCGGGCCGCCGGTGACCGTGAGGCGGACGCGACCTGGCCCCTCGATGTGGTCGGCGACCTCCAGCATCGCTGCCCGCAGCTCGTCGTCGGAGCGGTGCAGCTCCAGGCCCAGGCCCTCGAGGCTCCGACGCAGACGACGCAGGTGCCGGGTGACGGCGAACGGCACCCAGCGGTCTCCGCCGGGCTCGGGAGCGGTGCGCAACGTCTCGAAGACCCCGTCGCCCACCGTGAGCCCGTGGTCCGACACCGGGACACGGGCGTCGTCGGGGTCGAGCAGGGCGCCGTCGAGCCAGACCGGGAGCACGGCCGCACGCTACCGAGTCGTCGCACGGGGGCTCGCGGCGGGTATGGTTCTCCCACCGCGCCGGGTCGAGCTCGCTCCCCGGACCACCTGCTCCTCGGAGCATGCTCACGCGGGAGGGCCACGAAGGGCCCGACGCTCCTCGACCTGACTGCTGTTCGGCACCAATTCGAGTGCGCCATCCAGCAACCCTGATCGAGAGAAACCTGTGCAACCCGAATACACCGCCCCGTCCTTCGCGGACCTGGGCGTCCCCGCCCGCATCGTCGCGGCCCTCGACGAGCGCGGCATGACCAGCGCCTTCGAGGTGCAGGCCGCCACCATCCCCGATGCCCTCGCCGGCCGCGACCTGTGCGGCCGTGCCCCCACCGGCTCGGGCAAGACCATCGCCTTCGGCATCCCGACGCTCGTCAACACCAAGAAGGCCCGTCCCGGGCACCCGAGCGCCCTGATCCTCTCGCCGACGCGCGAGCTGGCCGACCAGATCAAGGACGAGCTGGCGCCGCTGGCCAAGGCCGCCGACCGCACCGTGACCGCCGTCTACGGCGGCGTCGGCTACGGCCCCCAGACCAAGGCCATCCGTGGCGGGGTCGACGTGCTCGTCGCCTGCCCCGGCCGGCTCGAGGACCTCATCAGCAGCGGCAGCGTCAGCCTCGCCGAGGTCGGCGTGGTCGTCGTCGACGAGGCCGACCGCATGGCCGACATGGGGTTCCTCCCCGCCGTCAAGCGCCTGCTCGACCGCACCCTCTCGGACCGCCAGACCCTGCTGTTCTCGGCCACGCTCGACGGCGACATCGCCGAGCTGACCCGCCGCTACCAGCACGACCCGGTGCGCGCCGAGGTCGGCGAGGTCGAGCCCGACATGACCGCCATGGCCCACCACTTCTGGTCCATCGACCACGAGCAGCGCGTCGACCACACCCGTGACGCCGTCGTGGCCGCCGGCCCGACCATCGTGTTCACCCGCACTCGCCACGGTGCCGACCGCCTCTGCAAGCAGCTGGCCAAGGCCGGCGTCGAGGCCGCGGCCATCCACGGCGGCCGCAACCAGAACCAGCGCACGCGTGCGCTCGAGGCCTTCACGAAGGGCCAGGTGCAGGCACTCATCGCCACCGACGTCGCCGCTCGCGGCATCCACGTCGACGGCGTCGCCTGCGTCGTGCACTTCGACCCGCCCGAGGACGACAAGACCTACCTGCACCGGTCGGGCCGCACGGCACGCGCCGGCGCACAGGGCGTCGTCGTGTCGTTCGTGCGGGACAACAACCGCAAGGACGTCAAGACCCTGCAGCGCGACCTCGGCCTGGCCCAGGTCGTGACCCAGCCCGACGCCAGCCTCCTCGGGGACGGTTCCCGTCACCGCGAGGCCACGTCGCGCGCCAAGGTCCAGCCCGCCGCCAAGGCGACGGCCGGCAAGCCGAGCGGGGGTGGTGGAGGCAACGGCGGTCGCAACCGCCAGCGCACCCGCACCCGTGACGGCGAGGACCGTGCTGCTCGTCGCGACACCCGTCGTGACGATCGGCCGGCACGCGACGGCGCCAAGCCCCACGCCCGGACCAAGCCGGGCGAGCGGCGTGGCGCCGACGGCGTCGTCGACGTCGACCCCCGCCCGCGCAAGCAGCGCGACGGGGGCTCGCCGTCGAAGGTGCACCGCAAGGGCGGCGGCGCCAAGCGCCGCTCGGTCGACGCGAACCGCACCCGCTGAGCACGCCGGCGGTCGCCCTCGCTCCTACGCGGAGGCGACCGCCAGCAGCGTCCGTGCCTTGAGCACGGTCTCGGCCCACTCGCCCGACGGCTCGCTGTCGTGCGTGATGCCCCCGCCGGTGCCGAACCGCAGCACCGGTCCGTGCTCGGCGTCGGGGTCGATCCAGAAGGTCCGGATGGCGACGTTGAGCTCCCCGATGCCGCGGTCGGCGTCGACCCAGCCGACGCCGCCGCAGTAGATGCTCCGCGGCACCGGCTCCAGCCGGCGGATGACCTCCATCGCCGCCAGCTTCGGCGCGCCCGTGATCGAGCCGGGCGGGAACGTCGCGGCCAGCAGCTCGGGCCAGCCGACCCCGTCCGCGAGCTCGCCCGCCACCGTGGAGACCAGGTGCACCAGGCCGGGGTGGTGCTCCACCGCCAGCAGCGCCGGCACGCACACCGACCCGAACTCGCACACGCGCCCGAGGTCGTTGCGGACGAGGTCGACGATCATCACGTTCTCGGCCCGGTCCTTGGCCAGGAACGCGTCCGGCGTCGCGGCCGTGCCCTTGATCGGCGACGACCACACCAGGCGCCCCTCCCGGCGCAGGTAGCGCTCGGGCGATGCAGAGGCGACGTGGATGCCCGCACCGGGGACGCGCACCACGGCCGCGTAGGGGGCGGGGTTGCCGACGGCCAGGGCCGCACCCAGGGCGGCGACGTCGGCGTCGGCGGCGACCGGGGCGGCGAGCTGGCGGGTGAGGTTGACCTGGTACACGTCGCCCGCCTCGATGGCGGCGCGGATGGCGCGCACGCCGGCCTCGAAGCGGTCCTGGCCGAGCGAGCTGCACCAGGCGTCGGCCGGCGGGCCGACCCAGCGGGGCCCGCGCCAGGGCCGGGCGGGCCGGATGGTGGCGAAGCGGGCGAACGTCGGCGCTGCGTCGTAGGGGACGACGACGGCCCAGAACCCGTCACCTTCCAGGCACGCGGGGTCGTCGGTGACGTCGACGAGGTCGGTGCACAGCCGCTCGCCGACGACGGCGAGCGGCGGCTGGTCGGCGAGCCGGGCCACGGGGCGAGGGTAGAGGCACCGACTCGGGCGGCCCGGGGTCGCTCGGTACCCTGGCGGTGATGTCCGACACGGAGACACGTCGGGCGAGGCGCAGCGTGCTCCAGAAGCTGGTCATCATCACCAACGTCCTCGCGATGGTGGGCTTCCTGTTCGCGGCGGGCGCGCTCGCCTACGGCTACGACAAGTACGGGCAGATCCCCCGCGTCGAGATCGGGGAGACGCTCAGCACGAGCGACGAGGGCGACGACGACGTGGCCGTGGCCGAGAACTTCCTGATCGTCGGCATCGACTCCGCTGCCGGCCTCGACCCGGACGACCCGGTGGCCGCCAGCCGCACCGAGGTGTCGACCCTGCGCTCGGACACGATGATGATCGTGCGGGTGGACCCTGCGTCCACGCGGGCCGCGCTGCTCTCGCTGCCGCGCGACCTGTGGGTCCCCATCCCGGGTCACGGCAACGGGCGGATCAACGAGGCGATCCAGCTGGGCGGACCCGAGCTGCTCGTGGACACCATCCAGGGCTACCTCGGCATCCCGGTGAACCACTACGCGCAGGTGGACTTCCAGGGGTTCGGCCGCCTCGTCGACGCCATCGACGGGGTGCAGATCTACTTCCCGAACCCGGTGCGCGACGACCGCAGCGGCCTCTCGGTCCCTGAGCCCGGGTGCGTGACGCTCGACGCGCGCAACGCGCTCGGCTTCGTGCGCAGTCGGGCCTACCAGGAGTACGTCGGCGGACGGTGGCGCACCGACCCCACCGGCGACCTCGGGCGCATCCGGCGCCAGCAGCAGTTCATCATCGCCGCCCTCGAGCGCTCCGTGGACCGCGGCCTGCGCAACCCGGTGACCCTCGACGAGCTCATCGACAGCGCCCTCGACGCGGTCACGATCGACGACACCCTCGACGGCAACGACCTGCTCGCCCTCGGTCGCGCCTTCCGGCGCTTCGACCCGCAGTCGCTCGACGTGCACCAGGTCCCCGTCGTCGACGACATTGTCGGCGGAGCCGCCGTCCTGCAGCTCGTCACCCGCGAGGCCGAGCCGATCCTCGACATCTTCCGCGTGCGCGACGCCGCGCAGGTGTCCGAGGAGTCCGTCCGGGTGCGGGTCCTGAACGGCACCGGCACGCCGGGGGAGGCCTCCACCGCGTCGACGGCGCTGCGCCAGGCCGGCTTCGCCATCGCCGGAACGGGCGATGCCGAGCGGCTCGGCGTGCCCCGCACCGAGGTTCGCCACGCTCCCGGTGCCGAGGCCGGCGCCGACCTGGTCCGCCGCTGGCTGGCCGGCGACGTCCAGCTGGTCGAGGACGAGACGGTGGACGACATCACCGTCGTCACCGGCGCCGACTGGCAGGGCCTGCGCACCGAACCGCTCCCGCCGGAGGAGCTGGTGGAGCAGACCCCGACCACACTGCAGCAGGTGCCCACGACGCTCGCCGGCGGGACCACCACGACCACGGCCCTCGGCACCGTGTCGGGGTCGGTGGCGGACGACGTGGTGTGCGGATGACGCTGGTAGACACCCGGCCGTGAAGGGGATCGTTCTCGCCGGCGGGCGTGCGACGCGGCTGGGCCCGGCGAGCCGGGCGACGTCGAAGCAGCTGATGCACGTCTACGACAAGCCGCTGGTGTACTACCCGATCTCGACGCTGATCCACGCCCGGATCAACGAGATCCTGGTCATCTCGACGCCGGAGCAGCTGCCGCAGTTCGAGGCGCTGCTCGGCGACGGGTCGCAGTGGGGGTGCTCGTTCTCCTACGCCGCGCAGTCCGAGCCGCGGGGCCTGGCCGATGCGTTCCTGGTGGGCGAGCAGTTCATCGCCGGCGACGACGTGGCGCTGATCCTGGGCGACAACGTGTTCTACGGGTTCGGGCTGGGCGAGCAGCTGCAGCGGTTCACGTCGCCCTCCGGTGCGGTGATCTTCGGCCTGTGGGTGCCGGACCCGGAGCGCTACGGCGTCCTCGAGCTCACCGAGGCCGGCGAGGTCGTGGCGATCCACGAGAAGCCGGCGGATCCGCCGTCGTCGTACATGGTGCCGGGCCTGTACTTCTACGACGGTTCGGTGGTGGAGGTGGCCAAGGCGATCCAGCCGAGCGCGCGGGGCGAGATCGAGATCACCGACGTGAACAACCGCTACCTGGCCGAGGGTCGGTTGGAGGTGTGCCGGCTGCCGTTCGCCACCGACTGGTTCGA
>JAKFET010000178.1:0-23504 GCA_036675575.1 Acidimicrobiaceae bacterium
GCTCGGCCAGCAACTGCCGCAGCGTGCGCACCCTCGGTCTGCCCCTGGGGGTGGCGACGATGATGCGGCGCACGCCGAACTCGGCCATCACCGTGGAGGTCTCCTGGCGGTTCCGGCCGCCGAGGCGGATCACCTCGATGCCCTTGGCCTCCACCGCTGCGACGACCGCCTCGGACACGGCGGCGGTGCCCCCCGCCACGATCACGACCTGGACGTCGAGGTCGTCGAGCGCAGCCGCCGTGGCCGCGTTCAGCGCGGTCGGCTGGGTCAGCAGGACCGGGACCGATGCGTAGTACGACATCGCGCCGGTGGAGAGGACGTCGGCGAAGCCGGTGCCCTTGGCCAGGAACGCTGCGTTCCGGCCCTCGTAGGCGCCGAGGCCGTCTCGCCCGGCGATCGCCTGGGCGATGGCGACGGCGGTGCCGTAGCGGTCCTCGCCCGCGACGCGGGTCACGATGTGGTCCTGGGCGAGCTCGTCCTCGACCGCCTGGCTGACCGCTGCGGTGCCGCCGAGGATCACGACGTTCTCGGCCCCGAGCTCGGCCAGGGCGGCGGTCGTCGCTGCGGGGACCGAGTCCCTGGTCACGAGCAGGATCGGCCCGACCGCCGACCCGGCGAGGCCGGAGGCGGCGAGCGCGTCGGGGTACTTCAGCCCGGAGGCCACGAACACCGTGGTCGCCTGGTCGAAGGTCTCGTTCGCCAGGGCTCGTGCCGTTCCGTACCGATCGACCCCGGCGAGCGGCTCGAGGGTGGCGCCCTGTGTCGCAGACGCCGTACCTCCCAGGCCGGCAGCCGTCAGACCGAGGGTGAGGGCCGCCGCGACGGCGATCCGCTTCTTCTTGCTCACAGGTGCGCTCGAGGACATGGGTCTCCTTCCATCGAGCTGTGTCCGATGCCACGACAGGAGTGAGACGTGTGACTCTCGTCACATGGGCGTCGAGCCCAGCAGCTTGGGCTACAGCTGGCCCGGGACGGAGACCTCGTCCTCGTCCACGAGCAGCACGGCCTCGCCGGCGCCGAGGTGGTCGGGGCCCACCGTGAACCAGCGGCCGCCGAGGTTCGGGAGCCGGGCGCCGCGGGGCACGTCGAGCGCGCGCTCGAGGGTGCCGATGACGCCGCCGTGGGTCACGACCAGGGCCGTGCCCCCGGACCCGATGGCTGCGGCGATGCGGCCGAGCGCCCCGGCGGCACGGGCCAGCACCGAGTCGTCGTCCTCCCAGCCGGGCGGGAGCAGCCCCTCGGCCAGGTACCCGGGGAACCGCTCCTCGATCTCCGGCCGCGTCAGGCCCTGGTACGCGCCGGCGCAGCGCTCCCGCAGGTCGGGGTCGGTCTGCACGGGGCCGATGCCGAGCTCGTCGGCGATGATCGTCGCCGTCACCGACGCGCGCTCGAGGTCCGAGGCGACCACGGCGTCGAAGCCACCGAGGTGCTGGGCCGCGTGGCGGGCCTGGCGCACGCCGAGCGTCGACAGCGGGGGGTCCTCGGTGCCCTGCCAGCGGCCGTCCGCGTTCCACGTGGACTGCCCGTGGCGCACCACGAGCACACGGGACGGTTCGGACATCCGGGCGACGGTAGCCCGGTAGCCTCCCGGTCGATGCCGACGATCCGTCTCTTCGCCGCGGCTCGGGAGGCCGCCGGGACCGACCGAGACACCCTCGACGGCGGCACCGTGCAGGCGGTGCTCGACGCCGCGGTCGAGCGCTACGGCCCCGGCTTCGGTGCCCTCCTCGGCTCCTGCCGCGTGTGGGTGAACGGCGAGCCCGCCGAGGGCGGCGATCCCGTGGCGGCGTCCGACGAGGTCGCCGTGCTGCCCCCGGTCTCGGGGGGCTGACGTGGCCCGGAGCACCTCGCCGGCCAAGGCAGCAGCGCCGGCGAAGAAGGCGGCCAAGAAGGCCACCAAGACGTCGCCGGCGGCGAAGAAGGTCGCGGCGAAGCGCAAGCCGACCCGGGACGAGCGTGCCGAGGCCAAGCGGCGCGAGCAGTCCCGCAAGCTGAAGGCCCGGTCGGGCCACCGCTACCTGGTCCACTACGACATCGACGGGCCCCGCGTCCGGCTCGGGCTCCTCTGGTTCGCCGGCGCCATCGTGGCGCTCGCCCTCGGCACCGTGGCCACCGCCCTCTGGTTCGGGGTCGCCTTCGCTGCCGCCGGCTCCCACACCCTGCGCACCTGGCGGGCTCGCGGCGCGCAGGTCGATCCGCGGGTGGCGCTCGGCGGGGTCGCCCTCGTCATCGTCGGCGCCGCCGTCCACCCCCGGGCCATGGGCGTGGCGGTGCTGCTGCTCGCCGCCGGGTCGGTGGCGCTCGCCGCCCGCCAGCTGGGCGACGGTGACATGGGCCAGGCCGTGGCCCGGGCCAGCCTGGTCCTGCAGTCGGCGCTGCCGCCGGCCGTCGCCGGCGGGTGCTTCGTGCTCCTCGCCGACCTGGAGGTGTGGGCGGCCGTGTCGCTGGTGCTGCTCGTGTCCGCGTACGAGACGGGCGACTTCCTCATCGGGTCCGGGTCCACCAACGCGTTCGAGGGCCCGCTGGCCGGCTCGGTGGCCGTGCTCGTCGTCACCCTCGCCATCGCCGCCCTCGGGTTCCCGCCGTTCGGCGTCGGCGAGGCCTTCGCCTTCGGCCTGCTCGTGGCTCCCGGTGCGTTCGCCGGCCAGATGCTGGCCTCGGCGGTGCTGCCCCACGCCCGCGCCTTCGCGCCGGCCCTGCGCCGGGTCGACAGCCTCCTGCTCACCGCCCCGCTCTGGTACCTGGGCCTCGACGTCCTGGTCGTCTGAGAGCGGCCGCCCACAGGGCCTGCGGTACCCTCCGACCAGGCCCCGGACCGGCCGGACCTGCGGGAGCGAACGTGCGCGACACCCTCCGAACCATCACCGCCGACGACTACCTCGGCGACCTCACGGCGCTGGAGATGCGCGAGCTGCGATCCCGTCGCGCCACGTGCCAGGACGTCGAGACGGGCCTGTCGTTCCTGCGCCGCATGGTGCAGGGGCGCCTCGACGTCGCCGAGGCCGAGCGGGCCCGGCGCGCCGACCGCACTCCCACCGGCGACGACGACCTCGAGGACCTCATCGCCCGGCTCCCCGAGCTGCTCGCCCACAGCACGCGCTCGCCCGGCAACGGCCGGCTGCCCTCCGCGTTCGGCACCGGCGACATCGACCCGGACCTCGCCGACGAGCTCGACGAGATCGTCACCACGAGCCACCTGTCGGCACCGGACCAGCTCGACGACGGCGAGCTCGCCGCCGTGGTCACCTCGCTCGAGTCCTTCGAGCGGCGGGTCTCCGAGCTGCGTCGCACGCTGTTCGACCGCATCGACGCCATCGAGGCCGAGCTCACCCGGCGCTACCGCACCGGCGAGGCCTCGGTCGACAGCCTGCTCCCCTGAGCGCTCTGCTTGACTGCCGCCATGACCGAGATGTCCCCGGCAATCCTCGTCGTCGACGACGAGCCCCAGGTCCGCAAGGTGGTGCGCTCGGTGCTCGAGGCCGACGGCTACGCGGTGACGGAGGCTGCCGACGGGCCGGCCGCCCTGCTGCTGCTCAACAGCATGAACGGCCCACGCGGTCCCCACGTCGTCGTGCTCGACGTGATGATGCCGGGCATCGACGGCATCGAGGTCTGCCGGCGGATCAACCACTCGCGCAGCAAGGTCGTGATGCTCACCGCCCGTGACGACGCGGAGACCCGCGCCGCCGCCGAGGAGGCCGGCGCCGACCGGTACCTCACCAAGCCGTTCTCCGCCGTCGAGCTGCTCGACGCGGTGCGAGAGCTGCTCGCCGTCGACGCCTGACCGTGCCCGAGGCCGGGAGCAGCGCGGGCGCGCCGGATCCGGACGAGGGCTCCTCCGGCGAGGAGGGCGGCCTGCGCGCCCTCGGGGCCTTCATCCGCGACCAGCGGCGGGACGCCAGCCTCTCCATGCGCAAGCTGGCGGAGGCGGCCGGCGTCTCGAACCCGTACCTGAGCCAGATCGAGCGGGGACTGCGCAAGCCGTCGGCGGACATCCTCCAGCAGCTGGCGCGGGCGCTGTCGATCTCGGCCGAGACCCTCTACGTGCACGCCGGCATCCTGGAGCGGGCCCGTGGGGATGTTGACGTGATCGGCGAGATCCTCCGCGACCCCTCCATCACCCCGGACCAGCGCCAGGCGCTGATCCGGGTGTACCGGTCCTTCCGCGTCGAGGCCGGGACGGCGGATCCTGACGAAGCCGATCAGGTCGGTCAGGAATCATCCGGGGAGGCCGGGCGTTGACCGCCATCGTGCAGCGTCTCGCGGTGCTCTCCCTCCACACGTCGCCCCTGGTCCAGCCGGGCATGGGCGACAGCGGTGGCATGAACGTCTACGTGCGCGAGCTGGTGGCATCGCTGGCCCAGGCCGGCATCGACTGCACCGTGTACACCCGGGCCTGGGCGCCCGACCTGCCCGAGGTGGTCGACATCGAGCCCGGCTTCCGGGTCGTGCACGTGCCCGCCGGGCCCCACGACCTGCCCAAGGAGCAGATGGACTCCGTCATCGAGGAGTTCACCGACGGCGTGCTGGCCCACCTGGCCGAGCACCCGGTCGACGCCGTGCACGCCAACTACTGGATGTCGGGCGTGGCCGGACACCGCATCAAGCACACGCTCGGGCTGCCCCTCGTGGTCACCTTCCACACCCTCGGGCGGGTCAAGTCCGCCGGCGGCGACCCCGAGCCCGGCCACCGCATCGAGGCCGAGGTGTCGGTCATCGGCTGCGCCGACGCCATCCTCGCCAACACCGCCGCCGAGGCCGACGAGCTCGTCCACCTCTACGGCGCCGACCCGGGCCGGATCGAGGTCGTGCCGCCCGGCGTCGACCACGCCTTCTTCAGCCCCGGCGAGCGGGGCGGAGCCCGCGCCGCCCTCGGCCTGGCCGACGACCATCCGGTGCTGCTGTTCGTCGGGCGCATCCAGCCGCTCAAGGGCCTCGACGTGTCGGTCCGGGCCCTCGCCTGCATGGACCACCACGACGCCGTGCTCCTCGCCGTCGGTGGCACCAGCGGCGCCGCCGGCGCCGCGCACCTGGCCGACGTGGTCGAGGAAGCCGGCGACCTGGGCGTCCTCCACCGCATCCGCTTCGTCGAGGCCCAGCCCCACCACCTGCTCTCGACCTACTACCGGGCCGCCGACGTGGTGCACGTGCCGAGCCGCTCCGAGAGCTTCGGCCTCGTGGCCCTCGAGGCGGCCGCCTGCGGGACCCCCGTCGTCGCCACCGCCGTCGGCGGCCTCCAGACCCTCGTCGAGCACGGACGCTCCGGGTTCCTCGTCGGCGGCCGCGACCCGGGGGAGTGGGCCGCCGTCACCGACCGGGTGCTGCGCGACCCCGTCCTGGCCGAGCGGCTGGCCCTCGGCGGCGTCGGCATCGCCCGCGGCTACACCTGGTCCGTCACGGCCGGACGGCTGCGGCGGGTCTACGCCGACCTGGCCGTGCGGGCGCTGGTGGAGTGCGCCGCGGCCTAGTCCAGACTTGGGAGCGTGCAGCACGCCTCAAGCCCCGCCGAGCTCGCCGCCCTCGCCGCCGCCATCGAGGACTGGCTCGAGGTGCAGCGGGAGCAGAACCCGGTGGTCGCCGCCGTCGAGCGCGACGAGGACCCGGCGATCCACCGCTGGTTCGTCCGGGTCAACGGCGAGGAGAAGGACGTCTTCTCCATCTGGTTCGAGCTTCGCCAGCGCACGCTCCACTACGAGACCTACGTGATGCCGGCGCCCGAGGAGAACCACGCGGAGTTCTTCGAGCACCTGCTGCGACGCAACACCAAGCTCATGGGCGCGGCCTTCGGCATCGGCGAGGAGGAGGCGGTGTTCCTCGCCGGCGCCATCCCGAACCACGCCGTCGACCACGACGAGCTGGACCGCATCCTCGGGTCGCTCTACGCGTGGACCGAGCAGTTCTTCCGGCCTGCCCTGCGCATCGGGTTCGCCAGCCGCTTCCCGTCCTGAACTCTCGTTGCATCTCATGCACTCCTGTGCAAGAGTGCTCGGTGCGGGTCGGTGCCCGGACCGGTCGGGGAAGCCGGACGTGGCGCCGACCCGCCTGGCCGCATCTGCTCCCCGGCCCGTGACGTCCCGTCGGTAACGTCGTCCCCCATGGACCGGGCAGCACTGCAGATCGTCGGCGGCGGCAAGATGGGCGAGGCCCTGCTGGCCGGCCTGCTGCGGGCCGACCCGGCCACGTCGATCCGGGTCGTGGAGACCGACGCCGGGCGAGCCGGAGCGCTGCGCAGCGCCCACCCGGCGGTGGACGTCGCCGCCGCACCCGGCGCCGCCGAGGGCACCCTGCTCGCCGTCAAGCCGCACCTCGTCCCCGAGGTCGCGGCCGCCGTCGGGTCGGCCGACGGCGGCCGGGTCCTGTCCATCGCGGCCGGCGTCACCATCGCCACGATCGAGGCGGCCCTGCCCGCCGGCACTGCGGTGGTGCGGGCCATGCCGAACACGCCCGCGCTCGTGGGTGCCGGCGCGGCGGCCATCTCGGCCGGCACCGATGCCGGCGAGGACGACCTGGCCTGGGCCGAGTCCGTCCTCGGTGCCGTGGGCACGGTCGTGCGGGTGCCCGAGCACCTGCTCGACGCGGTCACCGGCCTCTCCGGCTCCGGCCCCGGCTACGCGTTCCTGGTCCTCGACGCCCTCATCGAGGGCGGCGTGGCCGCCGGGCTGCCCCGCGACGTCGCCGGCCAGCTCGCCGGCCAGACGCTGCTCGGGGCGGCGACGCTGTTCCTGCAGGGCGACGCCTCGCCGGGTGAGCTGCGAGCGGCGGTCACCAGCCCGGGCGGCACCACGGCCGAAGGCCTGCGCGTCCTCGAGCAGCGCGCCGTGCGTGCCGCCCTCATCGACGCCGTCCTCGCCGCGCGCGACCGCTCGGTCGCCCTCGGCGCGGGGTAGCCCGACGTCGCCCCGGCCGGCGCTCCGGCCCGGTTTCCGCCGGCGTTCGTTCTGCGCGGTGGTGGGCAGCGGGTAGCGACCGGCCATGACCATGGCCGCGGAGCGGTTCGACGAACCCGGCACCCAGGACGGACCCGCTTCCGATGCGGACCCGGCGGCCCAGCTCGAGGAGCTCGCCGCCGACGCCCGGGCCATGCTCGCCCGGGACGTCGCCCTCGCCCGGGCGGAGCTCCGGCTCGCCACCCGCCACGCCGCCGGCGTCGGACGGGGCTTCGGCGCCGCCGTGCTCGTCGGGTACCTGGCCCTCGCGCTGCTCGCCGTGGCCGCCGGCCTCGGGCTCTCGGCGGTCCTGCCGGCGTGGCTGGCCTTCCTGGTCGTCGGCCTGGGGCTGGCGCTGGTCGCGGCCCTGGCCTACGCCGCCGGTCGCAGGAACCTCGAGGCGCTGTCACCGGTGCCGCATCACACGATCGAGAACATCAAGGAGGACGTCTCGTGGCTACGCGAACGGATGACCTGATCGACCTCAGGGACGACCACGACGAACGTCGCCGTGCGGACGGCGACGAGCGCGGCCGGGCCGCGGACGCGCCCGGTGAGGTGCCGGCCAAGGGCTGGAAGGACATCGCCGTGCGGGTCAAGGGCGAGGTCAAGGACGACCAGGTCCCCCTGCTGTCCGCCGGCGTCGCCTTCTACCTCCTGCTCGCCCTCTTCCCCGCGCTCGCCGCCCTCGTCTCGCTCTACGGCATCTTCGCCGACCCGGCCCAGGTGTCCCAGCAGGTCAGCGACCTCACCGGCACCCTCCCGGAGGAGGCCCGGAGCCTGATCTCGGACCAGCTGGAGAAGATCACGTCCGAGCAGCAGGGCGTGGGGGTCACCCTCGCCGTCAGCGTGGCCGCCGCGCTGTGGGCCGCCTCGTCCGGCGTCAAGCACCTCATCGGTGCCGTCAACGCCGCCTACGACGAGCGCGAGACCCGCAAGTTCCTCAAGCTGCGGGGCCTGTCGCTGGCCCTCACGGTGGGCGCCGTGCTCTTCGCCACCGTGGCCATCGCCGTGATCGCCGTCCTCCCCGCCCTCGCCGACCAGCTGCCCTTCGGCCGCGCCGGTCAGGTGCTGGTCCAGATCGGCTCCTACGTCGGCCTGGCCGTCGGGTTCGCCGTCGGCCTGGCCGTCCTCTACCGGTACGCCCCCGACCGCGACGCGCCGAAGTGGCGCTGGGTCTCGTGGGGTGCGGTCATCGCCACGATCGTGTGGATCCTCGGCTCCGTCGCCTTCTCGGTCTACGTGTCCAACTTCGGGAGCTACGGCGAGACCTACGGCAGCATCGGCGCCGTCATCGTCCTCATGCTCTGGCTGGCGGTGACGGCCTTCGCCATCATCCTCGGCGCGGAGATCAACAGCGAGCTCGAGGCCCAGACGGCCAAGGACTCCACCGTGGGGCACGCCGAGCCCATGGGCACCCGGGGAGCGGTGAAGGCCGATCAGGTCGGCGAGGCCGCCGGCTCCTAGCCACAGGAGCACCATCCACCACTCCGGCCACGCCACCTGCTAGTGGCCACAGGAGCCACGGTGCCCTAGCCTCTCCGACGGAGAGAGAAGGGGCGTTCCATGACGCGTACCAGTGGTTCCCTGCGACCCGGCTTCCTGACACCCCGTGAGGTGGCCGAGGCGCTGCGGGTGTCCGACATGACCGTGTACCGGCTGATCAAGTCCGGCGAGCTGCGCGCCCTGCGCATCGGCAAGTCGTTCCGCATCAGCGAAGAGGACTTCGACGCCTACCTCACCGACCGGTTCACCGAAGCGGGCTGACCGGACGTAGCGTCGGAGGGCCATGGCGCCGCTGACCTACGACACCGTCTCGTTCCTGTCCGACTACGGGCGTGGCGACGAGTTCGTGGGCATCGTGCACTCGATCCTGCGCTCCACCGCGCCGGGCGTTGCCGTCATCGACATCACCCACGACATCGCCCCCCACGACGTGCGCGCCGGCGGCCTGGCCCTGGCCCGCAGCGCCCAGTACCTGTGCCCCGGCGTGGTGCTCGCGGTGGTCGATCCGGGCGTGGGCACCGAGCGCCGTGGCATCGCCATCGAGGTCGGCGACGGCCAGTCGGTGCTGGTCGGACCGGACAACGGCGTGCTCGCCCCCGCGGTCTCCATGGTCGGCGGCGCCACCCGCGCCGTGTCGCTCACCAACACCGACTTTCACCTCCCTGCGCCCGGTCCCACCTTCGACGGCCGCGACGTCTTCGCCCCCGTCGCCGCCGCCCTGTGCACCGGCACGGAGCTGACCGAGCTCGGCGACCTGGTCGAGCCGAGCTCGCTCGTGCCCGGCCTGATCCCGGTCATGCGCGAGGAGGACGGCGCCCTCGTCTGCGACGTGCTCTGGGTCGACCGCTTCGGGAACTGCCAGCTGAACATCGACCCCGACGACGTCGCCGACTGGGGTGACCGCATCGGCCTGCGCATCGGCGGCCAGCTCCGGGTCGCCCGGCGGGCCGACGCCTACGCCCGCATCAAGGAGGGCGAGGTCGGACTGGTCGTGGACTCCTACGGCCTGCTCACCGTCGCCCTAGACCGACGCTCCGCCCACGTCGAGCTGGGCCTCGGGCCCGGCCAGGAGGTGCGCCTCGAGCGCCTCGACGACGACCCCGCGGCCGGCGTGACCACCCCGGTCAGCCTCGGACCGCGCCCACAGGGAGGTAGGCCATGAGGCCGAGCACCACCATCATCATGGCGATCCTGCTGCTGCTGATCATCGGCGCCGCGACCCTGCAGCTGGTCCTGCTCACCTAGCGGCAGGACCGTCAGCGGTACCGCGCCAGCGCGCCGCCCATGAGGTCGAGCCCGGCGAGGCCGGGCAGCGAATCGACGCGCCGGTCGATGCGCTCGGCGACGGCGACGCCGTCGGGGCCGGAGAACAGGGTGCGGACCAGGTGGCGCGTCTCCTCCTCGGGCATCACCGAGGCGCCGACCGGGCTCCACAGGGTGCGGACCATGCGGCGAGTCGTGCGCTGCGCGGCCCGGCTGGCCTCGAGCTGCTCCACCGCTCGCGCCCGGTAGAAGGCGATGTGCGTCCCCTCCTGGCGCATGATCCGGCGCAGGAGCTCGTCGAGCACGGGGTGCTGGGCCTGCGCGGCGAGGCGGACGTAGCCGGCCTGCGTCGTCCACTCGTTCACCACGCCGAAGGTCATGTGCACGGCGAGGAAGTGGGTGGTCAGGGCCGAGAACGCCATCCACAGCACGGGGCTGGCGGTGATGCGCCATCCGAGCCGCTGGCGCATCGACGCGACGCGGGCGGGGCCGTCGGGCTCGTCGTGGGCGGCCAGCACCCGGGCCAGGGCCTCGCCGTGCCAGAACTCCTCGTGGTTCCACAGGGTGAGGAAGGTGGTGATCTCGGGGTCGTGGTGGGCCCGGGTGTTCAGCAGGTTCCGCAGGTAGCAGGACGTGTGGTTCTCGACGTCGTGCATGTAGCGCAGGCAGCGCAGGTGCTCGGGAGCGAGGGGCTGGTCGCGGAACGCGTCGAAGTCGATGTCGTCGACGTCGAGCCGGTCGCTCGATCGCTTGTAGGTCGCCAGGTCGAAGCTCACGGGGGAGTGTTCGGAGTGCCCGACGTGTCCGGATTGCCGGGACGTCACACCGCAGGGCGGATGCGAAGCATCCGCCGACGAACCCGCAGGGTTCGCTCAGACCTGGGCGACGAGGGCGTCCCGGGTGAAGCGCTTCACCCCGCCCCGGAGCAGCAGCAGGGCGATGGCCCAGATCACCGCCCCGATGGCGCCGGCGATGGGGAGGCTCACGAGCAGCAGGCCGGTGGACTGCCCGACGGCGAGGAAGATCAGCGGGAGGATCACGGCGCCGCCGAGCTGGTTGGCCTCCTGCGCCGTGTGCGTGCGGGCCGACACCCGCACCATCACGGCGAGGCCGAGCGTCGCGACGGCCGGCGCCACCCAGAGGATCATCACGCCCCACAGCTGGGTGGGCACGAAGATCCGGCCCATGACGGGCCAGGCCACGGCGTTGGCGACGATCACGAACGCCAGGAACCCCAGCCACGACACGGCGAGGGCGGGCAGGAAGGCGGAGAGGAACTTGGCCACGAACAGGTCCCGGTCGCTGATCGAGGAGTGCAGCAGCGACTCGAGGGTCTTGCGCTCCTTCTCGCCGGCGAACGCGTCGGCGGCGAGCACGGCCGAGACCATCAGGGGCACGATGAGGAACAGCGGGGCGAGCAGGTAGCCGTTGACGAGCACGATCAGCTGCTCCTCGACCGGCAGGTCCAGGATCGGGCGGGCCAGGTCGCCCGGCACGTCGCCGAGCAGCCGCTCGACCTGCACGCCGGGTGCGGCCCGGGCAGCGAGGCCGATGGCCCCGGGCAGGAACACCATCAGCAGCACCGGCACGGCGAGCATCGGGATCACGACGGACTTCGACCGCACGACGGCGCGCAGGTCCTTGGCCACCACGCCCCACACGGCCGTCCACTCGGTGCGCCTCACGTCGCCACCCCCGCCTCGTCGGGCGACGGCAGCCCGGCGGCCGCGGCCCGGCGGGCCTCGATCTCGAAGTACACGTCCTCGAGGGTCGGCGGGCGGGGCACGGCCGCGTACACGTCGGACCCGGCCCGGACGAGGCCGGCCACCACGTGGGCCAGCACCTCGCGCCCCTCGACCCGCAGGACCGCGCCGGCCGGGCACGGCTCGGCGGTGAGCACGCCCGCCACCGAGGCGATGGCATCCAGCTGCTCGCCGGTGGCCCGACCGCCGAGGTCGACCTCGGCCTCGAGGCCGTCCCACAGCTCGTCGGCCAGGTCGCCGGGGCGGCCGTAGGCCACCAGCTGGCCGCGGTCGAGCACGGCCATGCGGTCGGCGAGGCGGCCCGCCTCGCCGAGGAAGTGCGTGGCGAGCACGATCGTGCGGCCGTGCTCTGTGGCGAGGCTGCCGATGAGCTCGACGACGTCGCGCGTGGCCGTCGGATCGAGGCCCGACGTCGGCTCGTCGAGGAACAGGACCTCGGGGTCGTGCAGGAGCGACCGGGCCAGGCCGAGGCGCTTGCGCTGGCCGGTGGAGGCGCCCCGGACGGGCTGGTCGGCCCGGTCGGCCATGCCGAAGCGGGCCAGCAGCTCGCTGATGCGGGCCTGCACGGCGGGACCGGTGAGGCCGCGGATCCGCGCCGCGTAGTGGAGGTTCTCCCGGGCGGTCAGGCGGTCGTCGAGGCCGGCGTGCTCGGTGAGCACGCCGGTGCGGCGTCGGAGGGCCTGGCCGTCGACGGACGGGTCGAGGCCGAGGACCCGCGCATGGCCACGGTCGGGCCGCAGCACGCCGTTGAGGAGGCGGACGGTGGTGGTCTTGCCGGCGCCGTTCGGCCCGAGCAGCGCCAGGACCTCGCCCGCAGCCACCTCCAGGGACAGGTCGGCCAGGCCGACCCCACCGGGGAAGAGCCGGGTCAGGCCCTCGGTGACGATCCCGTCGTGCACGTCGCATGTCTACCGGGAGGCAGCGGTCGGCATCGGACGGGGCCGACGTGCTGAACTGCCGGGGTGAACCTCGCCGAGATCTGTGACGACCACCCTGCGACGAACGTGGCGCTGATCTCGCGAGGCAAGGAGACCACCTACGGCGAGCTGCGCGAGCAGGCCGCCCGGCTGCGCGGCGGCCTGATCGCGGCAGGCATCCAGCCGGGCGACCGGGTGGCGCTCATCGCCGCGAACAACTGGTACTTCGTCATCAGCTGGCTGGCCGTGCTCGGCGTCGGTGCGGTGGCGGTCCCCCTGAACCCGTCGAGCCCTGGCCCCGAGATCACCAACGAGCTGGCCGACGTCGGCGTGGTGGCCGTCATCGTCGGGCCCACCGGCAAGCGGGTCCTGCCCGACATCGACCGGTCGGCCGTCCCCGAGCTGCGCCTGGTCGTGCAGGCCGACGCCGGCGAGCTCGTGGTCGACGACGCCGTCCGCCTCGACGACCTCATGGATGCCGAGCCCGTGCCCGTCGTGCCGCGCGAGGACGACGACCTCGCGCTGCTGATGTTCACCTCCGGCACCGCGGGGTTCCCTCGCGCGGCCATGCTCAGCCACGGCAACCTGCTCGCCAACCTCGGCCAGATGCGGGCCAACCCGAGCCGGGAGCAGACCAGCGCCGACGTGACCTTCGGGGTCCTGCCCTTCTTCCACATCTTCGGCCTCAACGTGGTGCTCGGCATGGCCCTGCAGACCGGCGGCTCCGTGCTGGCCGTCGAGCGCTTCGATCCCGAGTCGGCGCTCGAGTCGATCCAGAAGCACGGGGTCACGATCGTCGCCGGCGCACCGGCCATGTGGACGGCGTGGGCGCACCTGCCGAGCGCCGACCCCGGCGCGCTGGCCGGCGTGCGCATCGCCGGCTCCGGCGCCGCCAAGCTCGACCCGAGCGTGCGCGAGACCATCCGCTCCCGCTTCGGGGTCGCGATCGACGAGGGCTACGGCCTCACCGAGGCGTCGCCGGTCGTCACCACCGCCACCGGCATCCCCGCCCCGCCCGGCAGCATCGGCGCGCCCCTCCCCGGCGTGCGCGTGCGACTCATCGACGCCGACGGGCACGACGTGCTCGTCGGCGACGTCGGGGAGATCTGGGTGCAGGGGCCCAACGTGTTCCGGGGCTACTGGGGGCACGACGAGGCCACCGCCCAGGCCCTCACGCCCGACGGCTGGCTCAAGACCGGCGACCTGGCGGTCGTCGACGACGACGGCTTCCTGTTCGTGGTCGACCGGCTCAAGGACCTCATCATCGTGTCGGGCTTCAACGTCTACCCGGCCGAGGTGGAGAGCATCCTCGTCGAGCACCCGGGCGTCGCCGCCGCCGCCGTCGTCGGCGTGCAGCACCCCCACTCCGGTGAGGCGGTGAAGGCCTACGTCGTGGCGGCAGACGGCGCCTCGCTCGAGGAGGACGACCTCATCATGTTCTGCGAGCAGCGCCTCGCCCGCTACAAGTGCCCGCAGAAGGTGTGGTTCGTGGACTCCCTCCCGAGCGGCCTCGGCGGCAAGGTGCGCAAGCACGAGCTGGGCTCGGTCCGCACCGCCGGCTGACGGCGAGGAGGGGCGCCCCCACACCCGGCCCGGGACTTTGTGAACGTGTGAACGAGCCCTACCCTCGTGCCGTGGTCGAGCGTGGCGGCAAGCGCATCCCGGACGCCACGGTGGCGCGCCTGCCGATCTACCTGCGCAGCCTCCTGGAGCTCGGCCCGCAGACCCCGACGGTGAGCAGCGAGCAGCTGGCCGAGTCGGCCGGCGTCAACGCGGCGAAGGTCCGCAAGGACCTCTCCTACCTCGGCAGCTACGGCACGCGGGGCGTCGGCTACGACGTCGAGTACCTGCAGGCCCACATGCGCCGGGCGCTCGGGATGACCCAGGACTGGCCCGTCGTCATCGTCGGCATCGGCAACCTCGGCGCCGCCCTCGCCAACTACGGCGGCTTCGGCAACCGCGGCTACCCGGTCGCCGCCCTCGTCGACGCCAGCCCCGAGGTCGTCGGGCGCACCTTCGGCGACCTGGTCGTGCGCCACGCCGACGAGCTCGCCCAGGTGGTCGCCGAGGAGGGCATCGCCATCGGCGTCATCGCCACGCCTGCGCCCGCCGCCCAAGCCGTGGCCGACGAGCTCATCGCCGCCGGCGTCCGCTCGATCCTGAACTTCGCCCCGACCGTGCTCAACGTCCCGCCCGAGGTCTCGCTCCGCAAGGTCGACCTCGCCGTCGAGATGCAGATCCTGTCCTTCTACCAGCAGCACGGCGTGGAGTAGCGATGCCGGTCGACGGCCCGCAGTACCCCGTGAACCTGGTGCTGCGCGGCCGGTCGGTGCTCGTGGTCGGGGGCGGTCCGGTCGCCACGTCCAAGGTCGAGGGCCTGCTCGACGGCGGCGCAGACCAGATCCTGGTCATCGCCCCCGATGTGACCGATGACCTCGCGTCCCTGGCCGCCGACGGGATCGTCCGGATCGAGCGCCGCACGTACGCCAGCCCGGAGGCCGCCGAGCACCGGCTCGTCGTCACCGCCACGAGCGATCCCGACGTCAACCACCAGGTGTTCCTGGACGCCGACGCCGCCGGCGTGTGGGTCAACTCCGCCGACGACCCGGCCAACTGCACCTTCACGCTGCCTGCGCGGGTGCGTCGCGGCACGCTGCTGGTCACCGTCGCGACGGGCGGCCACAGCCCCGCGCTGGCCACCTGGCTCCGGAGGCGATTCGAAGCGGAGTTCGGACCGGAATACGATGCCCTGGTGGAGATCCTCTCGGCCGAGAGGGAATCCATCAAGGCCCAGGGTCGTTCAACCGAGGGACTCAAGTGGCAGGAGGCCCTCGATGCCGGGCTTCTCGATCTGCTGCGTGCCGACCGCCGAAACGAAGCGCTGGAACTGCTGAGATCATGCCTGTCGTCGTCATCGGGGTGAACCACCGCACCGCACCGCTCGAGGTGCTCGAGGCGATGACCGTCGGCGACGCCGCCCTCGGCAAGACGCTGCACGGCCTGCTCACCAAGGAGCACGTGTCCGAGGCCGTCGTGCTCTCCACGTGCAACCGCACCGAGGTCTACGCCGTCGCCGAGAAGTTCCACGGCGGGTACGCCGACGTGCGCTCGGTCCTGGCCGAGCTCGCCTTCCTCGACCCCGAGGACTTCGCCGACCACCTCTACGTGCACCACGACTCGGCCGCCGTCGCCCACCTCTTCGACGTCGTGTCCGGCCTCGACTCCGCCGTCCTCGGCGAGCACGAGATCCAGGGGCAGGTGAAGACGGCCTGGGAGAAGGCCCGCCGCGAAGACGCAGCCGGCACCACCCTGAACCTGCTCTTCCGCCACGCCCTCGAGGCCGGCAAGCGGGCCCGGAGCGAGACGGGCATCGGCCAGGGCACCGCCTCGGTGTCCTACGCCGCCGTCGCCCTCGCAGCCCAGCACCTCGGCTCCCTCGAGGGCCGCCGGGCCATCGTGCTCGGCGCCGGCGAGATGGGCTCGTCCATGGTCGAGTCGCTCGCCGCGGCCGGCGTCGCCGAGCTCGCCGTGGCCAACCGCACCCACGACAAGGCCAAGGCGCTCGCCGCCACCGTCGGGGGTCGGGCGATCCGCTTCGCCGACCTCACCGACGAGCTGGTCGACGCCGACGTCGTGCTCACCTCCACCGGCGCTTCGTCCGTCCTGCTCACCCGGGCCGACGTGGAAGGCGCCATGGCGGCGCGCGGCGGCAGGCCGATCGTGCTCGTCGACATCGCCGTACCCCGCGACATCGAACCCTCCGTGGCCGAGGTCCCCGGGGTCACGGTGCTGGACATGGACGACCTCGGTGCCTTCGCCGACCGGGGCCTCGCCGAGCGCCGTCGCGAGATCGACGCCGTCCGGGTCATCCTCGACGAGGAGCTCGAGCGCTTCCAGGCCGCGACCTCGGCCCGAGAGGTCGCCCCCGTCATCGTGGCGCTGCGGGAGTCCGCCGAAGCCGTGCGGGCCGCCGAGCTGGCCAGGGCCCGCGCCCGCCTCGGCGACCTCGACGAGGCCCAGCTGGCCTCGATCGAGAAGCTCACCCAGGGTCTCGTCGCCAAGCTCCTGCACCAGCCCACCGTGTCGCTGCGCGAGGCGGCCGGCACGGCCAAGGGCGACCGCCTGGTCCAGGCGCTGCGCGACCTGTTCGACATCGACTCCTGAGCACCTCCCCCGAACTGGACGCGGCTCCGTCGCATCCGTTTCCGGTTCTGGACGCGACTCCGTAGCGTCGGCGACGTGAAGCTGCGCGCCGCCACCCGCTCGTCGCCGCTGGCGCGCTGGCAGACCGAGCACGTCATCGCCCTGCTGCAGGCGGCGCACCCGGGCCTCGAGGTCGAGCCGGTGCTGCTGACCTCGGCGCCGGACAAGGACCTGACCACGCCGATCTCCGAGCTGGGCGGCAAGGGCCTGTTCGCCAAGGAGGTGCAGGAGGCCGTGCTCGACGGGCGGGCCGACCTCGCCGTGCACTCGGCGAAGGACCTGCCGTCCCAGACCGTCCCCGGCCTCGTGCTGGCGGCCGTGCCCGAGCGCGGCGACCCGCGCGACGTGCTGGTCGGGGCCGCGCTCGTCGACCTGCCGGTCGGCGCCGTGGTGGCGACCGGCTCCAACCGCCGGCGCGTCCAGCTCCAGGACCTGCGCCCCGACCTGCGCTTCGTCGAGCTGCGCGGCAACATCCAGCGGCGGGTCGCCACCGCCGGGACCACGGTGGCCGACGGCGAGCTCGCCGGCCAGCGCATCACGGCGATCATCGCCGCCGGCGCCGCGCTGCTCCGCCAGGACATGGAGGCCGCCATCACCGACTGGCTGCCGGCCTACGTGATGACCCCCCAGGTCGGGCAGGGCGCCCTGGCCATCGAGTGCCGGGCCGACGACGACGCCACGATCGAGCTGCTCCGGGCCATCGAGCACGCACCCAGCCGGCGCCGGGTCGACGCGGAGCGCTCCTTCCTCGTGGCCCTGGGCGGCGACTGCGACCTGCCGGCCGGCGCCCACGCCACCCTCGCCGACGACGACCCGGCCAGCGAGATCACCCTGCGGATGGTCGTCGGCGCCGACGACGGCTCCCGCCTCGAGCGGGCGGTCGTCCGGGGCACCGACGCCGACGCCATCGGCGCCGAGGGCATCGCCCTGCTCCCGGTGGACGAGCTCCTCGGCTGACGACCCACCCCGAACTGGCAGCGCTCCCGTCGCACGCCCGCCCCGAACTGGCAGCCCTCCCGTCGCACGGCCGTCCGGAACTGGCAGCGCTCCCGTCGCACGGCCGTCCGGAACTGGCAGCCCTCCCGTCGCAGGTCGGCTCAGCCGCGGGTGCGCCGGGTGATCTCGACCATCACGTCCGGACCGACCAGCGCCTCGATCTCCTCGGCGAGCGACTCGATCACGGGTCGGGCGCCCACGTAGGCGTCGGCGTCGCCCGGCCGGGTCGGGCGCTCGGTGCAGCACCAGTGCATCGTCTCGCCATCGGATCCCCAGTCGCGCCGGGTCCACCGGCGGAGGGTGGCGGCATCGCCGTCGCGGTCGATCCGCAGCGGCAGCTGCCAGCACACCTCCGGCTTCCAGTCGAGCACCGACTCGCCCGCCGCCACGCCGGCCAGGTGCAGTGCGCACCCGGTGCCGCCGTCGAAGCCCGGCCGGTTGAAGAAGATGCAGGCCCCGTCGACCACGGCGGTGTTCGTGCGGGTCTCGTCGGTGAAGAAGCCGTGCTCGCGCGCGTGGTCGTGGTGCTGGAGCTCGTCGGGTCCCAGCGTGGCACCGAGGGCGGCCACGAGCATGGCCTCGTCCTCGTCGAGCATCTCGGCCCCGACGGAGCAGCACCCCTGCATCAGCGACTCGGCGGGCTCGTCGAGGATGCCCTTGCAGCCGTTGCCCCAGAGGCAGGTCCAGCTCGACTCGAGGAAGCCGACGTCGATGCGCCACCGGGTGCCGTCGACCGGATCGACCACGTCCTCGAAGCGCTCGTCCTGTGCCACCGGGCCAGGCTAGGGGCGAGTCAGAGTGGATCGTAAGGAGCCGAGCCGCAGGCGAGGCGACCCATGGGACGGTGCCCTCCGGCGGCGGAGCCGCCAGCCCGTCACGCTGGGATGCATCGATCCGCGCGGATCGTAAGGTGCCCGCCATGACCGTGTACCTCGTCGGCGCCGGCCCCGGAGATCCCGGCCTGCTGACCGTCCGGGGCGCCGAGCTGCTGCGCCGTGCCGACGTCGTGGTCCACGACCGCCTCTCCGCCGAGGAGCTGCTCGACCTGGCGCCGGCGGCGGCCCTGCGCATCGACGTGGGCAAGTCGCCCGGCCACGCCCGGGTCTCCCAGGAGGGCATCAACGACCTGCTGGTCGAGCACGGCCGCACCGGCGCCACCGTCGTCCGCCTCAAGGGCGGTGACCCCACCGTCTTCGCCCGAGGCGGCGAGGAGGCGATGGCGCTCGCCGATGCCGGCATCCCCTTCGAGTTCGTGCCCGGCATCACCTCGGCCATCGCCGTGCCCGCCTACGCCGGCATCCCGGTCACCCAGCGCTTCTCCTCGACCAGCTTCACCGTCGTGACCGGCCACGAGGACCCCTCCATCGGCGAGGAGGGCTCGGTCGACTGGGACGCCGTCGCCCGGGTCGGCGGCACCATCATCGTGCTCATGGGCGTCGGCCGCATCGCCAAGATCTGCGACCGGCTGATGGCGGCGGGCCGTGCGCCGGACACGCCGGCCGCAGCCGTGATCTGGGGCACCCGCTCGAACCAGCGCACGGTCCGGGCCACCCTCGGCACCCTCGCCGACCAGGACCTCGAGTCCCCGGCGACCATCGTGATCGGCGCGGTCGCCGGGCTCGACCTCGCCTGGTTCGAGCGCCGTCCGCTGTTCGGCCGCACGGTCGTGGTCACCCGGGCCCGGGCGCAGTCGTCCTCGCTCGTCGCCCGCCTGCGCGAGCTCGGCGCCGACACGGTCGAGATCCCCGCCATCCGCATCGACGATCCCGCCGACGGGGGCGCCGCCCTGCGTGCCGCAGCCGCCGACCTGGCGGCCTACGACTGGGTCGTCATCACCTCGCCGAACGGTGCCCGTCGTCTCCTCGACGAGTGCCGCGACGCCCGTGCCTTCGGCACCGCCCGGGTCGCCGCCATCGGCCCCGGCACCGCCGACGCACTGCGGGCCGGGAACGTCGAAGCCGACCTCGTCCCGGAGCGCTTCGTCGCCGAGGGCCTGCTCGCGGTCTTCCCCGACCCGCCTGCCGGTGGGGGTCGGGTCCTGCTCGCCCGTGCGGCCGAGGCCCGCGACGTGCTGCCGGAAGGGCTGGCCGAGCGGGGCTGGGACGTGCAGGTGGTCGAGGCCTACCGCACGGTCCAGGGCTCCCCGTCGGCCGAGGACCTCGCCGCCGCGGCCGACGCCGACGTCGTGACCTTCACGTCGTCCTCCACCGTGCGGAACTTCCTCGCCGTGTGCGACACCGTCCCGCCGGTCGTGGCCTGCATCGGCCCGGTCACCGCCGACACCGCTCGCGAGCACGGCCTCACCGTCGACGTCGAGGCCGACGTCCACACAGTCGATGGCCTCTTGGCGGCACTGGTCGCCCACCTCACCCCACGCTGAGCCTTCGCTGGTCCGGAACGATCCGGAACCGGTCGGTTCGGGACCAGCGAAGCGGGCAGGATCGTCCCGTGGCGCCCGACGCGATCCTGTTCGACTTCGACGGCCTCGTGCTCGACACCGAGACGTCGGAGTTCCTGACCGTCGCCGAGAGCTTCGCCGACCACGGGCTGGAGCTGTCCCGGGACGACTGGGTGTCGATCATCGGCACCGCGGACCACCCGCACTGGACCGAGATGCTCGAGGCCGCCCTCGGTCGGCCGCTCCACGACCTGGAGGCGATCCTCGAGGTCCGGCGAGCCCGCCACCACGCCCGGATCAGCGACGAGCCGCTCCGGCCCGGCGTCATCGAGCTGGCGTCCGCAGCGACGGAGGCGGGCGTCGGCGTGGCCATCGCCAGCTCCAGCCCGCTCGACTGGATCACCGGGCACCTCCAGCGGTTCGACGTCGACCACCTCTTCCCCGTGAAGGCCACGCGGGACGACGTCGGCAGGGAGCGGACGAAGCCCCACCCGGACCTGTTCCTGCTGGCGGCCGAGCGCCTGGGCGTCGACCCCACCCGGTGCGTGGTGCTGGAGGACAGCGAGCCAGGCGTGACCGCGGCCAACGCCGCCGGCTGCGTCACCGTCGGCGTCCCCGCCGGGATGACCGCCCACCTCGCCTTCGCGCACGCCGACCTCGTGGTGCCCTCTGTCGCCGAGCTGAGCCTCGACCGCCTGGCCGACCTCTTCGAGGACCGCCGTAGGCTCCACGGCGATGTCCTTCCCTGAGCGACGACTGCGACGACTGCGACGCACACCCGCCCTGCGCCGCATGGTCGCCGAGACCCGGATCGGCCCCGATGACCTCATCGCGCCGCTCTTCATCCGGGAGGGCATCGACGTGCCCAACCCGATCGCGTCGCTGCCCGGGGTGGTCCAGCACACGGTGGACAGCGCCCGGCGGGAGGCCGCCGAGCTCGTGGCGCTCGGCGTCCCGGCGGTGATCCTCTTCGGCGTCCCGGCCACCAAGGACGCCACCGGCAGCCAGTCGTGCGACCCGGACGGCATCGTGCAGGTCGCGCTGCGCGCCCTGAAGGCCGACCTCGGCGACGACGTCGTGCTCGTCGCCGACCTGTGCGTCGACGAGTACACCGACCACGGCCACTGCGGCATCGTCCGCGACGACGGCACCGTGGACAACGACGCCACGCTGGAGCTGTACGCGATGGCCGCCGTGGCCCAGGCCCGGGCCGGCGCCGACGTCGTGGCCCCCTCGGGGATGATGGACGGCCAGGTCGCCGCCATCCGCTTCGCGCTCGACCAGGACGATCACGAGGACGTCCCGATCCTGGCCTACGCCGCCAAGTACGCGTCGGCGCTGTACGGCCCGTTCCGCGACGCCGTCGACGTCACGATCGCAGGCGGTGGCGACCGGAAGGGGTACCAGCAGGATCCGGCCAACGTCCGCGAGTCGATGGAGGAGATGGAGGCCGACCTGGCGGAGGGCGCCGACATGCTGATGGTGAAGCCGGCGCTGGCGTACCTCGACGTGATCAGCCGGGCCCGGCAGCGCTTCGACGTGCCCCTCGCCGCCTACCACGTGTCTGGCGAGTACGCGATGGTGAAGGCCGCCGGCGAGCGCGGCTGGATCGACGCCGACGCCGTCATGCGCGAGCACCTCGTCAGCATCAAGCGGGCCGGCGCCGACCTGATCCTCACCTACGCCGCCCGCCAGATCGCCGAGGAGCACGCCCGATGACCACGAACGAGGAGCTCTACGCGCGGGCCGAGGCCCGCATCCCCGGCGGGGTGAATTCGCCCATCCGCGCCTTCCGCGCCGTCGGCGGCACCCCGTACTTCGTGGCCCGGGCCGACGGCCCGCGGGTGTGGGACGTCGAGGGCACCGAGTACCTCGACCTGGTCCAGAGCTACGGCGCGGTGATCGCCGGCCACGCGCACCCGGCGATCGTGTCGGCCATCCAGGAGGCGGCCACGAAGGGCACCTCCTACGGCGCGCCCACCGAGGGCGAGGTGCGCATCGCCGAGGAGATCTGCGCCCGGGTCCCCAGCGTCGAGAAGGTGCGCCTGGTCAGCTCCGGCACCGAGGCCACCATGTCGGCCATCCGCCTGGCTCGGGGGCACACCGGCCGCACGAAGCTGGTGAAGTTCGCCGGCAACTACCACGGCCACGGCGACGCGCTGCTGGCCCAGTCCGGCTCGGCCCTCGCCGTGTTCTCGCTGCCCGAGAGCGTCGGCGTCACGGAGGCCACCGTGGCCGACACCATCGTGGTGCCCTTCAACGACGTGCCCACCCTCGACGACCAGGTCGCGGCGGTCATCCTCGAGCCCGCCGCCGCCAACATGGGCCTGATCCCGCCCGACGAGGGCTTCCTGCAGGCGCTGCGCGTCGAGTGCGATCGGGTCGGCGCCCTGCTGATCTTCGACGAGGTCATCACCGGCTTCCGCGTCGCCCGCGGCGGGGCCCAGGAGCTCTACGGCGTCGACGCCGACCTCACCTGCTTCGGCAAGGTGATCGGCGGTGGCCTCAACATCGGCGCCTTCGGCGGGCGGGCCGACGTCATGGACTCCCTCGCCCCCGACGGCCCCGTCTTCCAGGCCGGCACGCTGTCGGGCAACCCGCTGGCCACGGCCGCCGGGCGAGCCGCGCTCGAGCTGCTCGACGAGGCCGCCTACGAACGGTTGCGGGCCGGCGCCACCCGCTTGGCCGAGGGCCTGGCCAAGGCCTTCGCCGGCGCCGGCATCGACGTCGTGATCCCCCGGGTCAGCACGCTGGTGGGCCTCCACCTCGGAGCCACGGCGCCGCGCACCTACGAGGACGCCAAGACCACCGACGTCGAGCGCTACCGGCGGTTCTTCCACGCCATGCTCCGCCGGGGCGTGGCGATGGCCCCCGGCGCCTACGAGGTGCTGTTCCCCGGCCTCGCCCACACCGACGAGGTCATCGACGAGATCCTGGCCCGGGCCACGGAGGCCGCCGCCGAGGTGGCCGGGGGCTGAGCATCCGCCGGGCACGGGTGCGAGCGCGGTAGATCTGAGGTCGTGGGGCAGGAGTCGCACGACCACTCGCCCGCCGTCGGCTACGCCCGCGGGGTCGCAGGAGGGCTCATCGCCGGCCTGCCGTTGCTCTACACGATGGAGGTGTGGTGGCTGGGTGAGACCGCGACGCCGCTCCACGTCCTCGTCATGCTGGTGTTCGCCACCGTCCCCGTCGGGATCCTGGTCCTCACGGCCGGCTTCCGCAAGGACAGCGACGTCTCGATCGGCGACGTGGTGATCGACACCTCCACCGCCCTGCTCCTCGGCATCGTCACGTGTGCCGTCGTCCTGCTCACCCTGCAACGGCTGACCATCGACACGTCGCTGCTCGCCGCCATCGAGTCCGCCGAGAACCGCGCGTCGCCGGTGATGGCACGCAGGTCCACGAATTCCATGTCGGCCATCGTGATGCCTCGCATCTGCGCGTTCGTGCGCAGATCCCACGCGGCGTTGGGCTCGCCCTGCACATGGAAGTCGGCGCCGTTGTCGGAGACGTACAGGCCGTAGCGCTTGGC
>JAKFET010000071.1:0-3852 GCA_036675575.1 Acidimicrobiaceae bacterium
CATCCTGACAACGGGGGCTGGCAACAGGCAACCGCGCAAGAGTAGCCGAGGACCGTGGGCGACATGAAATCGCAGGTGGCCGTGAGCGGTGGCACTACTCTGTGGCCCGCGGCACACGGCCACAGAACTCACCCGGGAGCACACCAACTCGATGGAGCCCGTCACCCACGGCATCAGTCTTGAGGGCATTGCCCGGTTCGTCGACATCGCGACCGACGCCCTGTCCTCGGCGCGTGAGGAGATCGACGCCCTCAACGTCTAACCCGTGCCCGACGGTGACACCGGCACCAACATGTTCCTGACCGTCTCCTCGGCCCGCGACGGGCTGCGCGAGGCGATGGCGGCCGACCGCGAGCTCCAGCTGCCCGAGGCGATGTCGGTGCTGGCGCGGGCCGCGCTGCTGGGCGCCCGGGGCAACTCCGGGGTGATCCTCAGCCAGATGCTGCGTGCATTCGTACGACGACTCGCGGCCGCCTCGGTCGACGACCGTCGCGCCGAGGTGATGGCGGCGGCCATCGAGGCCGGGACCGACGCGGCCTACGCCGCCGTGGGTATCCCGGTGGAGGGCACCATCCTCACCGTGGCGCGGGCCGCGTCCGACGCCGGGCTGGCCCGAGCCGCAGAACCGTCCGCCAAGGCCCGCGACATCCTCACCGCAGCCGCCGCGGCCGCGCGCGCGGCGCTGGCCCGGACACCCGAGCAGCTGCCCGTGCTGGCCCAGGCCGGGGTGGTCGACGCCGGAGGCAGGGGGCTCTGCGTCGTGCTCGACGCGGCTGAGACGACCGCGACCGGCCGGCGCCCGACGCCCTACTCCGCCCCCATCGGCACCCACCACATCCCGATGGCCGCGCTTCCGACCGACGACCTCACCGAGGACGGCCCGGCCTATGAGGTGATGTACCTCCTCGACGCCGAGGACGAGGCGGTCACCAAGCTCCGCGGTGTGCTCGCGACGCTGGGCGACAGCCTCGTGGTCGTCGGTGGCGAGGGGCTCTGGAACGTCCACGTCCACGTGGACGACGTGGGCGCCGCCGTCGAGGCGGGCATCACCGCCGGGCGGCCCTACCGGATCCGGGTCACCCACTTCGCCGAGCAGATCTCCGAGGCCCGGCACAGGCATTCCGACCGCTCCGGCCGCAAGGTGGTGGCGGTGGCCGCCGGCCCGGGCCTGGCCGAGCTCTTCGAGTCGGCGGGTGCGGTGGTCGTCCCGGGCGGTCCGGGCCAGCGGCCCTCGACCGGCCAGCTGCTCGAGGCCATCACCTCCTGTGGTGCGGCCGAGGTCGTCCTGCTCCCCAACGACGGCGACACCGTGCGTGCCGCCGAGATCGCCGCCCGCACCGCGGAGGCTGAGCTCGACGTCAAGGTCGAGGTGATCCCCACCCAGGCGCAGGTGCAGGGCCTGGCCGCGATCTCGGTGCACGAGCCGGGGCGGGCCTTCGATGCCGACGTACGCGAGATGACCGCGACGGCGCGGCACGCCCGCCACGGTGCCGTCACCGTCGCCGCCCGCCAGGCCATCACGATGGCCGGCCCGTGCGAGCCCGGCGACGCGCTCGGCGTGATCGCCGGCGACTTCGCCGTGGTCGGCTCCGACCTCGACACCGTGGCCATCGACGTCCTCGAGCGACTGCTCGGCGGCGGTGGCGAGCTCGTGACGATCGTGTCCGGCGAGGACGGCGTGGAGCTCGGGGCCCGCGTCATGGACTACGTCGAGGAGCACCACCCGACCGTCGACGTCGCCCTGCACGAGGGCGGCCAGCCGCGCTATCCGCTGCTCGTCAGCGTCGAGTGAGGTCAGTCAGTCGTGGCCGCCATCACGCCGGACAGCCCCGTCGGGGCCGTCTTCGGCAACCACCACAAGAAGCGCAAGCTCACCGAGGAGGGGCTGGGGCTCACCACGGTCGGTGACCTGCTCCGCCACTTCCCGCGCCGCTACGTCGCCTCGACCGAGCTGTCCGAGGTCGCCACACCCACGGTCGGGGAGCACCTGACGATCATCGGCGAGATCCGCTCCTGCGAGAGCGCCCCGTTCACGAGCGGCAACCGCCGCCAGTGGCGTACGACGATCCGGTTGCGGACCGACGGCCCGGACTTCTCCGTGACCCTGTTCAGCCCCTACCAGGGCATGGCGCAGAAGCACGAGGACGAGTTCCGGCCGGGAAGCCGGGCGATCTTCACCGGGAAGGCCAAGCAGTTCCGGCAGAGCTGGCAGCTCGAGCAGCCCCACGGCTTCGCCCTCGACGGCGCCGAGGCCGCGAGCATGAGCAAGCTGATGCCGGTCTACGGGCTGACCGCCAAGCTCTACTCGTGGGACCTCCAGAAGGTCATCTCCGCCGCCCTCGACCTGGTCACCGGGGTCCCCGACGTCTTCACGCCCGAGCTCCGCGAGCGCTTCGACCTGCTCACGGTCATGCAGGCGCTGCGCTGGATTCACGGTCCCGACGACTGGAGCCAGCTCGGCGCCGCCCAGAAGCGCTTCCGCTTCGAGGAGGCGCTCGTCCTCCAGCTCGTCCTCGCCCGCCGGCGAGCGGCGCACCGCGCCCAGGGTGCGCAGGCCCGCGAGCCCCGCGAGGACGGCATCCGGGCGGCCTTCGACGCACGGCTGCCCTTCGAGCTCACCGGCGGCCAGCGCGAGATCGGGGACCTCGTCGCCGAGGAGCTGAGCCGCTCCCACCCGATGAACCGGCTGCTCCAGGGCGAGGTCGGCTCGGGCAAGACGCTCGTCGCGCTCCGGGCGATGCTGCAGGTCGTCGACGCCGGGGGACAGGCGGCCCTGCTGGCGCCCACCGAGGTGCTCGCCCAGCAGCACCACCGCTCGATCAGCGCCATGCTCGGCGACCTCGCCCAGGGCGGGATGCTGGGCGGGGCCGCCGACGCGACCTCGGTGGTGCTCCTCACCGGATCGATGGGCAAGGCCGCGCGCCAGGAAGCCATGCTCCGGATCGTGACCGGCGAGGCCGGCATCGTGATCGGCACCCACGCCCTGCTCGAGGAGCGTGTCGAGTTCGCCGACCTCGGCCTCGTCGTCGTCGACGAGCAGCACCGCTTCGGCGTCGAGCAGCGGGCGGCCCTGACCGACAAGGCGGGCTCGCCGCCCCACGTGCTCGTGATGACCGCGACCCCGATCCCGCGCACGGTTGCCATGACCGTCTTCGGTGACCTGGAGACGTCGATCCTGGCCGAGCTCCCCGCCGGGCGGGCGCCGATCCAGACCAACGTCGTGCCACTGGCCGAGCAGCCCTCATGGATCGGGCGCGTCTGGCAACGGGTGCGCGAGGAGGTCGAGAAGGGCCATCAGGTCTACATCGTGTGCCCGCGGATCAGCGGGGACACCCACGAGGAGGGCGAGACCGACCAGGTCGACGTCGACGAGGACGGCGTCGAGATCGCGCCGAAGCGCGCCCTGGCGGCGGTCGAGGACGTCCACGCCGAGCTGGTCGACGGGCCGCTGGCCGGGCTGCGGACCGCTGTCCTGCACGGCCGTCTCCACCCCGACGAGAAGGAGCGCACCATGCGCGCCTTCGCGGCGGGCGAGATCGACGTACTCGTCTCCACGACGGTCATCGAGGTCGGTGTCGACGTGCACAACGCCACCACCATGGTCCTGCTCGACGCCGACCGCTTCGGTGTCTCCCAGCTCCACCAGCTCCGCGGCCGCGTCGGCCGTGGTGGGCTGCCCGGACTGTGCCTTCTGGTCTCCCACGCCGAGCTCGGTTCACCGGCGCGCGACCGGCTCGACGCGGTGGCCTCGACGACCGACGGCTTCGAGCTCAGCCGGGTCGACCTGGAGCAGCGCCGCGAGGGTGACGTGCTCGGCGCGAGCCAGTCCGGCTTCCGCTCCGGACTGGTCAC
>JAKFET010000078.1:0-3852 GCA_036675575.1 Acidimicrobiaceae bacterium
CGATCTGGATGTTGTGGCTCTGCACGCCGACCGTGGCGCAGGTCTCGTGCTTCTTGCGCACGTAGCCGGCCGAGGCCTCGTCGTCACCGACGAGGATGGTGCCGAGGCCCACGGTCTTGCCGTGCTCGCCCAGCGCAGCCACGCGGGCGCGGACGTCGTCGAGGACGGCTTCGGCGACGGGGGCCCCGGCGAGCAGCTGTGCGGTCACGGTGCCGATCCTACGGAACGACCCCGGGCGCCCCCGAAGGCGATGGCGTCAGAACGACCAGCCGGCCTGGGGCGTGGGGAGGCGCAGCGACCGGTCGAGCCCGGCCAGGAGCTCTGCGGGACCGGTGAGATCGTCGGTGACCGCCAGGCCGCTCGCCGGGCGGACGCCGAACCACAGTCGCGTGAGCGCGCCGACCGAGGCCTCGAGCACCGGCAGGCCGTCGGCGATGCCGTCCTCGAGCGTGGAGCGCTCCCCCAGGCGGACCGTGTAGGCGCCGCCGATGCCGGGCCAGTCACCCAGCTCGCCGATCGGGTCGTGGAGGCGGAGGCCGAGCTCGATCGGCACCGGCGTCTCGACGGCGGCGATGCAGGCGCCCAGGTCCAGGATGCGGTCCTGCTGCTCGGCGATGGCGCGGTGCAGGGCGTCGGAGCCGCCGGCGAGCCGGGCGACCCGACGCTGGCGGACCGGCTCGCGGATGAGGTCCTGGAGCTGCACGTCGGCCGGCTCCCACCCGATCACGACCTGGTTGACCTGGTCGCCCAGCACCCGGACCCAACCGAGCAGGTCGAGGACCTGGGGCAGCTGCTCGTAGGCGAGGACCTCGATGACGTAGGGCCCGTGCTCGTCCTTCATCGAGCCGAGCAGGGCGTGGGTGAGCCGGCCGTCGCTGGCCCGCCACCCGAGGGCGAAGGGCTTCTCCAGCCACGACCACTCGGGGACGTACCAGTCGGGGGCGTCGAGCACCACGGAGCCGTGGCCGCGGTGGCGGCGGACCATCAGCTGCTGCAGCTCGCCCAGGTGCTCCGGTCCCAGCCGCAGGGGCGGGGTCTCCGGCGGCGGCACGCGCAGGCTGGCGGGGTCGAAGCGGAGCTCGTGCTCGTAGCAGCTGGTCCCGAACCCGAAGCGGTCGTAGAACCCCTGCTCGAAGAACCCGAGCCCGGCGACCGCAGCACCCGCCGCCGCCCCGAGGGCGAGGGTCTCGGCCATGAGCGCCGTGGCCAGGCCCTGGCGCCGGCCGACGTGGCTGGTCGTCACGCCGGTGATCGCGCACAGCGGGAGCTCCGTCCGGAGGTAGCGCACCGTGCCGGGGGTCCGGTGCACCATGCACTCGGCCTCGCCGGCCACGTCGGCGAGCAGGGCGTCGCCGTTGCGCAGGAAGGAGCGCAGGCCGGCGGCCTGCTCGTCGGTGTCGTCGATCCAGCCGACCTCGCGCCACATGCGCGTCACGGCGGCGAGGTCGCGCTCCTCGTCGTACGGGCGTCCCACCATGGGCGCAGTCTGGTCGCGCCGAGCCCGTTCCCTACGCGCGATTCGACCGCTGGCGGTCGATCGGCGCCCCCGGAACGGCCGAGTGGCCGGATCAGTGGAGGAAGTGGCGCTCGCCGGTGAAGACCATGGCCACGCCGAGCTCGTCGGCCTTGGCGATGCACTCGTCGTCGCGCACCGACCCGCCCGGCTGGATGATGACGGCCACGCCGGCCGCAGCCGCCGCCTCGATGCCGTCGGGGAAGGGGTAGAAGGCGTCGGACGCGCACGCCCCGCCGGCGGCCCGGCCGGCCGCCTTCTCGGCGGCGATCTGGCCGGCCTCGACCCGGTTCTGCTGGCCGGCGCCGATGCCCCACGCCGTGCCGTTCTTGGCCAGCACGATCGAGTTCGACTTCACCCATCCGCCGACGCGCCAGGCGAAGGCGGCGTCGGCCAGCTCTGCGTCGGTCGGCTGGCGCCGGGTGACCACGCGCCAGTCCTCGGGCGTGGACTCGAAGTGGTGGGGCTCCTGCACGAGCCAGGCGCCGTTGAGCTGGCGCAGCGCCAGGCCGGGCCGTCCCGGCGCGGGTGCGGTGAGGATCCGGGTGTTCTTGCGCTTGGCGATCAGCGACTCGACGACGCCGTCGTCGTAGCCCGGCGCGATGACCACGTCGGCCTGGGCGGCGGCGACCATGCGGCCCACCGTGGCCTCGTCGACCGGGACGCTGGTGGCGACGATGCCGCCGAATGCCGAGCGCGGGTCGCACTCGAAGGCCAGGCGGTAGGCCTCGTCGAGGGTGTCCGCCACGGCGACCCCGCAGGGGTTGGCGTGCTTGATGATGGCGACGGCGGCCTTGCCCGGCGAGACCTGGGCCAGGTCGTGGGCCAGGTTCCACGCCGCGTCGGCGTCGAACAGGTTGAGGTAGCTGAGGGGCAGGCCGGAGTGCTGGGTGATGCCGTCGACCCACGACGACCGGCCGACCTCGCGGTAGCGGGCACCGCGCTGGTGGGGGTTCTCGCCGTAGCGCAGCTCGTCGACGCGCTCGAGCGCCAGGTGCACGGTGACGGGCAGGGCGTCGGCCTCGTCGCTGTCGGTCGGGGCGGACTCGTCGAACCAGGTGACGATGGCTGCGTCGTAGGCGGCGGTGTGGGCGAAGGCCTTGCGGGCCAGCGATCGCCGGGTCCGGTCGGACAGCGAGCCGGCGGACCGCAGCTCGGCCACCACCGGGGCGTAGTCGGCCGGGTCGGTGACCACGCCGACGTGGGCGTGGTTCTTGGCCGCGGCGCGCACGAGGGTGGGGCCACCGATGTCGATCAGGTCGATGCCCGACTTGAGCTCGTAGCCGCCGACGCTGCCCCCCTCGGCGCCGAAGGGGTACAGGTTCACGACCACCAGGTCGAAGGTGACGATGCCGTGCTCGTCCATCTCGGCGCGGTGCTCGGGGTTGGTCGGGTCGGCGAGGATGCCGCCGTGCACCTTCGGGTGCAGCGTGGCGACGCGGTGGCCGAGGATCGCCGGCTGGCCGGTGAGCTCCTCCACCGAGGTGACCGGGATGCCGGCGTCGGCGATGGCGGTGGCGGTGCCACCGCTGGAGACCAGCTCCCAGCCGAGCTCGGCGAGCTCGGTGGCGAGCTCGGGGACGCCGGCCTTGTCGTAGACGGACAGGAACGCCCTCATGCGGACTCCTCGGATGCTGGTGCGTGGCTGCGGGGGGAACGGTCGAGGATGCCCGGATCGGCGAGCACCGCTCGGATGGTGTCGGGGTAGAGCCGGCGCTCGACCTGCTTGATGCGCTCGTGGAGCGTGGCGGCCGTGTCGTCGGCCAGGACCGGCACCGCCTCCTGGGCCAGGATCGGGCCGGCGTCCATCTCCAGGGTGGCGACGTGGACGGTGCACCCCGTGACCTTCACACCGTGCTCCAGGGCGGCCTCGACGGCGTGCCAGCCCTTGAACGCGGGCAGGAGGGCGGGGTGCGTGTTCAGGATGCGGTTGGGGTAGGTGGCGTGCACGGCCTCGCCGAAGACGGTGCCGTAGCCGGCCATGACGACGAGCTCGACCCCGGCGTCGACCAGCAGGGCGGTGACCTCGGCGGTGTAGGCCTCGCGGTCGAAGTCGGGCCCGAACGACGTGCGCTCGTGGCACACCGCCCGCACGCCGTGGCGCTCGGCGACCTCGGTGGCGGGGCAGGGACGGTCGACGACCACGAGGTCGACGGGGATGCCGTCGGCCAGGATCGCGTCGAGGAGGGTCCCGCTCCCGGAGGCGAGCACGGCGGTGCGCATGGGGGTCGGAACGTAGCAGCCGCTCCCCCGGTCCCCGCCCGGGCTCAGCGCCCCTCGCGCCGGGCCCGGAGGGCGAGCAGGCCTGCGCCCAGCGCAGCGAGCGCCGCCACGCCGGC
>JAKFET010000068.1:0-23289 GCA_036675575.1 Acidimicrobiaceae bacterium
GCGTCACGTGGGAGCGCATCGCGGCCACGGTCGCCGAGATCGACGGCCTCGACGCCCCCGCCCTCGCCACCATCCGGGCGGCCGGCTCGGTCCCGGCCGACGTGGTGCGCCTGCGGGACGAGGTCCGCACCCGGCTCGGGCCTCTCGGCAGCGACGCGGTCGTGGCGCTCGCCACCGAGGTCGCCTCGGCGGGCGGCCCGCCCGTGGCGGCCCTCGGCACCGTCGTGGTCCACCTGCCCGACCTCGCCTCCCCGGCCGAGCTGGAGCTGCTGCGGACGTTGGCCGCCCACCTCCCGCTGCGCGTGCTGCTCGGCGCCACCGGGGACACCGCCGTCGACGACGCCCTGGCCTCGCACTTCGTCCCGCTCGGCACCCCCGGCCCGGCGTCCGTCGCGCCGGCCACGGCGACGGAGGTCGTCTCGGCCAACGACGTCGACGACGAGGTCCGGGCCGTGGTCCGGCGGCTGCTCGCGCTCGCCGACGACGGCGTCCCGCTGCACGAGATGGCGCTGGTCCACCCCGCCGGGCCCCCGTACGCGCGCGTCGTGGCCGACGTCCTCCAGGCCGCGGACGTCCCGTTCTCGGGTCCGAGCACGCGCCGGCTGGCCCAGACCGTCGCCGGCCGGGTGCTCCTCGGGATCCTCGAGGTGGATCGCTCTCGCTTCGGACGCCAGGAGGTCGTCGACCTCTGGGCCAGCGGCGTGGTCGTCGACGCCGACTCCCGCCCCGTGCCGGCGGCGTCATTCGACGACCGCACCCGTCGGCTCGGCATCGTGCGTGGGCTCGATCGCTGGCGCGGCGCGCTGGCAGCCGAGGCCCGGCGCCTGGAGGACCGCCTCGCCGGGCAGGCGGGCTCCGAACCTGCCGACGTCGACTGGGTCCGGCACCGGCTGGACCTCGACGAGGCGATCGGGGCGGCCATCCAGGTGCTCGACGACCTGTGCGCCGCCCTCCCCACCACGTGGTCCGGCGTCGCCGAGTGGGCGGGCACGGTCCTGGATGCCCTGTGCGGGCCCGTCCAGCGCCGGTCGAGCTGGCCCGAGGTCGAGCTCGACGCAGACACCACCATCCGCCTGGCGCTGGCCCGGTTGGCCGCGCTCGACGACGTGGAGCCGACCCCGGCCGGCGACGTGGTGCGGGACACCATCCGCACGGTGCTCGAGGCCGCCGCCCCCCGGTCCCGCCGCACGGGGACGGGCCTGCTCGTGACCACGGTGGACGCCCCGCCCCTCGTGCCGCTCCGGGCCGTGGCCGTCGTGGGCCTCGTCGAGGGCCACCTCCCCCGGGTCGCCGGGGATGATGCGCTGCTGGGCGATGCCCTGCGCCGCGAGGTCGGCCTCGCCGCGGCGGACGACCAGCAGCGCCGTCAGCGCCGCGCCCTGCTGGCGTCCCTGGCCTCGGCCAGCGCCCACCGCCTGTGCTCCCACGCCCGGAACGACCAGCGGTCCGGCCGCGCCCTGGTCCCCAGCCGCTGGCTGGTGGAGGCGATCGAGCGCTGCAGCGGCACCCGCCCCGACACCGAGGCGCTCATGGCCGGGCACCCGGTCGACGGGGTGGCCCTCGTGGCCAGCCACGGCGCCGGCCTCCTCGACGTCGCCACCGGCGCCACCGCGCCGCTGCACCTCGAGGAGCACGCCCTGGCCTCGCTGCTGCACACGTCGTCCTTCGAGGGCCACCCTGCTGCCCGCCACCCCGTCCTGGCCGCCGGCGCGGAGCTGCTGGAGGCCCGTCGGTCCGGCGCCTTCACCCGGTTCGACGGCAACCTGGACGGCGACGGGATCGACGTGACGACGCTCGGCATCCTCTCGCCCACCTCCATCGAGACCTACGCCACCTGCCCCCGCCGCTGGTTCTTCATCCACGGGTTGAAGCTTCGAGCCAGCGACCGGCCCGAGGAGATCGACCGCATCGACGGTCGTGCTCGGGGCACGCTCGCCCACCTGGTGCTCGAGCGGTTCTTCCGCGAGGTCGTCGCCGCCGGCTCGGCCCCGGCGCCGGGGGAGCGGTGGAGCGCCCCCGCCCGGGCGCGGCTGCGCGAGATCTGCGACGAGGAGTGCGACGCCGCGGAGGCGCGCGGCATCACGGGGCACCCGCGCTGGTGGGCGCACGACCGGGACGAGATCCGCCGGGTCCTGCAGCTGACCCTCACGGGCGACGAGGACCAGCGCGCCCACTACGGCACCGCACCCCTCGCCGTGGAGCTCACGTTCGGGCGGGACGGGGCGCCGCCCCTGCAGATCGACCTCGGCGACGGCCGGACGCTGCTGCTCGCCGGCCAGGCCGACCGGGTCGACGCCGGCCCCATCCCCGGCGGCGGCACGCGGGTCGTGGTCTGGGACTACAAGTACGGCTCGACCTCCGGCTTCGAGGACCTCGTGCGCCCGGAGGCCCCGGGCAAGGGCGATCCCCTGGGCGGCGGCGCCAAGATCCAGCTCGTCGCCTACGCCATGGCTGCAGCAGCGGCACCCGACCTCCCGCTCGGCCCGGGCGACCTCGAGGTGCACGCCAAGTACTGGTTCCTGCGCCCGCCGCAGACCAACAGGCACATCGGCTACCGGGTCGACGAGCAGCTGCGCCAGCGGTTCGCTCGCGTGCTCGGGGTGCTGGCCGACGGCATCGGCGAGGGTCGCTTCCCGGCTCGGCCGGGGCCGCACGCCTACCAGTGGGGGAACTTCGCGCACTGCTCCTGGTGCGACTTCGACGCCATCTGCCCCCGCGATCGCGACGAGGAGTGGGAGCGGGTGCGCTTCGACCCCTCGCTCGAGCGGATCCGCGCCCTGGCCGAGGAGGGCTCGGCCTCGGTGCTCGACCCGGTGGAGGCAGGCTCGTGAAGGTCGTCGACGAAGACGCCCGCCGCCGGATCGCCGAGGACCACGTGTCCACGCTGTTCGTCGAGGCCGGGGCCGGCTCCGGCAAGACCTCCTCGCTGGTGAGCCGCGTGGTCTCGCTCGTGCTGGCGGGGGCCGACGTCACCTCCGTCGCCGCCATCACCTTCACCGAGGCGGCGGCGGCCGAGCTGCGCGCCCGGGTCCGTCGCACCCTCGAGGACGTCGAGGCGGGGCGGAAGGTGTCGTTCGTCGTCGACTCGCCGGCGGCCCGGACCGCCGCAGCGGAGGCGCTCGACCGGCTCGACCGGGCCACGGTCTGCACGTTGCACGCCTTCGCCCAGCGCCTCCTGCTGGCCGCGCCCATCGAGGCCCGGCTGCCGCCGTCGGTCGACGTGCACGACGACATCAGCTCGTCGCTGCGGGGCGAGGAGCGGTGGCGGCGGTTCGAGCGCCAGCTGCTCGACGACGACCAGCTGGCCGAGACGATGCGCATGTCGCTCACCCTCGGCATCAAGTCGATCGACCTGCGGGCCGTGGCCGACACCCTCGGCCAGAACTGGGACCTCGTCGAGGAAGCGCGCGACGCCGGCCTGATCGACGACGACCGCGCCGTCGACGTCGACCTGTCGGTGCTGCGCACCGACGACTGGATCGGGCGCATCGACGCCATCGAGGACCTCCTGTCCGTGTGCACCGATCCGGGGACCGACCGGCTGGCGCAGTGGGTCGTGCGCGACGCCCTCCCCCTGCGCGACCTCATCCGGGCGGCGGTGGACCCCTACGACCTCGTCCTGCTCGCCACCGCCGACGACCTGAAGGGCCCGCCCGGGAACGCAGGCCGGCAGGGGTGCTGGCCCAACGGGTCCAAGGCCGAGGTGCTCGAGCAGGGGGCGGCGCTCATGGCCGCCATCGCATCCGACGTCGCCGCGCTGACCGACCAGGTCCTCACCCGGCTCGGCGCCGAGATCGCGCTCTACACCCTCGACGACGCCGACGCCCGGCGCCGGGAGGGACGCCTCGAGTTCCACGACCTGCTCGTCCTGGCCCGCCAGGTGCTGCGCACCGAGCCCAGCGTGCGGCGGCGCTTCCACGAGCGCTTCCGCCACCTGCTGATCGACGAGTTCCAGGACACCGACCCCATCCAGATCGAGCTGGCCGTGCGCATCGCCGCCGACCCCGACCACGACACGTCCGTCCCCTGGTACGACGTCGAGGTGGAGGAGGGCCGGCTGTTCTTCGTCGGCGACCCCAAGCAGTCGATCTACCGGTTCCGACGCGCCGACATCGGCCTGTTCAGCCAGACCGCAGCCCGCTACACCGGCGGGGCCACGAGCCTGCGGGTCAACTTCCGCACCGTCCAGCCCGTCCTCGACTTCTGCAACGCCGTGTTCGGCGGCGACGACGGCGGCCTCATCCGGCACACGATCGAGCCGGAGACCGAGTCCACGGCCCAGCCGCACTACGTCGCCCTCGAGCCGTACCGGACCGCCATGCCGGGCGACCCCGGTCCGCCGGTCGTCGTCCTCGGCGGGGACGAGCCGCACCCGAGCGCCGAGGCCGCCCGCACCGCCGAAGCCGCCGACGTGGCCGCCGTCCTGGCTCGGGCCCACGCCGAGGGCTGGCACGTGTCGGTGGGCGACGAGACCCGTCCGTGCCGGTGGTCCGACATGGCCATCCTCCTGCCGAGCCGCAACACCCTCTCGCACCTCCGCTCGACGCTGGACGACGCCGGCATCCCGTACCGCCTCGAGAGCGGCACGCTCGTCTACGGCACGACCGAGGTCGGCGACCTGCTGTCGATCCTGCGCGCCGTCGACGACCCCGGCGACCACATCGCCGTCGTCGGCGCCCTGCGCAGCCCGGCCTACGCCTGCGGCGACGACGACCTCCTCCGCTGGACCCGCCAGCACGGCCGCATCTCGTACCTCGGCAGCGCGGTCCGCGCACCAGAGGAGCTGGCCGGGGCGGACCCGACCACCGTCGACGTCGTCGAGCGGGCGCTGGCCGACCTCCGCGCCCGCAACCGCCGCGCCCCCTTCCAGGCCCTGCCCGAGGTCATCGAGTCGGTGCTGCGCGACCGTCGCCTGCTCGAGCTGTGCCTGGCCGGCGGACGTCACCGCGACCTGTGGCGGCTCTACCGCATCGTGGTCGAGCACGCCCGGCAGTTCACCGACACCGCCGACGGGGGCCTCCGCTCGTTCCTGCACTGGGCCGACCTGCAGCGCGACGACAAGCTGCGGGCGACGAGCCCGGTGCTCCCCGAAGCCGACGTCGACGCGGTGCGCATCCTGACCATCCACGGGTCCAAGGGCCTGGAGTTCGGGATCACCGCCGTCTCCGGGCTCTCCGCCGAGGACCCGAAGGGACGCACCGGTGCCACCGTGCGCTTCGCGGCCGACGGGGGCTTCGAGTTCAAGATGCGCAAGGGCATGGAGACCACCCGCTACCAGGCGGTGCGCACCGTCGACGAGACCATGGACGAGCACGAGCGGATCCGCCTGCTCTACGTCGCCCTCACCCGGGCCCGCGACCACCTGGTCGTCAGCACCCACCACACGAAGTCGGGCAAGGGGCGCAGCCACGGCGGCCGCATCGCCGCCCGGCTGGCGGCGCTGGCCGACGGCACCGACGACCTCGCCGTGCGCTGGACCATCGACGACGAGGACCCCGAGGGCCTGGCACCCGCCGTGGCGACGTCGCCGACCGGTGCCGCGGCCGCGCCGGTCCCCGACGCCGAGACGTGGCGGGCCGAGGTCGAGGCCCTCGGCCACCGCCGCCGGGTCGCGCTCGCCCGGGGTGGCGGCGGTGCGGTGTCGGCCACCACCCTCGCCCGCCGCCTCGCCGAGGTCGAGGACCCTGACCACCGGGACGACCCGGACGACCCGGACGAGGCCGGCCTGGTCGAGCCCACCGTGCCCGAGCGCGAGCCGTGGCGCCGAGGGCGCGCCGGCACCAGCATCGGCAGCGCCGTCCACGGCGTCCTGCAGCACGCCGACCTCCGCGATCCCGAGGGCGACGACGTCGCTTCGCTGGCCCGGTGGCAGGCATCGGTGGAGGGCCTCGCCGACGACGCCGTCGCCCTGGTCGAGGCCAAGGCCCGCGCCGCCCTGCGCAGCGACCTGGTGCAGCGGGCGGTCAGCTCCGACGGCGTCCACCGCGAGCTGCACGTCGCCGTCCCCGCCGACGTCCTGCTCGGCCGCCCGGGGCACGATGCCGACCCCGAGCTGGTCGAGGGCTTCGTCGACCTGTGCTTCGAGGACGACGGCGGCCTCGTCGTGGTCGACTACAAGACCGACGACGTGCCCACGCAGGCTGCGGTCGATGCCGCCCTCGAGCGGTACGCACCGCAGGGCGCGGTCTACGCCCTGCTCCTCGAGGCCGTCACCGGCCGGCCCGTCACCGAGGTGCACTTCTTGTTCCTGCGCGGCACCACGGCCGTCGACGCGGTGGTCGCCGACCTGCCGGCGGTCCAGGATCGCGTCCGCCGCCTGGTCGCCGGGGGTGCCCGGTGACCGCTGGTCGGCCCCGGTCGCTCAGCGCCGTCACGCTCGGCGTGACCGACATGGCCGCGTCCTGCCGCTTCTACGCCGCGCTCGGCTTCGACGTGCGCGACGGCGGCCCGGAGGCTCCGTTCACGAGCTTCGCCGTCGGCACCAGCTTCCTCAACCTCCAGCTGGTGCCCTCCGTGCAGACCGGGTGGGGCCGCTTCATCGTCCACGTCGACGACGTCGATGCCGTGCACGCGCGGGCCGTCGCCGCCGGCCTGTCACCGACCATGCCGCCCTCGGACGCGTCGTGGGGCGAGCGGTACTTCCACATCGACGACCCCGACGGCCACGAGATCAGCTTCGCCCGGCCGCTCCCCTGAGGCGGCGGGCGCCGGGTCAGGGCCCCGGCACGCCCGGCAGCGGCGTGGTGGGCGGCGGGGGCGGCTCGAACGGCGCCGGGGGGATGTCCCGGTGGGCGAAGGCCATGACGTCGTGCCAGATCAGCGCCGGGATGCTGCCGCCGGTGACCCGGGCGTAGCCGGCCGTGTCCACCATCGGGATGTTGCCGGCCGGGTGCCCCACCCACACGGCCGTGGCCAGCTGCGGCGTGTAGCCGACCAGCCAGGCGTTGCCGTAGTCGTTCGACGTGCCGGTCTTGGCTGCCGCCGGGCGACCGAACCCCGCCCGGGTGGCGGTGCCCCGCAGCACGTTCTGCTCGAGGATGTTCGTCACCCATCGGGCGCTCGACGCCGACAGCACCCGGGGTCGGTCGGTGACGTCGGGGCGCAGGTCGGCCAGGACGTCGCCCCCGGCGTCGAGGATGCGGGTGACGGGACCGGCCTGGATGCGGCGACCGTCGGCGGCAAGCCCGCCGTAGGCGATGGCCATGTCGAGCGGCGAGACCTCGTACGAGCCGATCCCGATGCTCGGCCCGACGGAGGAGGGCAGGCCGCCGACGCCGAGCGCCGTGGCCACGTCGCGGACCGCACCGGCGCCGATGGCCTCGGTGAGCGCCACGTAGGAGGTGTTGATCGAGCGGACCGTGGCCTCGATCAGGTCCACCTCGCCGTAGCCCTGCTGGGTGAAGTTGTGGACCGGCTCCGCGTCCGGGACGGACACGGGCAGGTAGGTGGCCGGGGCGGCGATGCGCTGCTGGGGCACGTAGCCGGCCTCGAGGGCGGCCGCCAGGACGAAGGGCTTGAACGACGAGCCGGGCTGACGGCCCGTGCCGGCGCCGCCGCTGCCGAGGGCGAGGTTCACCTGGGCCTGCTCGAAGGAGCGCCCGCCGACCAGGGCGCGCACCAGTCCGGTCCGGTGGTCGACGACCGCCAGGGCGGCCTCGGGCCCTGCCTCGGCCGGGACGTGCTGGGCGACCGCCCAGCGCGCGACGGCCTGCAGGTCGGGGTCGAGCGCGGTCTCGATGCGCAGGCCGCCCTGGTACAGCTGGGCCGGGTCCATCCCGACGGTGTCGAGCAGGAACCGGCGGACGTAGTCCATGTAGTACGGGTACGCCTCGAACCGGGGCCGGGCGGGCAGGACGACCGGCACCTGCGCCAGCGCAGCGTCGACCTCGGCGTCGCTGGCCGCGCCGGTCTCCCGGACCCGCTCCAGCACGCTGCGGCGTGCCTGCTCGGCGGCGGCCGGCTCGGTGCGGGGGTTCCGATCCGTGGGTGCGGGCAGGATGCCGACGAGCAGGGCCATCTCGCCGAGCGTCAGCTCGGCCGCCGGCCGGTCGAAGTACTCCTTGGCCGCGGCCTCGAAGCCGTGCGCACCGTTGCCCAGGAAGACGGTGTTGGCGTAGGCGGTGAGGATCTCGTCCTTCGAGAACTGCTCCTCGAGGTCGATCGCGACCTGCAGCTCCTGCAGCTTGCGGTCCATGTCCTGGTCGTTCCCGGTGAACAGGTTCTTCGCCAGCTGTTGCGTGATGGTCGATCCGCCCTCGGCGACGCCGCCGGTGGACGCGTTGCGGAGCAGCGCCCGGGCGATGCCGGCCGGGTCGACGCCGTGGTGCTCGCGGAACTCGACGTCCTCGGCGGCGGTGAGCACCCGCTCGACCAGCTCGGGCACCTCGCCGAGGGCGAAGGGCTCGTACCGCTCGTCGTCGGCGAAGCGGCCGACGATCCCACCGTTCGCGTCCACGACCACCGACGGCACCGAGCGCTCGATGTCGATCGCCGCCTGCAGGTCGCCGATGGCGGCGACGTCGAAGCCCGGGTCGGGCAGCTCGGGGATGGCCTCGCGGGTGACGTGGGCCAGGCCGAGGGCCGACACGGAGAGCACCACCACGGCGACGACGGCCACGGCGGCGGTGGTGGTCAACAGGGTGACCACCTGTCCCAACCGGCCGAGGAGGTGGCGGAGGGTGGTCACCGGTGGCCCCTAGGCGCGGATCGTGACGAACCCGCGGTGGCGCAGGGAGAAGACCCGGCGCCGGCGCTGCAGGGGTCCGGTCTCCACGGCGAGGCCGCCGAAGACGGCGCACGAGGCGTTGTACACGGCAGCCATCAGCACCGTGAGCATCCAGCCGAGGGTGCAGAGGAAGGCGGTGGCTGCGGCGGCGATCCCGAAGAGGGTCCCGCCGTCGATGTCGAAGCTGTCGAGGCCGAGCGACGTGACGACGACCTCCTCGATCTCACTGATGAAGCCGAAGGCCCGAGCCACGTTCCAGACGACGGCGACGGTGCCGAGCAGCACGACGGAGGCGAGCAGCCAGAACACGAGGGCCAGCGTGGCGACGGAGCCGAGGCGGACCCGCTGGATCCGCATGCCCCGCCACGCGATCCGTCCGCCGGGCTCGACCTGCACCGGCCCCTGGACCGGCCGGTGGTCGGGCTCGTGGCGAGGGCCGGGACCGTCCTCCCGGGTGAGGTCGATGTCGGCCCGGTGGGCGTCGGCGGCGGTCAGGGGCCGGGAGCGCCGGGGGCGGTCCCAGCTGCCGAAGTCGATGGCTTCGTCCGTCGTCTCCGGGTCTTGGAGGAGTGACATGGTGCGTTCGCTTCCGCTGGCTGGCGTCGCCCCCGTCCTACCCTCGGCCTCCGGACGACAGACGCGCCGGACATCGACCCCATCCGGCTCGCGTCGGCTTGGGCGAAATGCGGTGCTGCCGCCGACAACGATTGTCGACGAGCAACCGTTGACGGTAGGGTCGACGGTCGATGCGCACCCCGTCCGACCTCGCCGACGCCTTCCGGTCATCCGGTCGCAAGCTGACGCCCCAGCGCGAGCGCATCTTCCGGGTCCTGCACGACAACCCCACGCATCCCACGGCCGAGGCGGTGCACGCGCAGGTCGTCGCCGACATGCCGTCGGTGAGCCTCCGCACCGTCTACACGACCCTGCACGAGCTGGCCGAGATGGGCGAGCTGGTGCAGCTCGACCTCGGCACCGGCTCGTCCCGGTTCGACCCGAACGTCAGCGAGCACCACCACCTGGTGTGCGACGCGTGCGGCTCGGTGCAGGACGTCGACCTGGCGGTCCCCGCCTTCGACGTCCACCCCGACGTCGCCCTGGGCTTCCGGGTCGACACCACCCAGATCGTCCTCCGAGGCCGCTGCGCCACCTGCAGCACCCCGGTCGTCTGAGCCACCCCCCAACCCATCAGCAAGCAACGAGGAGCATCCCCATGCCCGAGCTCAAGGGCTCCAAGACCGAAGAGAACCTGAAGGAGGCCTTCGCCGGCGAGAGCCAGGCGAACCGGCGCTACCTCTACTTCGCCCAGAAGGCCGACGTCGAGGGCTACCCCGACGTGGCGGCGCTGTTCCGCTCCGTCGCCGAGGGCGAGACCGGCCATGCGTTCGGCCACTTCGACTTCCTCGCCGAGGTCGGCGACCCGGTGACGGGCGAGGCCGTCGGCACCACCGCCGACAACCTCAAGTCGTCCATCGCCGGCGAGACCTACGAGTACACCGAGATGTACCCGGGCTTCTCGAAGACCGCTCGCGAGGAGGGCTTCGAGGAGGTCGCCGAGTGGCTGGAGACGCTGGCCCGCGCCGAGAAGAGCCACGCCGGCCGCTTCCAGCAGGGCCTCGAGTCGCTCGACGCCTGAGCGCTCGTCGGATCCGTCCGACACCGCAGTGACGCCGAGGGGCCGGGTTCCATCCCGGCCCCTCGGTCGTCCCAGCACCACGTCCACCGCCCCCACCACCCGAGGACCGACATGAGCCGGAAGCTGACCCTCACCGACATCGCCGACCTCCGCGAGTACGAGCGCGAGCGCGCCGAGTTCCGCGCCCACGTCATCGACCTCAAGAAGCGCCGCCGCGTCGGCCTCGGCCCCTTCGTCACGGTCCTGTTCGAGAACCGCGAGACCATCCGCTTCCAGATCCAGGAGATGGCCCGGGTCGAGAAGCTCTTCACCGACGAGGCGATCGAAGGCGAGCTCCGCGCCTACAACCCCCTGGTCCCGGAACCGGGCGAGCTGGCGCTCACCCTCTTCATCGAGCTCACGTCCGAGCTGGCGCTGCGCGACTGGCTGCCCCGCCTCGTCGGCATCGAGCGGACGCTCGAGCTGCGCCTCGGCACCGGCGCCGGCCGCATCGTCGTGCCGTGCATCCCCGACGAGGACCACCAGAGTCAGCTGACGCGCGACGAGATCACGGCGTCGGTCCACTACCTCCACTTCCGGCTCGACGACGCCCAGGTCGCGGCGTTCGCCGACGGACCGGTGGAGCTGGCCCTCACCCACGAGGAGTACGAGCACGCCGCCGTGCTCGGGCCCGACACCGTCGCCGAGCTGCTGACCGACCTCCGCGCCTGACGACGGGCATGCCGGGACTGCCGAAACGGCCTCGTTCGACCCTCCGTAGGTCACGGAGCGTGACGATGAAACCACTTGCAGTGGTTCCGGTTCTTCTCTACTATCCGAAGGATGGTGGCTACGAAGAGTGATGAACGGCGGCGGCTGGTCCACGAGCTGATCGACGGCCACGCCGGCGGCTCCCTGGGCGGGCGCCTGCTGCGCACCCGCGAGGTGGCCATGCTGTTCGAGGTCTCCGAACGGGCCGTCACGGACTGGGCGACCAAGGGTCGCATCCCGAGCATCCGCACCCCAGGCGGGCACCGCCGGTACCCCGCCGACGCGGTCGCCACCCTGCTCGCCGCCGAGGGCCGCACGGTCTGACGCTCCCGACGCGGGCGTCCTTGTGCCGTCGCGGCGGCAGGTGCCAACCTCGCCCGGCCGGCGGCCGCCGGCTCCCCGGACCCCTTCGTGGCGGAGCGAGCATGGACAACAGCTGGAGCGCACGGGCCGCATGCCACGGCCTCGACCCGCGGCTCTTCTTCCCGGCCGACGACGAGGACCCCGGTCCGGCGAAGGCGATCTGCCAGCGGTGCGCCGTGCGCGAGCCCTGCCTCGAGTACGCGCTCGGCGTGCGCGAACGGGAGGGCGTCTGGGGAGGCTGCACCGAGCGGGAGCGCCGCCAGATCATCCGCCGTCGGCGCCGGGCCGCGTCGTAGGTGCCCGAGCCGACCGCGATCGAGCGGGTCGGGGGGTGGTCCCGGGTCATCGGCCGCCTCGTCGACCGCCAGGACCTGGAGGCCGAGGAGGCTGCCGCCGGCCTCGCCTCGATCCTCGCCGGTGAGGCCACGCCGGCCCAGCTCGCCGCGTTCATCGTGGCGCTGCGGGTCAAGGGTGAGACCGTCACCGAGGTGGCGGGGATGGTCGGCGCCATGCTCGACGCCGCCGCCCCGCTCGAGCTGCCCGTCGGCACCATCGACATCGTCGGCACCGGCGGTTCGCCCAGCCGGCGTGTCCGCGCCCTCAACGTCTCCACCATGGCGTGCCTGGTGGCCGCCGCGGCCGGCGCCACGGTGTGCAAGCACGGCAACGTCAAGGCGTCCTCGACGTCGGGATCCTTCGACCTGCTCGGTGCCCTCGGCATCGGCTTCGACCTCGACGGCCCCGCCCTCGCCGCGGTGGTGCGCGACGTCGGCGTGGGGTTCTGCTTCGCCCGGGCCTTCCATCCCGCCATGCGCCACGCGGGACCCGTGCGCGCCGAGCTCGGCGTGCCGACCGTGTTCAACCTGCTCGGGCCCCTGTCGCACCCCGGTCGGGTGACGCGGCAGGTCATCGGCGTCGGTGACCCCCGCTCGCTCGACCTCGTGGCCGGTGCCCTGGCCGCCCGGGGCAGCGAGCACGCCCTCGTGGTGCACGGCGACGGGGCAATCGACGAGCTGGCCCTCACCGGCCCGACGGCGGTGCGCGAGGTCCGCGATGGTGCCGTCGTGGGGTCGTGGACCTTCGAGCCGGGCGACGCCGGGGTCGGTGCGATCGCCCCGGAGGACCTCCCGGGCGGCGACCCAGCGGAGAACGCCGCCATCGCCCACGGGGTGTTCGCCGGCGACCCCGGGCCGGCGCGGGACATCGTCCTGCTGAACGCCGGTGCCGGCCTCTACGTGGCCGGCCTCGCCGGCAGCGTGGCCGAGGGGGCGCAGCGGGCCGCAGCGGCGATCGACGACGGGTCGGCGGCCGCGCTGCTCGAGCGCGTGGTGGCCCGGACCCAGCAGGCCTGACCGCCGGCTGGGTCAGTGGTGCGCCGGGGCTTCGGATGCCTCGGCCGGCTTGACCTTCTCGACGACGAGGGCCACGACCACGCCGACGACGATGCCGAGCACCGCGGATGCGGCGGTGTTGACCAGCCACGTCAGGACCCCGCTGAGCGCACCGGTGTCGTGGACGAGGTCCTCGAGGTCGTGGACGAAGTCGTAGGGCGTGTGCCAGCCGAGCTCGTGGGCGCCGACGAGGAGGATGTGGCCGCCCACCCAGAGCATGGCGGCGGTGCCGACCAGCGAGAGCCAGCGCAGCAGGACCGGCATGGCGTGCACGAGGCCACGTCCGATGCGCTGGGACCTCGCCGACGAGCGCTGCGACATGGCGAGGCCGATGTCGTCCATCTTCACGATGGCAGCGACGAGCCCGTAGACGATGAGGGTGATCAGGATGGCGACCACCACGAGGATCACGCCCCGCGACACGAACGGCTCGTCGAACACCTCCTTCAGGGCGATCACCATGATCTCGGCCGACAGGATGAAGTCGGTCCGGATCGCGCCGGCGATGGTCGTCTCCTCGGCATCGGGCCCGAGCGCGACCGCCGGGACGTCGGCCTCGTCGTGGTGCCCTCGCCGAGCGTGGAGGATCTTGTGCGCGCCCTCGTAGCAGAGGTAGGTGCCGCCCAGCATCAGGATGACCTCGACGAGGGTCGGCGCGACCTCGGCCAGCAGGATCGCCACCGGCAGGATGAAGAGCAGCTTGTTGCGCAGCGACCCGGTGGCGATCCGGCGGATGATCGGGAGCTCGCGGTCTGCGGCGAGGCCGTGGACGTAGGTCGGGGTGACGGCGGTGTCGTCGACGACCACGCCGGCGGCCTTCACGCTCGCCCGGCCGGCGGCCGCACCGACGTCGTCGATGGAGGCGGCGGCGAGCTTCGCCAGTGCGGCGACATCATCGAACAGTGCGACCAGACCGCCAGCCATGGGACCACTCTTTCATCGGCGACAGGCACAGAACCTAGAGGGCGATCGTGGCCGCCAGCGATAACCACCGTTATCCTCGGTGCATGACCGATGCGGCGCCCGTCAGCGACGATCCGACCCGTGATCGCCTGATCCAGGCGGCCGCCGCGGTCTTCGCCGAGAAGGGCTACGACGGCGCCGGCGTCCAGGAGATCGCCCGCCGCGCCGGCTTCACCACCGGTGCCATCTACGGGCGCTTCCGCGGCAAGGCCGAGCTGCTCCTCGCCGCCATCCAGGCCCACACCACCAACGAGCTCGAGCAGCTCTTCGCCGACCACCGCTTCGAGGGCCGCGCGACCGACGTGCTGACCACGGTGGGCTCCCACCTGCTCACCGATCCCTTCGACGAGGGCCAGGCCCTGCTGCTCGAGGCGTTCGTGGCGGCGCGGCGCGACCCCGAGGTCGCCGAGCTCATGCGCGAGCTGCTGCACCAGCGGGCGACGACCTTCGCTGCGCTCGTCGAGGACGCCAAGGCCAGCGGGCTCGTGGTCGAGGAGCTCGACACCGAGGCCGTCGTGCGCTTCTGCCACGCCGTCGGCTTCGGCTTCCTCCTGTTCGGCGCCATCGACCTCCAGCCGCCCCAGGCCGGGCCGTGGGAGCAGCTGATCGCCCAGATGGTGCGCGCCCTCGGCCAGCCGGTCGACGGCGCCGCCCCCTCCTAGCGCCCCGGCAGGTCCGGCAACCGGGGGAGCGGCGAGCAGAGCACCCCGTCGCAGTGCTCGATGCGCAGCCGCTCGGCGTTGCGGTCGATCCACCCGGCCAGCACGGAGAGCTCGTCGACGTCGGCGGGCTCGACCCACCGGGGCGGCTCGGTGTCGCCCCGCGGGCCGGTGTCGGCGATGCCGAGCAGGGAGGGCTCGTCGGCGTGCTCGGTGTGGCGCAGCCGACCGTCCTCGATCACGGCGCGCTGGTGGCCGAGGCGGATGACCAGGCGGCCGGCGCGGTGGACGAGGTCGAGGCGGCGGACCCGGCGGTGGGCGTCCACGAAGGCCAGGGCGCGGTCGCGCATGTCGGCGGCCTCCTCGAAGCGCTCGTCGCCGGCGAGGGCATCCATCCGGGCCAGCAGGCCGTCGAGCACCAGCTCGGGGTTCGTGGTGAGGGCCTGGCGGACGGATTCGGCGATGGGCTCGTAGCCGGCCTCGTCCACGTCGCCGGCGCAGGGGCAGGCGCTCACGCCCAGCTGGGCCGGCGCGCACGGGGCCCCACGGGGCTGACGGGCCGGGTCGGCCGTGCAGCGGCGTACGGGGAGGGCGGTCTCGACCGCCTCGGCGACGCGCCGTGCGATGCGCGCCGACGACAGGGGGCCGAGGTAGGTGGCGCCGTCGGGACGCACCCGCTTCACCACGGACAGCCGCGGGAAGGCCTCGTCGGTGAGCTTGAGGTAGGCCGCCTTGGCCCACGTGGTGCCCTGCCGGTTGTAGCGGGGGAGCAGCTCGTGGATCATGCGGATCTCGGTCACGGCGGCCTCCAGCGGCGAGGTCGTGACGATGTGGTCGATCGCTGCGGTCTCGCGCAGCAGCCCGCCGACCTTCCGCCTCGTGTCGGAGCTGAAGTAGCTGCGCACCCGGGCCCGCAAGTCCGATGCCTTCCCGACGTAGAGCACCCGACCGGTGGCGTCCTTGAACAGGTAGACGCCCGGGGAGCGGGGGAGCCGGTCGGTGAGCCCGAGCTTGCGGGCCTGGGGGTGGGCGGCGGCGGTGGGCAGCTCGAGGAGGTCGTCCAGGGTCGACACGCCGAAGCCGGAGGCTCGCTCGAGCAGCACGTGCAGCAGGTCGGCGGTGGCCAGGGCGTCGTCGAGGGCGCGGTGGGTGGGTCGGTGGTCGAGGCGGAGCCGCTCGGCCAGCGTGCCGAGCTTGCAGTTCGGGACCTCGTCGCGCACCAGGCGGCGGGCCAGGGCGCAGGTGTCGACCACGGGGTTGGCGAGCCGCTGCCGATCGGTCCGGACGAGCGCGGCGTCGACGAAGCCCTTGTCGAAGCGCACGTTGTGGCCCACGAAGACGGCGTCGCCGATGAACTCCAGCAGGCTCGGCAGGACGTGCTCGATGGCCGGCGCCGGTCGCACCATGGCGGTGGTGAGACCGGTCAGCACCGTGATCTGGGCGGGGATGTCCCGGCCGGGGTCGACGAAGGTGTGGAACGTGCCGAGGCACTCGCCGCCGCGGACCTTGATGGCGCCGATCTCGCAGATGGCGTCGTCGGTGGGCGAGCCGCCCGTGGTCTCGAGGTCGAGGACGCAGAACGTGACGTCGATGAGCGGGGTGCCGAGGTCGTCGAGGCTGGCCTGCCCCGGGGCCCGGCGGCGTGCTCGACGGGCGGCTGGGGTGGCGGCGACGACCATGGCGTCGGAGTGAACCGAACACACGTTCGCTTGTCAAGCGGCGATCGCAGAGGGCCCGGACCCGGCGCCGGCGGACTCGGTCGTGCGCCCGGTGATCGGTACGCTCGCCCCGTGACCGACGCCCCGCCCCGCTACCGCTGCACCCGGTGCGGGAACCTGACCCGCTTCGACGTGACCAGCACCCGGCGGACCCGTGCGTTCCACCACTACTCGGTGGGCGGCGAGCTGCAGGTCGAGGACGTCGACGTCCTCGAGGAGCGGGTCGAGTCCGTCGAGTGCCGGTGGTGCGGCAACGGCGAGGGCGTCGAGGAGCTCCCGCCCGAGGCCTGAGCCTCCCGGGTTCCTGTCAGAGCCCCTCCGTACCGTGCGCTCACGGACCCGGAACCGCCGGGCCGGAACCGCACCGGAGGACCCATGCCTGCATCGATGACCCCGTCGGACCCGTTGGTGATCGACTGCGCCACCTGCATCGGCCCCTCGGTCGGCGCCTGCGACGACTGCGTGGTCACATTCCTGTGCGACCGCGATCCCGACGACGCGGTGGTGATCGACGTCGGCGAGGCCCGGGCCCTCCGGCTCCTCGCCGACGCCGATCTCGCCCCCCGTCTCCGGCACCGATCGGTCGAGCGCGGGGCCTGACCGTTGGGTCGGGTTCCGCACGGAATGCGGTGGTACCGTGCCCGCCCGCGGCACTTGTCCGGTTGTCGCGCCTCCGGATGCACGATCTCCAGCTCGTCGGCTTCACCACGGATCGCCGTGGCCTCATCTTCCGCCCCCGCGCTGGTGCGCGGTCGGACGTCAGCTTCGTCGTCCCCGTCACCGACGAGCTGGTGGCGCTCGTCGCCGGCATCGCGCAGGAGCGCGCCGAGGCCGGCACGGACGAACCGGAGGCCGAGCAGGAGCCGGTGGTCGAGCTCGCCGCCGAGGCGGCCAAGCCCCGTTCGCAGATGTCGGTGCGCGACATCCAGGCCCGCCTCCGGGCCGGCGAGCCGGTCGCCCGGATCGCGGTGGAGGCCGGCGTCGACGAGGACTGGATCGAGCGCTTCGCCCCGCCCATCCGGGCCGAGCAGCGCCGCATCGTCGACCGTGCCCTGACCCACCACCTCCAGCGAGCCCGGTCGGCCCAGTCGGCCGTCCCCCTCCGCCGTGCCGTCGGCATGGCCCTCGCCGACAAGGGCATCGCCTACACCGTGGCCGCCTTCGACTCGGCGTGGTCGGCCCACCTGCTGGGGCACGACCGCTGGGTCGTGGAGTTCACCTACCGCCACCGGGGCCGGGACCGCACCGCATCGTGGACCTACGACGCCGACGCCGACGTGCTGACCACCAGCGACCGCACCGCAGCCCAGCTGGGCTACGTCGCCCCGGGCAAGGTCGGCAGCGCCGACGGCGAGGCCATCGACGGGATCATCGGTGACCCCGAGGCGACGAACCAGATCGGCACCGCGGCCCCCGCCCCACGCCGCCCCGGTGGGTCGTCGTCGACCTCCACGCGCCCCCGCCCCGCCAAGACGTCGACGACCTCGAGGCGGGCCCCTCGCACGTCCACGGCGAAGAAGTCGGCGGCCACCAAGGCGTCGGCGAAGCAGGCCGCGGCCACGAAGGCGTCGGCGAAGAAGGCCGCGGCCACGAAGGCGTCGGCGAAGAAGGCGGCGGCCACGAAGGCGTCGGCCACGAAGGCGTCGGCGAAGCGGTCGGCGGCCACGAAGGCGAGGGCGAAGAAGGCGGCCGCCACGAAGGCGTCGACGAAGCGGTCGACGACCACCAAGGCGACCGTGAAGAGGGCGACAGCCACCAAGGCGGCCGCGAAGCGGTCGACGACCACCAGGGCGACCGCGAAGAAGGCGACAGCCACCAAGGCGGCCGCGAAGAGGAGCACCGCCCGGCGGAACGCCACCTCGAAGGCGTCGACGACGCCCGCGCCGGCAGCGAAGAAGGCCGGGTCGAAGAGGGCGGCGGCCGCCAAGGAGGCCGCAGCGAGGCCGCCGGCCGACGAGAGAGGTCCTGCGAGGGTCGCCGCCCAGGCGCCGCCGAGCGAGCGTGCCCGGGTCGTGCGCGGGGACGCCGCCACTCCGCAAGCCTCCGCCTCCGCTCCTGCACCGGACCTCCGCCCGGCCTCGGGCAACGGGGCCGCACCGCGCCCTCCGGCCGACGGGCCCGCCGACCTCCGCACCGGGACGTCGATCGGATCGAACGGCTCGCCGCCCCGGCCACGCCCCGACGCGGATGGCATCGCCCGCCTGCCGGACGAACCGACCCGTCCGGCCACCGCCGACCGGGCGGAGCCGCCGCGGGTCGTCGCCGCTCGTCCCGGAGAGATCCCCATCGCCGACGTGCCCCTCGCCAACCGCGCGCCGGCCTCCTCGAGCCGCCCCCTCGACGCGCCCCCTGCCGACGCCGATCCGGCCTCGGCCCGTCGGGCGCGTGCCGCCGAGCGGAGCGCGCCGACGGTGCAGTTCCGCAGCGGATCGGCAGCTCCGGTCCGCGCCGCCGGCGATCCGGCGCCCGTCCGGCGCACCCCCGACCCGCAGCTCGGGCACGGCGGCTCGTCGAACGGGGCGGCGAGCCCGGCAGCCCGCCGCCGTCGCCAGCTCCGGGGCCGGTGACCGGGCCGGTCGCGCCGGCTCGGGACGTCGGCGCCGCCGAGCTGCGCGACCTCGTCCACGCTGCGGGCCGAGCGCACGGCCTCGACGAGGTCGGGTGCACCGACGTGGCGGCCTTCCCGGAGGTCCGTCGCTCGCTCCAGCAGCGGCGGGACGCCGGCCAGCACGGGGGCATGTCCTTCACGTTCCGGAACCCGGCGCGCTCGACCGAGCCCGAGCGGCTCCTGCGCAGGGCGAGGACCCTCGTCGTGGGCGCCCGCGGCTACCTCGAACCCCGGCCCGAGCGACCCGCCGGCCCGGTCGCCGCCGTCGCCCGCTACGCCTGGCGCGACCACTACGCCGAGCTGCGCACCGGGCTCGACGCCATGGCCGAGGTGCTGCGGGCGCACGGACACCGGGCGGCGGTGTTCGCCGACGACAACGCCCTGGTCGACCGGGCCGCCGCCCACCGCGCCGGCATCGGCTGGTGGGGGCGCAACAGCAACCTGCTCGTCCCGGGCGCCGGCAGCTGGTTCGTGCTCGGGTCCGTGGTGACCGACGCCGACCTGCCCGTCGCGGCCGAACCGGTCGCCGACGGCTGCCGCTCCTGCACCCGATGCCTCACGGCGTGCCCGACCGCGGCCATCGTCGCCGACGGCGTCATCGACGCCCGCCGGTGCCTGGCCTGGCTCGTGCAGGACGTCGGCGTGTTCCCCCGCGAGCACCGGGTCGCCCTGGGCGACCGCATCTACGGCTGCGACGACTGCCAGGAGGTCTGCCCGCCGGGGCGACGCGACGTCACTCGCGTCGACGCGAGCGAGACCGACGGCACGGCACCCCCGGACGCCTGGGTCGCCGTGCTGGAGCTGCTCGACCCGTCCGTCAGCGACGAGGAGCTGCTGACCCGCTTCGGTCGCTGGTACATCCCTCGCCGCGACCCCCGGCACCTGCGCCGCAACGCCCTCGTCGTGCTCGGCAACGTCGGTGACGCCGGCGATCCGGCGCAGCGTGCAACGCTCGCCCGGTGGTGCGACGACGACGACGACCTCCTGCGCGCCCACGCCGTGTGGGCCGCGGCGCGCCTCGGCCTGGTCGACCTCGTCGAGGCCCGGCGGCACGACCCGAGCCCGCTCGTGCGGGCGGAGGTGGCCATGGCCCCGAGCGTCCCGCCGGCGCCCGGCGCGCTCGCGGCCACCGCGGTGCAGCTGTCGTGAGCCGGCCACCCGCGCCGATCGGGCGAGGGGTGCGGTCGTGACCCACCTGCTCGTCACCAACGACTTCCCACCCAAGATCGGCGGCATCCAGACCCTGCTCTGGGAGCTGTGGCGGCGGCTCGACCCGTCGACCTTCGCCGTGCTCACGACCCCCCACCCCGACGCCGCGGCCTGGGACGACGCCCAGCCGTTCCGGATCGAGCGCACCACCGAGCCGGTCCTGCTCCCGCACCCGGGCCTGGTCCGGCGCATCGACGCCCTGGCCGAGGAGATCGGCGCCGACGTGGTCGTGCTCGACCCGGCCCTGCCCCTCGGGCTCGTCGGCCCGCACCTGTCGCGGCCCTACGACGTCGCGCTCCACGGGGCGGAGGTGACCGTGCCGGGACGCCTCCCGGTGAGCCGCCTGGCCCTCCGGCGGGTCCTGCTCGGGGCCCGCCGGGTGATCGCGTTCGGCGGCTACCCCGCAGCGGAGGCCGAGCACGCCGCCGGCTGCCCGCTGCCGCTCACGGTCGTGCCGTGCGGCATCGACAGCAGCCGCTTCCGGCCCCTCGACGCCGGGGAGAAGCACGACGTGCGGTCCCGGCACGGCCTGCACGACGGGCCGCTCGTGCTGAGCCTCAGCCGCCTCGTGCCGCGCAAGGGCATGGACGTCCTGATCGACGCCGCCGCCCGCCTCGCACCCCGGGTCCCGGACCTCCAGGTCGCCATCGCCGGCGGCGGCCGGGACCGTGAGCGGCTGGAGAAGCGGGTGGCCGCCACCGGTGCGCCCGTCACGTTCCTCGGTCGGGTCCCGGAGGAGGACCTCGCGCTCGTCCACGGCTCGGCCGACGTCTACGCCATGCTCTGCCGCAGCCGCTGGGGCGGTCTGGAGCAGGAGGGCTTCGGCATCGTGTTCCTCGAGGCCGCCGCAGCCGGGATCCCGCAGGTCGCCGGCGACAGCGGCGGCGCATCCGAGGCGGTCGTCGACGGCGAGACCGGCTTCGTCGTGGAGCCCACCGACGTCGATGCGGTGGCCGCCGCCCTCGAGCGGCTGCTGGCCGACGACGAGCTCCGGGCCAGGATGGGTGCGGCGGGCCGCACCCGGGCCGTCGAGCAGTTCGACTACGACCGGCTCGCGCCGCAGCTGGCGTCGGCCATCGAGGACCCGTGACCGACACCCCACCCACGAGCCCACCGACCGGGCCCGGCGACGACCACGGAGACCACGGCGACGACGTCGAGGTCCACGAGGGCGCCGGCCTGGTCCAGCTGTCCTTCATCGGCACGGGCGCGCTCCTCGTCGCCGGCCTGCTCGGAGCCCTCACGCCCGACGGCGCCGGGACCTTCACCGCGTGGGTGTCCGGCATCCTGTTCGCGGTCGGCGTCGTCCTGTTCCTCTGGGGCTACGCCGTCGGCGTGGCCCGTTCCCGGGACGAGCAGATCAGCCTCGGCGGCCTCTTCTTCCTGGTCGGCACGGCCCCGCAGGTCGTGCGGTTCCGGCTGCGCCTCGCCTTCGCCGTCCAGGTCGCCATCGCCGTCGTCGTCGCCAGCGTGCGCCCGTACACCGCGGTCGCCTTCGCCGTCCTGGCCCCGATGCTCGGCCTCGGCGCCATGGCCATGTGGGGGGCCCGCCACGGGGACTTCCCCGCCCGGGACGACGCAGGCCGCCGATGACCCCGCCGCTCTGGCTCGTGATCATCGGGCTGGAGTTCCCGGCGCTCATCGCCATGCTCGACTGCACGCAGCGCCCCGCCGACCACTTCGAGGGCGAGGAGGCGGACAAGAGCGCGTGGACCCGCTGGCTGGTCGTGGCGATGCTCCTCGTCCCGGTGCTGATCGGCTACGGCATCCTCCTCGGCTACTACTACGTCGTCATCCGGCGGAACACGCCCGGCAGCCCGCGCTGAGGCAGAATCGCCGACATGTCCGATCAGGCCACCCAGCAGATGCACATCGAGGCGCCGCTCGAGCGGATCTGGGCGGTGCTCACCGACTTCGAGTCGTACCCGACCTGGGCCCGTGACCTGAAGGAGTCCACGGTGGTCCAGCGGGACGACCAGGGCCGGGCCACGCTGGTCCGCTTCCGGGCCGCCGCCATGGGCCGCTCCACCACCTACACGCTGGCCTACGAGTGGGACGACGCCCCCCACCGGCTGCCCTGGAAGCTCGTCACGGGCGACATCCAGCGGGTGCTGGACGGCGCCTACGAGTTCGCCGAGGTCGACGGCGGCACCGACGTCACCTACCACCTGCGCGTCGACCTGGCCATCCCGCTGCCGGCGTTCGTGAAGCGCCGCGCCGAGGCCCGCATCATCTCGACGGCCCTGCGCGAGCTGCGCGCCCACGTCACCGCCCCTGGCTGATCGGCTGCTGCATGCGGATCCTGCTGTTCACCGGCAAGGGCGGGGTCGGCAAGACCACCACCGCGGCGGCCACGGCCGTCCGGTGCGCCGACGCCGGCCAGCGCACGATCGTCCTCTCGACCGACCCCGCGCACTCCCTCGGCGACGCCTTCGACATGGAGCTCGGCGATCTGACGGTCGAGATCACCGACGGCCTGTGGGGCCAGCAGCTCGACGCGCAGGACCGGATGGAGGAGGCCTGGGACGACATCCAGGGCTACCTGCAGGAGGTCTTCCGCTGGGGCGGGGTCGACGAGATCGAGGCCGAGGAGCTCTCGGTGGTGCCCGGCCTCGACGAGATCTTCGCCCTCACCGACATCAAGCGCTACGCCGAGTCCGGCGAGTGGGACACCATCGTCGTCGACTGCGCACCGACGGCCGAGACCATCCGGCTCCTGTCCCTCCCCGGCGTCCTGGCCTGGTGGATGGAGCGGCTCTTCCCGATGGGCCGGCGGGTCAACAAGATCGTGAGCCCCCTGCTCGGGTCGGTCACGAGCCTGCCGATGCCGGGCGACGACGTGTTCGGTGCCGTCGAGCGCTTCTACGAGCGCCTCGACGGCGTCAAGGAGCTGCTCACCGACCGCGAGGTCACCACCGCCCGCCTGGTCGTGAACCCCGAGCGGGTGGTGGTGGCCGAGGCTCGCCGCACGTACACGTACCTGTCGCTGTTCGGCTACAGCGTCGATGCGGTCATCGCCAACCGCCTGCTGCCCGATGCGGTGTCCGACCCCTGGTTCGAGGACTGGAAGCAGCGCCACCTCGACCACCTGGCCACGATCGAGGAGGGGTTCGCCCCGGTGCCCGTGCTGCGGGCCGAGCTCACGCCCCACGAGCTCGTCGGCGTCGATCGGCTGCGCGAGTTCGGCCGGGCGCTCTACGGCGACGGCGACCCGGCCCGGCACCACGCCGACGTGTCGCCCCTGCACCTCGAGCGCACTGACGACGG
>JAKFET010000034.1:0-23215 GCA_036675575.1 Acidimicrobiaceae bacterium
GTCCGGGCGCGGCGCCGGCCCGCCCTGCCCCGGGCGAGCTCCTCCCCCGCCGGGCACCGCCGGGCCTTCGACGTCGAAGGCGGACGGTGCGCGCTCGCCCCTGGCCGCCTTGCGGTACTCGGTCAGGTTGATGAAGACCAGGAAGCCGGCGAAGAAGGCGGCGTAGCGGAACGGCCCGGAGTGGCTGTAGGCCCAGACCGCGGCGACGGCGCCGACCACCACGGAGACGATGCGAGCCCGCTGGATGCCGACCAGCTCGGTGAGGACGTTGCCGCCGTCGAGCGGCCGGATCGGCAGCAGGTTGGCGATCGACCACCAGACGTTCACGTAGGCGGCGAAGAAGATGATCGGCCACAGCCCGAAGACCTGGTCGCCGAGCTGGTAGTCGAAGCGGAGCTCGACGCCGTAGTCGCTCTCCCGCAGGGCCAGGGCCGGGATCCCGAGCAGGGCGAGCGCGGCGAGGGGACCGGCCAGCGTGACCACGATGCTCCGGGCGCGGTCCAGGTTCCGCTGGGAGGAGGTCAGGCCCCCGAAGCCGTGCAGCACGATCGCGGACGATTGCCCGAAGGCCTTGAGCGCCAGGGCGTGACCGAGCTCGTGCACCAGGACCGACACGAGCACCACGGCCACCCACATGATGATCAGGCGGGCGTCGCCGAGGTCGTAGGCGAGCAGCACGGACGCGATCCAGAAGAACGGCTCGATGCGCACCGGGATGCCCAGCACGTGGAAGTGCGCCTTGGCGTTCACCTCCCGATGGTACGCAGGCACCGCTGGCGACCCCGAGGCGCGAGGCGGCTGCGCCGGCGGCCACCTGCACCCGTATCGTTGGCCCGTGACCACGGACGCCGGCGGCACCACCGCCCTGCCCGATGCCGACCACCTCCCCGAGGGCGAGGAGAAGGCGCGTGCGGTCCGGGCGATGTTCGACACCATCGCCCCCCGGTACGACCTGGTGAACCGGATCATGACCTTCCGGATGGACGTCGGGTGGCGCCGCCGGGCGATCCGCGCGCTCGACCTCGGCGCCCGCTCGGTCGTGCTCGACCTGGCGTGCGGCACCGGGGACATGTGCGTCGACCTCGAGCGGGCTGGCCACCGCCCCGTGGGCGCCGACCTGTCCTTCGGGATGCTGGCTGCGGCCCGCACCGACGCCCCCCTCGTCCACGGCGACGGCCTGCGGCTGCCCTTCGCCGACGGTTCGATCGACGGCGTCACGTGCGGCTTCGCGCTGCGCAACTTCGTCTCGCTGCCGCCGATGCTCGACGAGCTGGCCCGCATCCTGCGACCCGGCGGTCGCATCGCCCTCCTCGACGTCGCCGAGCCGCCGAACCCGGTGATGCGCTGGGGCCACTCCATCTACTTCGGCAGGGTCGTGCCGCTCATCGGCGGCCTGCTGTCCGACCGCTCGGCCTACCGGTACCTGCCGAAGTCGGTCGCGTACCTGCCGGAGCCGGCGGAGGTGCAGCGCATGATCGCCGACGCCGGCTTCGACGACGTCGAGCGCACCCTGCTCTCCGGCGGCATCAGCCAGCTCTACACCGCCACCCGCCGCTGACCGTGGCCCTGGTCGCCCGCACCCGGCGCATCGACGCCGACGTCGACCTCCTCGCCGTCGCCGGCACCGCCGGCGTGGTCTTCGAGAAGGGTCCCGACGGCCTGGCGGGTCGGGGCGAGGCGCTGCGCATCGAGATCCCCCGCCTCGACGCGGAGCAGCTGGCGGCGGTGCAGGAGGCGCTCGCCGGCATCGAGGTCGACGACGAGGTCGGCCGGCCGGGGACGGGGGCCGTCGCCTTCGCCACGCTCCCCTTCGACCCCGCCTCGGCCGCTGCGTTCATCGTGCCCGAGGTCGTCGTCGGTCGGGCCGCCGACGGCACCCGGTGGCTCACCACCGTGGGTGCGACGGGATCACTGCCAGGACCGGAGCTGGTCGCGGACGAGGTGACCGAGCCCCGTCCGTGCCGGTTCGAGGTCGACGGCGTGCAGGAGGTCGGCGCCTGGATGGCCACCGTCGCCGACGCCACGGCGCGCATCGCCGCCGGCGACTTCGACAAGGTCGTGCTGGCCCGCGAGGTGCGGGTGACCGCCGACGCCGCACTGCCCCGCCTCGCCCTCCTGGAGCGGCTCCGGCGTGCGTTCCCCGGCTGCTTCACCTTCGCCGTCGGCGATCTGGTCGGCGCCTCCCCCGAGCTGCTGGTCTCCCGTGCCGGCGACACGGTGCGGGCGCACCCCATGGCGGGGACGATCCCCCGCGGCGGCGACCCGACCACGGACGCGCGCATGGCCGCCTCGCTGCTCGCCTCGGCCAAGGACCGACAGGAGCACCAGATCACCATCGACATGGTGTGGGAGACGCTGCTCCCGTTCTCGTCGTACGTGGACTCCGAACCCGAGCCGTCGATCGTGGCGGTCGCCAACGTCCAGCACCTCGCCACCATGGTCGAGGGCCGCCTCTCGCACCCGCCCGCCTCGGTGCTCGAGCTCGTCGCCGCCCTCCACCCCACGCCCGCCGTCGCCGGCTGGCCCGTCGCGCCGGCGCTCGCGTACATCGCCGCCCACGAGGGCATCGACCGGGACCGCTACGCCGGTCCGGTCGGGTGGGTCGACGGCGCCGGCAACGGGACGTGGGCGGTCGGCATCCGCTCGGCCATCGTCGAGGGACGGGTGGCGAGGCTGTTCGCCGGCGTCGGCGTCGTCGCCGACTCCGACCCGGCGGCGGAGCTGGCGGAGACCGAGGCCAAGTTCCAGGCGGTCCTGTCCGCCATCGTGCGTCCCTGAGGCTCGCTCAGCCCTCCCGCACGGCAGCGGACGCCGCCGCCTCGAGACGGCGGTGGAGCACCACGTTCTCGTCCCGGTCGGTGGGCACCACCAGGACGCGGACGCCCGGGCGCCACGCCAGCTCCTCGACCGACCCGACCCGAGCAGCGTCGACCCCGTAGGCGCGCGACAGCGCCACCAGGTCGAGCCCGTGCGGCGTGCCGAAGAACCGCTCGAAGCGCTCGGGCGGCAGATCGGTCCACTGCGGCAGGAAGGAGAAGATCCCGCCGCCGTCGTTGTCCAGCACGACGATCGTGAGGTCCACGCCGCGGTCGGTCAGTCCGAGCAGGCCGTTCGAGTCGTGCAGGAAGGCGACGTCGCCGATGAGCAACGTGGTCTTGGCACCGGTCAGGGCGGCGCCGACAGCCGTCGACACGACGCCGTCGATCCCGTTGGCGCCACGGTTCGACAGCACGCGCAGGTCGCGGCGGCCGACGCCGAACCACTCGACGTCGCGCACGGGCATCGACGACGAGGCGACCAGCACGGCGCCGGGCGGGAGGGTCCGGGTGAGGTGGCGGGCCACCGCCGGCTCGGACAGCGGGGCGTCGTCGAGCGCCCGGTCGACGGCCTCCCCCACGGCGGCGGACGCCACCTGCCAGGCCTCGACCCACTCCGCCACCGGCCGGTGGGACGCCGCGACCGTGGGGACCGCATCGAGGACGAGGGCGGCGCGACGGGACGGGTCCGGCCACCAGCCCGGCGCGGCGACGACGAGCTCCTCGTGGCCGCAGCCGTCGAGCCACTGGGCCAGCACCTTCGAGGCCGGCATGCCCCCGCCCCGGATCACGACCTCCGGGCGGGCCACGTCGGCGAAGGACGTCCGCAGCAGCGGGTCGAACAGGGCGATACTGGTGTCTCCGGCGCAGCCCGAGGACGGGTCGGCCAGCAGCGGCCAGCCGAGGTCCTCGGCGAGCGCCGCCAGCGCGTGGGGGTCTGCGGTGCCCCGGCCGGCCACGACGATCCCGCGGGCCGAGCAGGTCGCCTCATCGAGCACCGGAGCCAGGCGAGCAGCGGACGCCCGTTGGTGCCAGGGGCCCTCGCCCCGGCCCACGGGGAGCTCGCCGACCTCGCCGACCAGCGGCTCCCGGAAGGGCAGGTTCAGCTGCACCGGCCCGGGCCACTCGGCCGTCGCCTCCGCCCACGCGCGTCCGGCGATCGAACGCCACGTCGACGACTGCGCGGGGTCCGGGACGCCCGGGTCGGTGAAGGACCGCACGGATCGTCCGAACAGGTGCGTCTGGTCGACGGTCTGGGGCGCGGCGACGTCGCGGAGCTCCGGCGGCCGGTCGGCGGTGCACAGGATCAGGGGCACGCCGGCGAGGTCGGCCTCCACCACGGCAGCGTGCAGCTGCACGACCGCCGTGCCGCTCGTGGTCACCACCACGACAGGCCGTCCCCCGGCGGCGGCCAGGCCGAGGGCGAGGAACGACCCGGAGCGCTCGTCGTGGTGCACGTGGGTCCGGACCCGGTCGTCGCCGGCGAGCGCCAGGGTCATCGGCGTGGAGCGCGAGCCGGGGCAGACCACGGCGTCGGTGAGCCCGCAGCGCACCCACTCGTCGACGAGGGTGGCGCAGAAGGTGGACTGGACGTCGGGACTCCAGCCGCGGGTGTCGTTCACCGGGGGTATGTCACCATGCCCGGCCATGCGGTTGCACGCCGAGCGCGACGGAGACGGGCCGCCGCTGGTCCTCGTGCACGGCTTCACGCAGACCGGGAGGTGCTGGGGGCCGGTCGCTGCCGACCTGGCCGCCGACCACACCGTCGTGCGCGTCGACGCCCCGGGTCACGGGCGGTCGGGCAAGGTGCGCGCCGGGCTGCGGGACGGCGCCCGCCTCATCGGCGACCAGGGAGGCGACGCCACCTACCTCGGCTACTCGATGGGCGGGCGGTACCTGCTCCACCTCGCCCTCGAGCGGCCGGAGGTGGTCCGCGGGCTGGTGCTGCTCGGCGCCACGGCCGGCATCGACGACCCCGAAGAGCGCACCGCCCGGGCCCTCGCCGACGAGGCCACGGCCGAGCGCATCGGCGACCTCGGCCTGGAGGGGTTCCTCCGCACCTGGGTGGCCCAGCCGATGTTCGCCGGCATCCCGGACGAGCACCAGCACCTGGACGAGCGCCTGGCGAACACGGTGGACGGCCTGGCCAGCTCGCTGCTGCTCGCCGGCACCGGCGTGCAGGAGCCGTCGTGGGACGAGCTCCACGCGCTCGACATGCCGGTGCTCGTGGTGGCCGGCGAGCTCGACGAGAAGTTCGGCGCCCTCGGGCGCCGGCTGCAGACCACGATCGGGGACAACGCCACCTTCGCCACCGTCCCCGGCGCCGGCCACGCCGCCCACCTGGAGCGACCCGAGGCCTTCCTCGCGGTCGTGCGGCCGTGGCTGGCGCGCCACGGCCTCTGACGGCGAGCGAGGCGCCGGCTAGAGACCGGCGGCGACGGCAGCGTCGATGACGTCCTGGGGCACGGTGCAGGTGGCGGCTGCCTCGGCGACGAGCCCGAAGAGCGTGTCCTGGTCGGATCCGGCGAGGGCGATCAGCTCGGGCTCCGGCGTGCCGGCGAGCAGCTGCTCGTGGGTGCAGTTCGCCGCCCTGGGGTCGGCGCCCTGGGCCGTGAGGGAGTCGAAGACCGTCCCTGCCACCAGGCCGGCCGGCCGGGCGTCGGGGTAGTCCTCGAGGGAGATCTCGCCGCCGGTGTCGGCCGGCGGCGCGGTCGTGGTCGTCGTCTCGGCGAGCGCGACCGGCGTGTAGGCGAGGTCGACGGCGTCGCCGGAGTCCCGTTCGGCCGATGCCCACAGCGCGACGGCGACGGCGGCGACGACCACCACCGTGGCGACCCAGGCCAGGAGGCGCCGGCCTCGCGGCTGGGCGGCGAGCTGCACTGCGCCGCCGGGCTGGGACTGCTCGATGGGGAAGATGCCGCGCTCGTCGGCCCACATGAGCAGCGGCGGCATGACGATGAGGGCGGCCAGCAGAGCCACCGCCACGTTCATCGACACGATGATCCCGAAGTCGCGCAGCAGCGGCAGCGCCGAGCCGATCAGCACGGCGAACCCGCCGACCGTGGTGGCTGCCGAGGTGAAGAACGCCCGGCCGGTGCGCCGCGCCGCGTGATCCGACGCCTCCGTCGGCGTGCGCCCCGCCTGGCGCTCCTCGAGGTACCTGGCCGTGATCAGCACGGAGAACTCCGTGCAGGACGCGATGACAAGCGGTCCCGACACCGTGGTGAGCGGGCTCAGCGTGAGGTCGAACGCCGCCACGATCACCGACGACGTGCCGATGGCGAGCCCGACGGGCACGAGCGTGAGCGCGGCCCGTCCCGCCGACTGGAAGCGGATCAGGATGTAGAGGGCGCTGAGCGCGAGGCCGAGGTAGGTGAGGATGGCGCGGTTCGCCGAGAGGTTCTCGAGCAGCCCGACGCCGACGACGGCGAGGCCGGCCGGCACGGCGCGCATCGCCGGCTCCTCGGGGTCGAGCCCCTCGAGCAGGATCGAGTCCTCGGGCAGGTCCAGCTCGTCGATGCGCCGCTCGAGGTCGGCCTCGAGCAGCTCCACGAGCTCGGCGCGGTCGGCCAGGCTCGCCGGGGCCAGGCGAAGGTTGACCTGGGTGGCGGTGTTCTCGTCGACGAGCAGCACCTTGCGGATGTCGTCCGGCATGACCGCTGCCGCCGCCACCACGTCGGCCGACGTCGGAGGCAGGGCGCTGGCGCCCGGTACCCCGATGATCTTGGCCATGGTGCCGGTGAGCGACGACGACGTGGCCACCTCGTCGAGGCTCTCGGCGTAGGTCGTGAAGTCGTGCAGGACCTGCGTGACCTCGTCGTCGAGGACGTTGTTGGCCGTGACGAGGACGCTCAGCGTCGAGGAGAACCCGGTGGACTCCTCGAGGTTCTCGAGGTCGCGGACGGTCTGGGTGTCCTGGTTGATCCACTTCACGGGGTCGGACTCGGTCTCGAACTGCCCCTCGAGGGCGACGCCGGCGACGAACAGCACGACGGACAGGACCACCATCGGCAGGGCGCTCTTCCGGGGGAGCCCACCGAGCCACACGACGATCCGCTCGACCCAGGACTCCTCGACCGTCGCAGTGCGCGAGCGGTACTCACGGACCCCGAGGATCGTGGTCGGGAGCACGATGCCGCAGAAGACCAAGGCCACGATGCCGACCGCCAGCATCACGCCGAAGTCCCGGATCATCGGGACCTGGCTGATCTGCAGGGCCATGAAGGCGACCACCGCGGACAGCGTCGCTGCCACCAGGGCGGGCCCGACGTTGGCGAGCGTCTCGCTGATCGGGTGCGTGTCCTTGTCGAGCGCCGCCTCCTCCTCGATCCGGTTGTGGACCTGGATGGCGAAGTCGATGCCGAGGCCGATGAGGATCGGCAGCCCGCTGATCGTCACGAGGGACAGGTCGATGCCGATGTAGCCGAGGAAGGCGAAGCCCCACATCACGCCGACGACCGTGGAGAGCAGCGGCAGGAACCGCCACCGCACCTGGAACATCACGGCCAGGATCACGGCCATGAGCGCCAGGGCGATGGCGCCGAGGGTGAGCATGCCGCCCTGCAGGTAGTCGTTGATGTCCTTGAGGAACACCGGGGAGCCGGTGACGGTGACGTCGAACCCCTCGAGCTGCGCGGTCTCGGCGATGTCGAGCACCGCCTGGGTGCCGGCGGACAGCGAGTCCAGGTCGGCGTTGCCCGTGAGCAGCACGCCGCCCACCGCGGTCTGCAGGTTGGGGAACACGCCCTGGAGGGATGCCCGGACGACCCGGTCCTCGCCCGTCGGCATCTGCGGGACGCCGTCGACGACCTCGACGTTCTGGTTCCCGAAGGTGAGGAAGTCGACCCAGTCGGGGTTCGCGAGGTCGCGCTCGGTGACGGCGCCGAGGCGGGCGAGGGTGGTGGAGATGTCGGCCTCGCGCACGGCCTTGGCCTCGGCGTCGGGCTCGCGCTCGAGGGCGCTCAGGAGCGCGGCGGTGCCCGGAGACGGTGCGAGCGTCTCGCCGGACGGGGTGATGCCGGTGGTGATGGACTCGCTGAACCGCAGCGTGGTGAGCGGGGCGACGACGGAGTACACCTGCTCGATCTCCCGGAGCTCGGACTCGATCCGCTCCAGCTCGGCCAGGTTGTCGCCGGCGTAGAGGTCGGTGATGTCGGCGTCACCCGTGGCCTCGAACAGCAGGATGATCGTCTCGCCGCCGAACTCGTCCTGCAGGAGCTCGTTGTCGATCGCGATCTGCGAGTCCTCGTTGAGGTAGCTGTCCTGGCCGGTCGCGAACTCGAGGTTCCGCGCCCCGAGCGCCAGGATCGCCGTGACCACCACGAAGGCGATGGCCACCGCCACCCAACGCCGACCGAGCTCGTACCCCAACCTGCGCCAGTTGTTCTCCACGGGGCGATGCTACGGGTCGGGGCCCGGCCGGCCCGGGACGCCCGTCAGGCGGACAGTGCCAGGCCGGCGGCGAGGAGCACCCCGAACGCGAGCTGCAGCTTGCCCGTGGCCGCCAGCACCGCGATCAGCTCTCGACCCGTCGCCCCCCCACGGACGAGCCGGATCGGCGGCACGGCGAGCGCTGCCGCCAGAAGTGCCAGTGCGGCCGCGGGACGGGCCACGGCGGCTGGCACCACGAGCACGAAGGCGAGGACGAGCATCGCCACGAACAGCGAGCGGGTCCGTGCGTCGCCCAGGCGCACGGCGAGGGTCTGCTTGCCGGCCACCGTGTCGCCCGGGATGTCCCGGAGGTTGTTGGTGACCAGGAGCGCCGTGGCGAGCAGGCCGACCGGCACGGACACGAGGAGGCTGAGGCCCGTGACCTGCTCGACCTGGACGTAGGTGGAGCCGACCGTGGCCACGACGCCGAAGAACACGAAGACGAAGACCTCGCCGAGGCCCAGGTAGCCGTAGGGCCGCGAGCCGCCCGTGTAGAACCAGCCCGCGGCGATGCTGGCTGCGCCCACCACGAGCAGCTCCCAACCCACGGCGAGGGCGAGGGCCAGGCCGGCGATACCGGCGAGCGCGAAGCACGCCAGCGCGGCCCGCTTGACGGCACCGGGCTCCTTGAGGCCCCAGCCCACGAGGCGCACCGGGCCGACCCGCCCGGCTGGATCGTCGGTGCCGCGGATGCCGTCGCTGTAGTCGTTCGCGTAGTTCGTGGCGACCTGCAGGGCGAGGGCCACGATCCCGGCGGCGACCGCGCGCCAGGCGATCAGCGGACCGTCGACGCCACGCGCCGCTGCGGTGCCAACGAGCACCGGCACCACCGCCGCCGGGAGCGTCCGGACTCGGGCACCGGCGATCCAGGCGCGGGCACCGGTGGGCATCGGGGCGGTCATCCGCAGCAGGTTCGCGCACGAGCGCACCTACCCTGCACCCGGTGCAGCGGCTGGTGGCGATCGAAGCGCGCGGGCAGCGCTTCGTCGACGCCCTCCGCGCGGCGTGGGACGACGGCGACGCCGTGCTCCCCGTCGACCCCCGCCTGCCACGGCCGACAGCCGATGCGCTGGTGCAGGCGATGGCATGCGACCGTCCCGTCGGACCCGACGTCGCGCTCGTCGTCCCGACCAGCGGGACCACCGGCACGCCCAAGGGCGTGGAGCTGACCCATGCGCAGGTGGCCGCATCCGCCGAGAGCACCTCGTCGCACCTCGGCATCGACCCCGACCGGCACCGCTGGCTCGCCTGCCTGCCCCTCGCGCACGTGGGCGGGCTCTCCGTCGTCACCCGGGCGTGGCACACGGGCACGCCACTGGAGGTCCACGACGGCTTCGATGCCGCCGCCGTCGACGCGGCCGGGCGCTCCGGGTGCACCCACGTGTCGCTGGTCGGCACCGCCCTCGCCCGCATCGACCCGACGCCCTGGATCCGCATCGTGCTCGGCGGATCGGCGCCGCCGGCCGACCGCCCGCCGAACGCGGTGGCCACCTACGGGATGACCGAGACCGGGAGCGGGATCGTCTACGACGGCGTGCCGCTGCCCGGCGTGGAGCTGCGCATCGACGGCGGCGAGATCCTCGTGCGGGGACCGATGGTCGCGTCCCGCTACCGGGACGGGACGCCGGTCGTCGACGCCGAGGGCTGGTTGCACACCGGCGACCTGGGCAGCATCCGCGACGGCGTGCTGACCGTGCAGGGCCGGCGCGGCGACATGATCATCACCGGCGGGGAGAACGTGCACCCCGACCCGGTCGAGCAGCGGCTCCGGCTGCACCCGGACGTCGCGGACGTCGCCGTCGTCGGCCGTCCCGACCCGGAGTGGGGCCAGCGGGTGGTGGCGGTGCTCGAGCTCGTGCCGGGGCGGCCGGCGCCCGCGCTCGAGGAGCTGCGCGACCTGGTCCGCGAGGTGCTGCCGGCCTGGTCGGCGCCGAAGGACGTCGAGGTCGTGGACGCCCTCCCCCGCACGTCGCTCGGCAAGGTGCAGCGCGCCGCCCTGCGCTGACGCCATGGGGGACTGCCCCCATCGTCGACCCGGGATCCACCCGGTGGGCGCCCTCCCGGCACGTCCGTACGGTCGCACCAGTGGCCGCAGGAGCCACCCGATCAGGAGGAATCCCATGACCGCATACGAACCCCAGCCCAGCCAGCTCCACTCCCCGGCGTGGGTGGCCGTGACCAAGGTCCAGTTCGCCGTCTCCGTGCTCGCCCTCGTGATCGGCCTCTGGTACCTGCCGGTCGAGCCGTGGATCGTCGCCTACCTCGTGATGGGCACGCTGCTCCTCATCTCCTCGACGGTCGCCCTGACCAAGACGATGCGGGACATCCACGAGGGCGGCCGGCTCGTCTCCCGGGTCGAGGAGGCCAAGCTCGAGCGGATCCTGTCGAAGCACGATCCGCTGGTGCCGTGACGGCGGTCGGGCAAGATCTCTGCGATGGGGACGGCGCCGACGACCGAGGCCGCCGCGCACGACGACCCGGGCTCCGGGCTCGACGCCGCCGTCCGGGCGTTCCGCACGGCGGCGTGGTCCTGGCTCACGGTGGTCACCGTGCTCTCCTACGCCTCGGTCGAGCGGCCCCTGGCCGCAGCGTTGGGCGTCCTCGCTGCCGGCACCGTGACCGCAGCGTGGTGGGCACCAGGGGTGACCGGCGCCGGCGCCGCCGGCCGACGGTGGCTGCTCGCCACCGAGCTCCTCGTGGGCGCAACCCTGGTGGCCGGTGACGGCTGGGTGTTCGACGACGGCCGGCCCCAGAGCTTCGGCGGCGTGTGGCCGCTGGCCGGCGTGCTGGCCCGAGCCGTGGGGGCCGGATGGCGGGCGGGCGTGCTCGCCGGCCTCGTGCTCGGCCTCGCCCGAGCGATCGGAGAGGCCGCGTTCGTACGAGGCGAGTGGGCAGCCACCCGCGTGCTGGCCGTCGCCTCCACCGGGGTCCTGTTCGGCCTCGCCGGCTGGGCGGCGGGCTGGGCGGCGGAGCGAATCCGGATCGCCGAGCGCCTGGCGGCTCGCAGCGCCGCCCGCGCCGAGGTCGCCGCCGAGCTGCACGACGGCGTGCTGCAGACCCTCGCCGTGGTCCAGCGACGCAGCGGCGACGACGATCTCGTCCGCCTGGCCCGCTCCCAGGAGGCCGAGCTGCGCCACTACCTCGCCGGTCCGGAGGAGACGCCGACCGGTGACGTGCCGCTCGACGTCCTGCTCCGCTCCTCGGCCGCCGACGCCATCGCCCGCTTCGGCCTCCGGGTGGAGATCGCTGCGGTGCCGCCGCTCCCCCACCTCGACCGGGAACGGGCGGGCGCCGTCCGGGGCGGCATCGGCGAGTGCCTCGCCAACGTCGCCAAGCACGCCGGCACCGATCGCGCCGTGGTGTTCGCCGAGGCCGGTCCGCAGCGCCTCGTGGTGTCCGTGACCGACGAAGGGACGGGCTTCGATCCGAGCGCCGTCGTCGAGCGCGGCATCGCCGGCAGCGTGCGCCGACGGGTCGAGTCGGTCGGTGGCACCACTGTCGTCGGCTCCAGCCCCGGCACCGGTACCACCGTCACCATCGAGATCCCGCTGGAGGCACGATGAGCTCGAGGATCAAGGTGCTGGTCGCCGACGACCACGCCGTCTGGCGGAGCGGGATGCGAGCCGAGCTCGGCGAGGCGTTCTGGGTCGTCGGTGAGGCCGAGGACGCGCCGACGGCCATCGAGCTCGCCCGCACGCTCGAGCCCGACGTGGTGGCAGCCGACCTGCGCATGCCCGACGGCGGTGGCCTGCGGGTGGCCGCCGAGCTCTCCGACCGCTTCCCGGTGGTGATCCTCACCGTCTCCGAGGCCCACGACGACCTGCTCGCCGCGATCGGGGCGGGCGCGGTCGGCTACCTCGTGAAGTCGTCCACCGTGGCCGAGATCGGCGCCGGGCTGGCGGCCGCGTCGCGAGGCGAGCCGGTGTTCTCGGCCAGTCTGGCGGCGCTGGTGCTGGGCGACTTCACCCGGGTGGCGACGACGCCGGACGGGCGCCCGGTCAAGGCGCTGTCGCCGCGCGAGCGGGAGGTGCTGCGCCTCGTCGCCCGCGGCAGCACCTACCGGGCCGTCGGCAAGGAGCTGTTCATCGCCGAGCGCACCGTGGAGAACCACGTGCGGAACATCCTCGAGAAGCTGCGGCTGAACCGACGCGACGAGCTCATCCGCTGGGCCGCCAAGCGCGGCCTCGACGAGTAGCGCTACCCAGCGGGCCGGATGAGGGCGCCACCGTCGACCACCATCGTGTGGCCGGTCATCCACGACGACAGGTGCGAGGCGAGGAAGAGGGCGGCGTGGGCGATGTCCTCGGGCTCGCCCAGCCGGTGCAGCGGCGTGCGCTTGGCGATCTGCTCCTCGCCGGTCTCCCACAGGGCCTTGGCCATGTCGGTCTTCACGAGGCCCGGCGCGATGGCGTTCACCCGCACGCCGGGCGACAGGTCGGCGGCCAGCACCTTGGTGAGGTGGATCAGGGCGGCCTTGGTGGTGTTGTAGATGCCGATCCCCGGCTCGACCGAGAGCCCCCCGATCGAGGCGATGTTGATGATCGACCCGCCGTCGGCCTGCATCGAGGCCTTCCAGCACTCCTGGGCCCACACCAGCGGGCCGCGCAGGTTGACCTCCCACGTCTTGTCGTAGCGGGGCAGGTCGATCTCGATCGGACGGCCCATGTACGGGTTCGTGGCCGCGTTGTTCACCAGGATGTCGATGCGCCCGAACGTGTCCATGGTGTGGGCGACGCACGCGGCGGCGGCGTCCGGATCGCCGGCGTTGGCAGCGAACACCGAGGTCTCGCCGTCGATCTCCGCCGCCGCCGCCTCGAGGGCGTCCTGCTTCCGGGAGCTGAGCACGACCTTGGCGCCCGCCTCGGCCAGCGTCGCGGCGATCGCCTTGCCGATCCCCTTCGATGCGCCCGTCACGAGCGCGACCTGTCCGTCCAGTTCGACCTGCATGGCGGCGCACCGTAGCCCCGGGCCGGCCACCCGTCGCCGGCCTCGGAGGTGGTGGCGCCCGACCCGCGTGCTGGATACGATCGTTGCCAACATGCGACGGCCGCTGGGGGGCGGGCGTCGGACCGAGGGGGATCACACGTGTACACGCTTCCGCACCAGCTCGAGCTGCTGAGCGACGGGTGGCTGGCCGAGGCCGAGCGCTTCCTGCGCGAGGAGCTGCTCGACCGCCCGCACCAGCCGGTGTCGCCGTTCTCCCTCACCGAACGGTTCACCGACGCCCCACCCCACCTCGGCTTCCCCGACGGCGTGGCCCGCTGGACCATGCGCTTCGACGGTGACCACGTCCACGTCTCGCGCGACGGCGGCGAGGGCAGCGACATCGTCGTCGACGGCGACTACCAGGCCGCGGTGACCGCGGCGCAGTACGTCGGCATCCAGGACCCGCACGGCGCCCGGCACCTCGGTCGAGAGCTCGCCCGGGTGTACGGGCGCGACGCGCTCCGGGTGCGAGGAGCGGTGGCCGACCCGGCGGCGAACGCCGTCCTCGGCCGCATGCACGACCACCTGGGTCGCATCACGGTCGAGAACCCCGACCTGCACCACCGGGCCTCGCGCCAGGGCCTGCTCGGCCACATCCGGGAGATGGACGAGCAGGGCTTCACCGTCCTCGAGCACGCCATCTCCGACGACTTCGCCGACGAGGTCCGCGCGTCCACCGACAAGGTCCTGCGCGACCACGGCGTGCCCTCGCTGAACTGGATGCTCTACCAGGGACGGGTCTTCGAGCTGCTGGCGCAGAACGCTCCCCTGCTCACCCTCGTCGACGCGTCGCTCGGCCGGGGCGCGGTGATCGGGTCCTTCAGCGCCATCCGCCGGGGCCCCGGCACGGGCACCATCCCGCTCCACGTCGACTACGCGCACGTCCCCGAGCCGTTCCCCGAATGGGCGGTCACCGGCGTCGGCGTCTGGGCGTTCGAGGACTGGACGGAGGCGTCGGGCCCCACCTGGATCCTGCCGGGCAGCCACCGCCTGCGGCGGGCACCCCAGCCCGGCGACGACGTGTCGGGAGCGGTGCCGATCGAGATGCCGAAGGGTTCGGTGGTCTTCTGCACCGAGGCCGTGTGGCACTGGCAGGGCGACCGCACCGAACCCGGCGAGCGCGTGACCCTCCACTGGCACTTCAACCGCGGGATCATGCGCAGCCTCGAACCGAAGAAGGTCGACCCCCAGATGCTGCACCGCAACTCGCCCCGGATCGGCGAGATGCTCGGCGAGGACGACTGGTTCGACAAGATGGCCGGGATCGGTCGCGACCACGTCCGCCTGGCCCACATGGCCAAGCTCCACCGCTTCACCACCGAGCAGACGAAGCGGATCCTGCAGCCCGAAGCGGCGCCCGCCATCTGACCGCACCCGCGGCCCGCGCCCATCCCTCCCGTTAGGGTCGCGACCCAGTGGCAGCGGACGTGGACGTCGTCGTGGTGGGAGCCGGCTTCGCCGGACTGACCGCCGCTCGTGAGCTCGCTCGCGCCGGGCGCACCGTGGTCGTGCTCGAGGGACGCGATCGGGTCGGCGGCCGCACGTGCACCGAGGAGCACCTGGGGACCTGGATCGATCTCGGCGGGCAGTGGATCGGTCCCGGACAGGACCGCATCGCTGCGCTCGTGGACGAGCTCGGGTTCCGCACCTACCCCCAACCCGAGCTCGGGGACGACGTGCTGCTCGAGGGGGACGAGGTCCGCCGGCTGCCGGATGTGTCGTCGGGCTTCGACGAGGCCGAGCTGGTGTCGTACATCGAGCTGGTCCGCGAGCTGGAGTCGATCGCCGACCAGGTCCCCCTCGACGCGCCCTGGACCGCCACGCGGGCGCTGGAGTGGGACGCGATGAGCGTGGCCGAGTGGGTGCGGACCCGATCGGTGCCGGTACGGGCCGCCGGCCTGTTCGAGGTCGGCGTGCAGGCCGTGTTCGCCGCGTCCAGCGCGCAGCTGTCGCTGCTGCACGTCGCCCACTACGTCCACTCCGCCGGTGGTTGGGCGAAGCTCACGGACAGCGAGGGCGGCGCCCAGCAGGACCGCGTCGAAGGCGGGATGCAGCCGGTGGCCGAGCGCCTGGCTGCCGGTCTGCCGGCCGGCGCGCTGCGCCTGGCGCACGCCGTCACCGCCATCCGCCACGACGACGCTGCGGTCCGCGTCGAGGCAACGGGACCGTCCGGCCCGGTCGTCGTCCGGGCGGGTCGGGTCGTCGTCGCGATCCCGCCCACGCTGGCCGGCCGCATCTCCTACGAGCCACCGCTCGGCGGCATGCGGGACCAGCTGGTCCAGCACATGCCCCAGGGCTCGGTCATCAAGTTCCACGTCCTCTACGACGAGCCCTGGTGGCGCGCCGAGGGCTTGTCCGGCATGGTCCTCGCGCCGGGCGAACCGATCGGGGTCACGTTCGACTGCACGCCGCCGGCCGGGACGCCCGGTCTGATCAGCGGGTTCTTCGAGGGTCCGTCCGCCGTGGCGGCCGGGGAGGCGACGATGGACGAGCGCCGGCAGGTGGTCGTCGGCGTCCTCGCCCGGGCCATGGGTGCGCGGGCCCGGGACGCGATCGGCTACGTCGACCGGGACTGGTCGGCCGAGCCCTTCACCCGCGGCTGCTACGGCGCGCACCTCCCGCCCGGTGCCTGGACCGTGTACGGGCCGGCGCTGCGGCGGCCGGTCGGGCGCATCCACTGGGCCGGCACGGAGACCGCGGAGCGCTGGACCGGGTACATCGACGGCGCGATCGACAGCGGCCAGCGGGTGGCCGCCGAGGTCCTCGACGCACTGGCGGTCTGACGAGGTGTGCGACACCTTCTGCATCCGAGGTCCCGACGGCATGCTCTTCGCCAAGTCGAGCGACCGGCCGGTCGACGAGGTGCAGCTCGTGGAGTGGTTCCCGGCCCGTGGCTCGGCGGGTGGCCTTCGGGCGACCTACATCGAGGTTCCGGGACGGCCCCGGGCCGCGGTGCTCGGTTCGCGGCCGACCTGGATGTGGGGCCTCGAGCACGGGGTGAACGAGCACCGGGTCGCCATCGGCAACGAGCGGGTGTGGACCGTCGACGACCCCCGGGCTGCGCCGCCGGCGCTGATCGGCATGGACCTCGTCCGGCTCGGCCTCGAGCGGGCGGCGCGCGCCGACCAGGCGGTGGACGTGATCACCACGCTGCTCGAGCAGCACGGCCAGGGCGGCTCGGGCGAGCAGGGCGCGGACGACCCGTACTGGTCGTCCTTCCTCATCGCCGATCCGGAGACCGGCTGGGTCCTCGAGACCTCGGGGCGGTCGTGGGTCGCGACGCCGGTCGCTGCCGGCTCGGCGATCTCGAACCGCATCACCCTGTCGACGGACTGGACCCGCTCCTCGTCCGACGTCGAGCCGGGCACCGACTGGGACGACCGGCGGTCGCTGCGCTCCCCGACCGAGATCGCAGACCACCGCCTCGCGGCCACCCGGCGGTGCGTCGCGACGGGTGACGCCGACCCGCGCCGGGCGGTGGCGGTCCTGCGCGACCACGGCTCCGGTCCGTGGGGGCGGCCGGGTGTCCCGGAGGCTCACGTACCGCCCGTGCCCGACGGGGTGGGCGACGACTGGTCCGGGATCACGGTCTGCATGCACGTGCGCGACCTCCAGTGCACCACGGCGTCGATGGTCGCCCACCTGCCGGTCGACCCGTCCGAGGCGGTGCGGGTCTGGGCCGCCCTCGGCACACCCTGCACCGGGGTGTACCTGCCGGTCGGACTGGTGGACGGGGAGGCGATCGTGCCCGGCGTGCTGGGCGAGGCCGAGGCCTGGCGGTCGTCCAGCGCGCTGAGCCGGATGGCCGAACGTCGGGGGTCCGAGGGCGAGGCCGCGCTGCGCGCGATCCGGTCGGCCCTCGCCCCGGTCGAGGCTGCGGCATGGGAGGAGGCCGACGAGCTCTGGGCCGCCCGGGCGGGAGCGGCGCCGTGGCGGCTGGCCGCAGCCGGCTGGGACGACCGCACCCGGACTGCCGTCGACCGTCTCCTGCAGGCGGAAGGGTGCCTCCCGTGAACCGCCTCGCCTCCGAACCGTCCCCGTACCTGCGCCAGCACGCCGACAACCCGGTCGACTGGTACCCGTGGGGCGACGAGGCGCGGGCGGAGGCCGTCGCACGGGACGTCCCGATCCTGCTGTCGGTCGGGTACTCCGCCTGCCACTGGTGCCACGTGATGGCGCACGAGTCGTTCGAGGACGACGCCACCGCCGCGGTGATGAACGCCCACTTCGTGAACGTGAAGGTCGATCGGGAGGAGCGACCCGACGTCGACGCGCTCTACATGGAGGCGGTCCAGGCCATGACGGGGCGGGGCGGCTGGCCGATGACGGTGTTCCTGACGCCCGACGGACGTCCCTTCTACGGGGGCACCTACTTCCCACCCGAGCCGCGCGGGCAGGTGCCCTCCTTCACCGAGCTGCTCGAGGCCGTGCACGAGACGTGGTCCACGGCACGCGACCGCCTGTTCGAGCAGGCCGACCGCCTCACCGAAGCGCTCGGGCAGGCCGGGCGCATGGTCGCCGGCGACCTGCCCGGGGCCGGCGTGCTCGACCACGCCGTCGCGCAGCTGCGTGCCGCCTTCGACGAGGAGTGGGGCGGATTCGGCGGCGCGCCGAAGTTCCCCACGCCCCAGAACCTCGACCTCGTGCTGCGCCGGCTCGTGCGCGCCGGCGACCCCGATCTCGCCACCGTCGTCGAGACCACCCTCGACGCCATGGCGTCGGGCGGCATGTACGACCACCTGGGCGGGGGCTTCGCCCGCTACTCCGTGGACCCGCACTGGGTGGTCCCCCACTTCGAGAAGATGCTCTACGACCAGTCGGGGCTGGTGCGCCTCTACCTGCACGGGCACCTCGTGACCGGCCACCGGCGCTACGCCCAGGTGGTCGAGGAGACGGTCGGGTACGTGCTGCGAGACCTGGGCCGTCCCGGGGGCGGCATCGCCTCGGCCGAGGACGCCGACTCCCTCGATGCGCACGGGCACAGCGAAGAGGGCGCGTTCTACACGTTCACACCCGACGAGGTCCGCGCCGCCCTGGAGGCCGCAGGTCTCGGCGACGCGGTCGACGATGCCCTCGCCTGGTGGGAGCTGGACCGACCGGCGAACTTCGAGGGGCGCTGGATCCCCGTGCGCACCCACCGCCGGGGCGACTGGGACCGACCAGAGGCGGTCGATCGGGCGCGGACGGCGCTGTTCGAGGCCCGCGCCACCCGGCCCCGGCCGGGGCTGGACGACAAGGTGCTCACCGAGTGGAACGCCCACTGGGTCGCCACCCTCGCCGAGGCGGGCTTCGCCCTCGGCCGCCGGGACTGGGTCGACGCTGCCGTCGACACGGCCACGTTCCTGCTGGGCTCGCTGCGACGGGAGGACGGGCGGTGGCTGCGGTCCTGGCAGGCCGAGACCGGTGCCCGGCACCTGGCCTTCGCCGGCGACCACGCCGCGCTGGTCGACGCCTTCACCCGGCTGGCGGAGGCCACGGGCGAGACCCGTTGGCTGGACGAGGCCCGCACCGTCGCCGACGCCATGCTCGGGCTGTTCTGGGACGACGACCAAGGCGGCCTGTTCACCAGCGGCTCCGACGGCGAACGGCTGGTGGCCCGCGACAAGGACCTCCAGGACCAGGCCCTCCCGTCGGCCAACTCCACCGCCGCGCTGGCGCTGCTGCGCCTGGCTGCCCTCACGGACGAACGGCGGTACGCCTCGCACGCCGAGGCCATCCTGCGGCTGGGTGGCGGCCTGGCGATCCGCGTCCCGTCGGCCTTCGGCGTCCTGCTGGCTGCCGTCGACCTGCACCACCGCGGCAGCACCGAGATCGTCGTCGCCGGCGACCGGTCGGACCTGCTGGAGGTCGTCCGCGCCCGCTGGCTCCCGGACGCCGTGCTGGCGTGGGGCGAGCGCACGGACAGCCCGCTGTGGGCGGGACGCACCGACCGTCTCGCCTACGTGTGCCGGGGGTACACGTGCCAGCTGCCGGCATCGACCCCCGACGAGCTCGCCGCCCAGCTCTGACCTGCGACGCCACAGCTGCCAGTTTCGAGAGGTCGGTCCCCCCGGGGCCCCCTCCGGAACTGGCAGCGCTCCCGTCGCAGCGGACGGCTACCAGCGGCTCCGGTGGACGATGTCGTCGAGGTCCGGCCTCGGACGTCGGGCGCTGCGGCCGGGCTCGTCGGGCGCCGGCCACCCGAGCGCGATCGTGCCCAGCGCCCGCTGGTCGTCGGGGACCCCGAACGCGTCGCGCACCGCGCCCTCGTGCTCGAACTGTCCGAAGAAGCAGGCGCCGAGCCCGGCGGCGGTGGCGGCGAGGAGCAGGGTCTGCACGACCGCGCCGCCGTCGACCCACCAGTACGGCACCGGCCACACGTCGACGCCCGTCCCGAGCCCGGTGGCTGCCTTGTCTGCTTCGGCGTAGCGCTCGGCGTAGGACCCCGGCCGCACGTAGGGCACGACGAGCACCGGGGCGCGCAGCAGGCCCTGCCACCGGAACCGCGCCTGCGCCCGGGGATCGGGCATCGTCGTGGCCCAGTACCGCTCGACGTCGTCGTCGCGCAGGACGAGGAAGGACCAGGGTTGGGTGTTGCCGGCCGAGGGGGCCCGCCGGGAGAGGTCGAGGACGTGGTCGACGAGGTCGCCCGGGACGGGCTGGTCGGTGTAGTCCCGCACCATGTGGCGTGCGGCGAGCAGGCGGGCGAGCTCCTCCACCGGGATCACCCGGCGACGGTGTCCCGGAGGCGGTCGAGCACGCTGCGGGCGTACGGCGTCGACAGCTGGCGCGCCGCTGACTCGTAGGCGACCCGGGCGACCTGCTCGTTGCCCTGGCGGCGCATCATGTTGAGGCCGCCGAAGGCGTCGAGGTCGTCGGCGGTCGGGCGCAGCAGCAGCACGGCGGCACCCGCAGCGCGGGCTGCTGCGAGCTCGCGCTCGAGCCGGCGGTGCGCATGGAGGCGAGCGAGCTGCTCCACGAGTGACGGCCTCGGGGACGTGTCGAAGGCCATCGGGACCACCCCGACGATGACGTCGGCGCCGAAGCCGGATGCGAGATCGAGGTTGCTCGTCGAGTGGACGCCGCCGTCGACCAGCGTGCGCCCCTTCACCCGCTGGGGCTGGAAGAAGGCGGGGATGGCACAGGACGCCTTCACGGCGGTGTGCAGGTCGGTGCGGACCGGGTCCCGGCTCCCCAGCACGACCCGACGGCCGGTGCGGACGTCGACCGTGACCAGCCAGAGCGGGCGCTCGGGCCACTCCGTCGGCAGCACCTGGGAGAGCGTGTCCTCGGCGTCGTCGATCGTGAAGAAGCCGCCGGGGAACGCCCGTCGGAGCGCGGCGGGCAGGCGTGGTGCGGGCCACCGCAGGGCCGAGCGCTGCAGGACGTAGGCGGACCCGACGAGGCGTCGGAACGCATCGATCGGGCCGTCCCACGCCGCGGCCCACGGGCTGCGCTGCTCGGTCTGGCCCAGCTCGGGGTGCTCGCCGGTCGACGCCCGGAACAGGTCGTCGGTGGTGAGCCCGGCTCGCAGCATGGCGCCGACCATGGAGCCGGCCGAGGTGCCGACGATCAGGTCGGCGTCGTCGGGGCGGAACCCGCCAACCTCCTCGAGGGCGCGCAGGACGCCGGAGTGGTACGCCATGCCGACCGTCCCGCCGGCGCCGAGGACGAGGGCGGTGGTCAGCTCGAGACCTCCGCGACGCGCCCACGCCCTGCGGCCGTTGGGATGGCGGCTTCGCCGCCGTGGATCACCGTGCTCATGGGTCGCCTCGCCTGGCGGCTCGGCTCCTACGCCAGCTTCTCGAGGTCCTCGGCCATGGCCCAGCCGAAGGCGATCACGCACTCGCCGGCCTCGATGTCGAGGTCGGCGAAGAACTCCTCGTACTCGGCGACGCGCTCGCGCTTCAGGCACTCGTGGTCGAAGACGACCGGCAGCGAGCCGTCGCCCTTGACCCGGAACTGGCGGTCGGCGTAGCGGGACGGGACGATGCCGTAGCGCTTGGCCAGGCGGCGGCCCCAGGCCCGCTCCTCGCCCGACGCCTTGTGCTCGCGGCGCGGGATCAGCTGGGAGAGCGCCTTGAAGGCCTCGTAGCCGGAGGGGTCGGTGAGCCGGGCGGCGACGAGGACGTCCTCGTCCGGGAAGGCCAGGACGGCACGGCGCAGCTCCTCCTGCATGAGCGCCCGCAGCACGGTGTCGCGCTTGGACGACCGCTTGATCGAGCCCATGCCGATGAGCACGCACGGCGTGCCCCCGATGCGCTCGAGCGTGGAGAAGGTGAAGCCCTTGAGCTTGCCGTCCTCACGAGCCTGGGAGACGAGCACCCAGGACTCGGCCTCCTTGGTGATGGCCCCGATCTCGTGGGGGAAGGGGCTCTCCGCGCACAGATCGGCCAGCTCGGCCAGCTCCACGTCGCTGAGCCCGGTGCAGTCCTTGGTCTCGACCTCGATCGACATGCGTGTGGAAGCCCCCGTGTTGCCGGCCGTGTGGTCGCTCCAGTCCACTCGGTTCCGGCCACGGCGCGCAAATCAGGTCGCATTGCTGGCGGCCGGTCCGCGCCGGTCGCACCGGGCCGCGACAGCTCAGACATCCCAGGGTCGGTAGCTGTCAAGCGGCATCGAGGGTCTCGGTGGTGAGGTCGTTCTCGGGTCGGTGGGCCCAGGCGGTGTGCTCGTCGTAGGTGGCGTGGTGTCGGAGGCAGCCGTGGAGGATGCCGACGAGGCGGTTGCCGAGGGAGCGGAGGGCCTTGTGGTGGGAGAGGCCCTTGGCTCGTTGGATGTCGTAGTAGGCGCGGGCGCCGGGGCTGGTGGTGATCGAGCAGAACGCCCATTGGTCGATGGCGTCTGCGAGGCGACGGTTGCGGATGAACCGGGCCAGGGCGACGTGTCGGTTGCCCGATGCGCGGGTGATGGGTGACGTGCCGGCGTAGTTCTTGCGAGACTTGGCATCGGCATAGCGGTTCGGGTCATCCCCGAACTCGCCGAGCGCCCGGGCGCCGAGGATGACACCGATTCCTGGCAGGGAGAGGTAGATGTCGGCGTCCGGGTGCTGATCAAAATGGTCGGCCAACTCGGCCTCGAGCGCAGCGATCTGGGTGTTGAGCTCGCCAATGATCGCAACGGTCGAGCGGGTGGTGGCGGCGAAGGCCGACGTGACCGCGGGTGGGGCTTCGAGCTCGTCGACGCGCAGGCCCTCGATGATCTGGCGGGCTCGGGTGTCGATGTTGCGCTGCCGCCCGCCGGCCTTGAGCGCCGAGCGCACCTTTCCAAGCGGCAGTGCCTTGGCCTCAGCGGGTGTCGGCGCCTTGGCCAGCACGGCCAGCGTGTCGCGATCGGCCATGTCATTAAACGTTGTGAGGGCGGCCGGGAAGTACTCGCGCAGCGAACAGCGCAACCGGTTCGTGGCTCGGGTGCGGTCCCAGATCAGGTTCTGGTGAGCACGGGCGAGCACCTTGACGCCCTCGGCCAGTTCGCTGTCGCCAGCGACCTGGCGGTGGTTGTGCCGATCGGTGCGGACCAGCTCTGCGAGCAGCTTCGCGTCACCCGGGTCGGACTTGGCGCCCGACACGGTGTGGCGGTCTCGGTAGCGCGACGCCGCCCGCGGGTTGATCGCATAGACGGCGTAGCCAGCCTCGACGAGCGACTGGACCCACAGGCCCCGGTCGGTCTCGATGCCCACGACCACCCCGACCGGATCATCAACCTGCTCGGCGAGCAGCTGGTGCAGCGCTGTCACCCCCTCGATGCCTTCGGGCAGGCGACGAGCGAGGAGCTTGGTCCCTGCCTCGTCGCACACGTACACGTCGTGGTGGGCCTCGGCCCAGTCGTCTCCGACGAAGATCACGTCATCGCCACCGCGATTTCTGGTCTCGGGAACGTGGGACTCGAACCTGGAGAGCGCCCAGCGCGGACTAATGGATCAGTGCTCTGCGGCACGACATCCCAGTGGTGCTCCGAGCAGCCCTCACCAACCGACCGGGGCACGTTCTGAGCCCAGAGATCAA
>JAKFET010000298.1:0-23143 GCA_036675575.1 Acidimicrobiaceae bacterium
CCTCGTGGAGGCCCTCGACCGTGGTGAGCAGGAGCGGGAGCTCGAGCTTGTGTGCGCCGGGGCTGATGGCCAGGGCGTCCGGGAAGCGGAGGCCGTTGGCCAGGACGGCGGTGGTGCCGCCGAGCTCCTCAGCGATGAGCGCTGCGGTCTCGAAGCGGTCGGCGCCGCCGACGCGGTCCACGGTGTAACCAGCGCTCTCGAGCGCGGTCTCGACCGCGGCCGACACGGCGCTCGTACCACCGAGGATGGTGACGTTGTCTGCGTTGAGCTCTGCCAGGGCGGCAGTGGTCTCGGCGGGCAGGGCGTTCTGCTGGGTCAGCAGGATGGGAGCGTCGAGCGAGCCGGCGAGACCGCCGCCCGCAAGGGCATCCGGGAACTTCTCGCCGGAGGCGAGAACCACGTTGGTCGAACCACCGGGGTAGGCGGCGGTAGCAGCCTCAGCGGCGGTGCCGTAGCGGGTGGTACCGGCGACACGAGTGACACTCGTGACCTCCGTTGCCTGCGCCGGCGAAGCCGTGAAAGCCAACCCGGCAAGCCCGAGGGACGCTGCGAGTGCAGACGCCGCCAAGGCCCGGGTACGGGACTTGTATCGCATACAGAAGTTCTCCTGTGTTGCTTTTGTGATGTCGTGGACTACGTCACCGGTAAGTCCGGCTCCGCCGAGGCTGACGAACCTCAATGACGAGAACGTCGCCAGTCACGGATTTGTGACAGACGACTCTCTCGGGCAGCACCCTAGGGACGAAGCGGAGGCATATCAACCATTCCCCGTGACTCTCCGTAGAGGACGTTCGCGGCGTTGGTGCCGGTTCAGCCCCCGGACGACCCCAGGAGTGCGTCGATCTGCCACGCGATCTCGTCGTCGGTCGGGTCCGTCTCGTTCGCTGTGAGGTCGGCGCGGAAGCCGCCGTCACCGTCCGTGGCGTTCCACGTCCCGCCGGTGAGGTCGACCCGCCCACGGAGCCGCCAGACGCCGTCGGTGAAGACCGCCTCGCCGGCGACGGTGCCGATCGCGGACCCGAGGCCCGTGGTCAGCGAGAACACGCCGTCGAAGGCGTCCGCGGCGGTCGGCGTGGCCCCTCGGCGGATGTTCAGGTCGATCGATGCGCTGGTCACCGCCGCCGGCTCCGTGCGCGAGGTGGCGAGCACGCCCTCGATCCCCTCGCCGGCGAAGCTGATGCGGGTGACGCCGCCGTCCGGGTCGTCCCGGGTGGTGTCGGTGCCCTCGAAGCCCACGGCATCGGGCTGCTCGATGGGCGCCGAGAGCTCGAACCGGCGCTCGTCGGAGACGTCGAAGGTCCCGGCCTCGGCGGTGACGCCGGAGAGGCTGACCCCGACGGCCTCGACCAGATCGCCGGGCAGGTCGGGGACCCGCAGGCAGGACGGGGTGCTCTCGCCGGGGCTGCGGGGCACGCCGTCGTGGTCGGCGACGTAGCCACGGCTCATCAGCACGTCGTGCTGGGTGCCGAAGACGGTGGCGAGGGCGTCGGCGTAGACGGCCAGCCAGCGGACGCCTCCGAGCGCGCCACGCCCCGCGCAGACCCGGCCCAGCGCTGCGTCGGCCGCCGCCCCGCCCTGGGCGTACACCGGACCGAGGTCGAGCTCGGTCCAGAACGCCTCGCCGGCGGCCGGTGCCCGGTCGGTGAACACGACGTAGGTCTCCCCGGACACGCCCTGGGCGGCCTGCCGGAGGGCGGCATCGCTCACCACGGCGGTGCCGCCGAAGGCAACCGTGAACCCGGGGTCGAGGCAGGCGTCGCTGGCCTGGACGCTCGAGCACCAGGCATCGGCCGGGTCGAAGGTGCCGGCGAGGAGATCGGCGACCGGAGCGGCCAGCGCGGCGCTGCCGACCGGGGTGAGCAGCACCGGGACGGCGCCGTGGCTGGGCGCACCGGCGCGTGTCACCCGGGGATGCGGCCCGGAGACGGGCGGGAGCCCACGGGCGGGAGCGGGGGTGGCCGTGGCGAGCCCGCCGGCCGCGGCGCACCACGGTCCGGCGCCGAGGGCGTCGGCCCATCCCACGGAGGACCCGCCGGACCCGGACGACGCAGCCAGGCAGACGATGGAGGCGTCGTGGTCGCTGCCGTCGCCGGTGCTGAACCACCCGCCGAAGGTCCGGGCCATCTCGACGCTGGTGGCGTAGCGGTCGGCGCCCGCCACCCGGTGGGTGGCTGCGCCGGTGATCGAACGGACCTGCTCGAGGGTCGAATCGGGGACCCTGGCGGGTCCGCCCAGGACGACGACGTTGTCGATGACCAGGGACTTCAGGGCGTCGGCGGTGGACGCAGGGAGGCCGCCGGCACCGTCGACGAGCAGGACGGGCACCTGCCAGGTCGAGGTCCACCAGCCTGCGGCGAGGGCGTCGGCCCCGGTGATCCCATCGGTCAGGACCACGGTCCGACCGAGGACCTCGCACGCCAGGGGCCCGCGCCGCAGCTCGACGGCGGCGTTGCCGTGGAACCCCATGCGGGTGGCGCCGTCGGTGGCGTCGTCGTCGACGCAGGAGCGGTCGGCGGGGGACTGACCCGTGCCCAGGGCCCGGGCGATCTCGGCGGCGGTCCCGAATCGATCGGCGCCGGCGACCCGGAACACCTGGTCGACGCCCAGCCCGAGCAGCTGCTGCTCCACGGCGGTCGGGACCGCGCTGGGCCCGCCGACCACGATGCCGGACTCGACGGTGTCGCACCCGCCGCTGGCCAGGTCGGCGACGGCTTGGCGGGCGGCAGGCGAGAGCTCGGTGGCGCCCTGACGGGCCGATGCCGTGACCACGATCGGGGCCGAGTCCGTGTCGACGAACGCCGTGGCGCCGATCACGTCGAAGGCCGGGTTCCGGGCCGCGACCCGGCGCAGGCGGGGCTCCGTCGAGAGGTCCGTGGGGTCGGACAGGGAGGCGGCGGCGAGGGAGTCGGCGGCCCGGTCCCCCGCCGTGACGATGACGGCGAACGGGCACGTGCCCAGCCCCCACCACTGCGCGGCGTTGGGCAGGTCGGCGCCGCCGGAGCTGCGGTCTGCCGTGTTGAACGGGTAGCCGCCGGTGCCGCGCAGGAGGAGGGCAGCCGAGAGCGAGGTCTGAGCGCGGTCGGCGCCCGCCACCCGCAGCGAGTGTGCGGAGGCATCGATGCCGGGATCGTTGGACGGAGCGGCCGGCCAGGGCGACGGGTCCGGCGTCTCCGCGCCGGCGGGGGCCGCCGCGACGATCGTCGAACCGAGGAGTGCGATGGCGGCGAGGAGTCGCCCACCGCGGCGGGAGACGTGCGGGGAGGCAGCCACGCCCGGAGGCTAGGTGTCCTGTTGGGCGCCCGGGATGGCGAGGCCCAGCTCGCCCGAGCCGTGGCGGAGGATCAGGGTGCCGTCCAGGGCGCCGCTGTCGGCGAGCCCGAGCTCGGGGGCTCCCTCCAGGACGAAGTCGAGCGCCAGCTCGTGGGTCTCGCCGTTGCCCTGCTGCGTGACGGTGGACCAGCCCTGCACGGTGAGCTCCAGCACCCGGCCGTCGTCGAGCCGGATGGTGAGGTCGGAACGCTCGACCTGGCGTTGACCTTGAGACTTGGCGCCGGCCTCCGCCAGGTTGACCTTCCCCGTGAGCGTGCCGGTGAACACCTCGTCGCCGATCCGCAGGTTCATCGGACCGTCCAGCTCGAGGTGCCCGGCGACGGACGTGACCGTGACGGCAGCGGACAGCTGACCGGGCGTGGTCGGGACCGGGGCGGGCGGGGGCGTCTCCCCGACCGGTTCGGGGGCGGGAGCCGGCGCAGGGGCTCCGTCGTCGGCGGGCGGGGTGGACGTCGGCGTGGTCGGTTCCGGCTCCGGGGCGACGGTGGTGCTGGGCGCGGCGGTCGACGTGGTGCCGGGCTCCGCACCGTCCACGATGCTCGTCCCGCCGGTCGTCAGCGCATGGACCGGCTCGGTCGTGCTGCTGGGCGGCGAGGAGTCGGTTCCGTCGGGCGACGCGACGCCGTCGACGACGACCGGCGCATCGTCGGATGCGGCGGCCGACTCCTCCTCGACCTCGGCGGCGACGGGTGCGGTCGGCTCCTGTCGAGCTCGGTCGACCGCCACGCCGGCCGGGATCGCCACGGACGCGGCGATGCCGACGGCGAGGGCTGCTGCCTTGAAGGCCGGCGCCGTGCCCGAGACGGCCGGTGCTGCGGTGGCGATGGTGGGGCCGGCCTGGGCGATGATGGTGCTGACCTGCGTGAACGCGCTGGTGGGCGCTGGCGCGACGGAGGCGATGGTGGCCAGGCCGTGGACCTGCGACGCGGCCTGGTTGGCGGCCTCCGCCTCGGCTCCGCTCAGCTGCGCGTGACGGCGGAGCGGGGGGATGGCCCACACGAGCAGCGCCGAGGTGCTGGTGAGCATGCGCTTGAGCATCGTGCGGCCACGGGAGACGCGCGCCCGGGCGTTCTCCTCGGAGATGCCGGCCTTGTCGGCCACGTCGGCGTAGGAGAGCTCGTCGACGAAGCGCAGGACGAGGACCTCGCGGTAGCTCTGCGGCAGCGAGTCGAGGGCGTCGGTGATCTGCGCCATGGGCATGGCGTCGAGCGCTTCGTCGGCACCCGGGACGTCGACCTCGACCTCGGTGCAGGCCCGGTCGAACAGGCGGGTCTCGCGCCCACGCCGACGACCGATGTCGTGACAGGTGTTGGTGACGATCCGGTGGAGCCAGGCGTCGAGGTGGTAGTCGCCGTCGAAGTGGTCGATGTTGCGGAACGCCCGCAGGAACGCGTCCTGGACGGCGTCCTCGGCCGCGTTCGGGTCGCCGAGGCGGCGCAGCGCGTTCGAGTACAGGGAGCGGTGGTGGCGGGACACGATGCGGCGGAACGCGTCGGGGTCACCGGCACGGTGCTGCTCGACCAGCGTGCGGTCGTCCAGGTCGGTGATGAGTGCCACGAGACGTGTCCTTGCCGTGCTGTCCGAGAGCGCGGGACACCCGTCCCGACCTCGCTCCCCCGCCAGAGGTGCCCGCACCCTACCCCTGCCCCGGGGACAGCAACAGACACATCTGGACCAAGTGACCGAGGTCCCGGGTCAGTCCTCCAGGACCTGCCGGTAGACGTCGAGCGTCGCGGGACCGATCCGCTCGGGGGCGATCCAGGCGATCGAGGCGGGGCCGTCGGCGCCGAGGGCGGGGTCGGTGGTCACGAGGGCGTCGGCCAGGGCGGCGACGTCGCCGGCGGGCACGAGGCGGCCGGTCACGCCATCGGCGACGACCTGGGCGAGGCCGCCGACGGAGGATGCGACCACGGCGCGACCGTTGGCGAGGGCCTCGGCCGCGACCAGGCCGAACCCCTCCCGGTGGCTCGGGACGGCGACGAGGCGGGCGGCCCGGTAGTGGGGCCCGAGGGCGTCGGGTGCGACAGGGCCGGCGAAGGTGACGTCGGCGCCGACCTCCTCGGCGAGCGCACGCAGCACGGGCTCCTGGCCGCCGTCCCCGATCAGGACCAGCGGGACCGAGGCCTTGGCCACGGCGCGGATCAGGACGTCGAAGCCCTTCTCCGGCACGAGGCGGCCGACCGCCACGACGGGCCCGTCGGCGGGCGGAGGGGTGATCTCCCCCGCCAAGCCGTCGGACAGGGCCGGGCGCAGGGGCATGGGCAGGACCGTGGCGTCGACGCCCGCGACCCCGCGCACCCAGCCGGCCAGGTCCTCGCTGACGGCGATGACGGCGTCCGCCCGGCGCAGCACCCAGCGGGCGAACCAGCGGAGGGGTCCCTGGGCCATGGCGGCATCGGTGCCGTGCACCTGGACCACGACCGGCGTCCCGGTGATCCGGCCGGCGATCACGGCGATGACCCCGGACGGCAGCCACCAGTGGGCGTGGATGACGTCGGCGGACCTGGCGCTGCGGACCACGTCGAGCAGGGAGCCGAGGAGGAACAGCGGGAGGAGGAGCGCTCCGGCGCCCCGGGCCCGGTGGTGCATGCCGCCGCTGTAGGCCAGCGTCTCCCATCGACGGGGGGCGTAGCGGAAGCGCCGGACGTCGATGGCGGTGGGCTCGCCGTGCCGGTCGGTCGCAGGGTAGGAGTCGGTGGTCGGCAGGCCGGGACCGGCCGGGCACGAGACGTGCACGTCGGCGCCCGAGGCGGTGAGCGCCCGGGCGTGGTCGAGCACGAAGGACGCGTGGTGGTCGGCCGGGTGCCGGGGGAAGCCCTGCGAGCAGACCAGCACCCGCAGCGTGCGGTGGTCACCGGCAGGCATGGGGCCGAACGGTACCAGCGACCCTCTCAGGGGTCGGCGGGGACCGGTGGACCCGTGGCCCGGGTGGCGGCGGCGGCCAGGCCGGCTGCGGCCACGTCCGCGATGGTGAGGAGGAGGCGGGCGAGGATCGCGACGAGGGTGGCGCTGGCCGCGCCGATGCTCGGCGCGAGGAGCAGGACGAGGATGGCCTCGCGGAGGCCGGCGCCGGCGGGCAGCGGGATCACGACCAGGCTGATGGCGGCGGCGAGGCCGTAGCCGCCGATGGACAGGGGCAGCAGCTCCCAGCCCTCGCCACCGACGTCGACGGCGAGCTGCCAGATCTGGAGGCCGAGCAGACCGTTGCTGAGCAGGGAGAACGCGGCCACCCGCCAGATGGTGCGGGAGGTCAGGGGGGCGTCGAGCGGCGGCCGCTTCAGGACCCGCAGTCCCCTCTGGACCAGCCAGGTCAGGACCCTCGGGTGCAGCACGACGGCCAGGGGGATCAGCAGCAGGACCGACGACGCGTACAGCTCGCTGTCGGCGTCGAGCAGCGCCGGCACGGCCAGCACGCCGAGGAGCAAGCCCATGGCCAGCGAGATGACGAGGACGACGATGCCGGCTGTGGCGGTCCGCTCCCGGCGGACCCCGTGGACCTTGGCCAGCTCCATCTGCCCGACGATCGCCCAGATGCTGCCCGGGACGTACTTGGCCAGCTGGCCCAGGTAGAAGACGCGGGCGCTGGCGGGGATCGGCAGGCGGTCGCCGAGGCCGGCCAGGGTCTCCCGCCAGGCCAGGAAGCTGGTGAGCAGCGAGCCAGCCGCGCACAGCATGGCGAGGCCGACGTGCAGGACCGACAGGTCGCCCACGCGCTCCCCCGCCTCGTCCCACTGGCTGGCGAGGGCCAGGGCGGCGAAGGCGACGGCGACCAGGAGGAAGGCGGCGCGCAGGCGGCGCTGACCGGCGGTGCGGCGCCGGAGGGCGGCCACCTCCGGGGTGGCGGCAGGATCGGTCACGTCAGACGTGGTCGAGGTCGCCCCACGCGGTCGACCAGGCGACGGCGGTGGGGTCGGGGACGATCGCGGGGTGCGGGACGACGCCGAAGTAGACGGGTCGGGGAAGGACCCTGGGCGGGATGCGCAGGAGCCCGGCGGCGCGTGCGAGGTGCGACAGGCGGGAGCCGGGCACGGCCGTGCAGGCGATCCCGTCGGCGGGACCGACGGCGCCCTCCACCAGGGTGGCGACGACGGCTCGGGCGGCGGCCTCGTCGACGGCGAGCAGCTCGAGCAGGCAGTGGAAGCGGCCGCCCAGGTCGTCGCGGGTCACGACGGCGGACAGGCCGACGAGGTGGGGTCCACGCCGGACGGCGAGCAGGCGGTACGGACGGTCGGGGTGCTCGGCGTAGCGCCAGCGCCACCAGCCCCCGTGGCGGGCCACGCCCCACGGGTGGTGGCGGGCGACCGCCGCCCACAGCTCGTCGACGTCCTCGGGCGGGTCGTCGACCACTTCGACCGAGAGCCCGGGTGCCACCCGTGGGCGTGCCACCAGGGCGCGGATCGGCAGCCGGCCCAGCGCACCGACAGCGGAGGCCGCCAGACGCCCGGCCGGCCCTGCCTGCTGGATCCGCTCGGCCGTCCGCAGCAGGTCGGCCAGCGAGCCGGCGTCGAGGGGCAGCACCCGCACCTCGAGCTGGGCCACCACCGAGAGGCCGGAGCGGGTCGCCCCGCCGACGGAGAGCTGGTTCGGCAGCGAGTAGAAGGGCGTGCCCTCCTCGGTGGCCTGGCCGAAGCAGGCGTCGAGGAGCGGCTTGCCGAGCCCGCGACCTCGGTGGCTGGGCGCGATGGCGTAGTCGACGCCGATGGCGATGCGACCCGGCTCGCCCCCGAGGGTGGCCGGCATCCGGTAGGCGACGTACTGGCCGACCAGTCGGCCGTCGGACTCCCACACGTGGGCGATGGTCTCGCCGAAGGGGTTGTCCCACCACTGCCACGCCGTGACCTCGGCGCGGACCTTCGGGTTGGCCGGGAACGCCTCCGCGTTCAGGCGGCGCAGCTCGGCGTCGTCGGACCGGTCTGCGGGACGGAAGACCAGGTCAGCGGCATCGTCGACGGTCACGGCCCGACGCTCGCCGCGGTGTCGTCGAAGGCCGCCAGCTCCCGGCAGAGCTCCAGGTACCCCTGCCGATCGGTGGCGAGGAACGCCTCGCCGTGCCCCTCCCCCAGCAGGCCGTGCATCGCCCGCCAACGGGACAGTCCGAGCCCGGAGGACAGGTCGAACGCGAGCGAGGCCGTCACGTGCGCGGCGATCGAGGCGCGCTTGCGGTCCATGGCGTCCTCGATCGGGACCAGTCGGTTGTGGGGCACGGCCGCCCAGGTCTCGTAGCCCCAGACCTGCCGGTCGGCCTCGGACCGCCGGAGCGCGTCCGCCAGGGCGAACGCGACGGCGCGGTGGTCACGGTGCCCGTCGCCGAGCCAGGGAGCGAACACGACGTCCGGTCGGAGGCGGCCGATCGCCTCGGCGAAGGCGTCCGCCATCGCCGCCCGATGCTCGGCCAGGTGGCCGTCGGGCAGCGCGAGGCACTCCACGGACGCGCCGAGGATCGATGCGGACCGCTCCAGCTCGGCTCGGCGGCGGCGGCCGGTCTCGGCCGGGTCGTGGGGCGAGCCGATGGTGGCCTCCCCCTCCGTCGCGGCCAACAGGGTCACGGCCGTGCCGGCGTCGGCCAGCAGCGCCATCGTGCCGGCGCACGCGACCGACTCGTCGTCGGGGTGGGCCACCAGCACGAGCGCCCGGTCGAACGCCGGCACCCCGATGACCGGTCCGTCGCCCGGGAGCGACCGCAGGGCCAGCAGCGTCGGCCACACGGCCGCCGGGATCCTCGGCTTGGCGCGCGCCACGAGCCGGGCGAGCGGGCGGGGCAGGGACATGCGGGTCGGATCGTAGGCCGTCGGTACGATCCGGCCGTGGGTACCGAGCAGGCCGAGCGGCGCTACTGGCCTGCGCTCGACGGCATGCGAGGGGTGGCCGTCCTGCTCGTCATCGCCTACCACGGGGAGCGCTCCCTGGCGCCCCGCGGCGGCGCCATCGGCGTGACGATGTTCTTCACGCTGTCGGGCTTCCTGATCACGACGCTGCTGCTCCGCGAGCGAGCCGGCAGCGGTCGCATCGCCCTCGGGCGGTTCTACTGGCGACGGATGCTGCGCCTGCTGCCGGCCCTGGTCACCCTGGTCGCCGTCACGTGCGCATACGCCCTGGTCACGGGCAACCACGAGCGCACCCTCGACGCAGCGGTCCCGGTCCTGCTCTACGTCGGCAACTGGATGCGGACCCTCCACGACAGCGAGGGGCTCGGCCTGCTCGAGCACACCTGGTCGCTCTCGGTGGAGGAGCAGTTCTACCTGGGCTGGCCGCTGGCCGTGATCGGCGTGGCGGCGCTCGCCGACCGGGCCCGGCAGGCCGAGGCGGTCCTGGTCCTCGCCGTCGTCGGCTCGGTCACGTCGCTGGTCTGGCGGCTCCAGCTCTGGGATCCCGAGCAGCCGCGCTGGTCTGCGGCACGGCTCTACAACGGCACCGACTCCGTGGCCGACCAGCTCCTCGTCGGCGCCGCCCTGGCCGCGGGCCTCGCCATCTGGGACCGGCGCAGCGCGAGCCGTGCGACGGGAGCGCTGCCAGTTCCGGACGAGCGTGCGACGGGAGCGCTGCCAGTTCCGGACGAGCGTGCGACGGGAGCGCTGCCAGTTCCGGACGAGCGTGCGACGGGAGGGCTGCCAGTTCCGAGCGTCGTGGGCGCAGTCGCCGCGCCGATCGCCCTGGCCTATCTCGTCTTCGTCGCCCGGGTGCGGCCGGGCGGAGACTCGCTCGACAACGACCGGCGCTACCTCGAGTGGGGATCGCTGACCTTCGCCCTGGCCGCCGCCATCCTCGTGCTGGCCTGCGTCCGGAGCAGCGACCAGTGGCTCCCCCGCCTGCTGTCGGCGCGCCCGCTCGTCGCCATCGGCAAGGTGTCCTACGGGCTGTACCTGTGGCACTTCCCGGTGATCCTGGTCGTCGACGAGCGGCTGCCCGATGCGTCGGACCTCGTGCGCGGGTCGACCGTGGTCGCCGCCACCGCGGTCGCCACGCTGCTCTCCTGGTTCCTCGTGGAGCGACCGTTCCTGTCGCTCAAGGACGGGCCGCGGACCTCGGCGCCAGCACCACCACGGCAGCCGGTCGTCCCGACCCGTCCCTGAGCACTGCCCGCCCGGGCAGGGTGTTCAGCTCAGGAGCTCGCCGAACCAGTCGTCGCGGTCGAGGGACTCGACGAAGTCGCGGATCTCGGACTCGGTGATGCCGCCGCCGGAGGGGTGGAGCGCACGGGCGTCGCTGATGCTCCAGTCCTCGACCTGACAGCCGGCGCCGATGAGCACCGGGACCATCTTGTCGCTCACCGGCTGGACGACGATCTGCACGCAGTCGGGGCAGACGAAGCAGCACTCGGTGCGGTCGGCGTCGGGCCGGCGGCGGATCGTGAGCGCGCCTGCGTCGATGAGCACGGTGTCGCAGCTGGGGCAGGTGGTCCGGACGGTGGGCATCGGGGGGGCATCTCCTCGGCGGGACCAGCGGGGTCCTCGGTCTCTCGGGTTGCGCCCACTGTCGCAATGTCCGGTTCGTGGCGAAATAGCGAGGCTGGGTCATTTCGCAGGTAGCCCGTCCATCTGCACTACGCGCACATGGACTCGGGTCATCCGGGACATAGAGTGCGGCTGTGTCCCACGTCGTGCTCCCGGAAGCCACCGATCACCCGGCCGCCGGCGCGCCGCTCGGCCCGGACTCGCTCCTGTGGCGCATCGCTGCCGACTGGCGGTCCGGGCTCTCCGGCCTCAGCGCCGGCATCCTCCAGCTCATGTGGCCCCACCTGGGCCAGGGCGTCGAGGAGCACTCGGCGTTCTTCGAGGAGCCGTGGGACCGCATCCACCGCTCGGTGCCCCAGATCTGGGCCACGATCTTCGCCGACGACGCCGAGCTGCGCGGCCGCTCCATCCGCGACCTGCACAAGGGCATCAAGGGCACGGACCCCCACGGCCGGCGCTACCACGCCCTCGACCCCGACACGTTCTGGTGGGCGCACGCCACCTTCACCTGGGAGATGTTCTGCACCGCCGACGAGTGGGACCACCGCACCCTCTCCCTCACCACGCGCGAGCAGCTCTACCAGGAGACCGTCACCTGGTACCGGCGCTACGGCGTGAGCGACCGGCCGGTCCCGGCGGACCACGCGGCCTTCGAGGCCCGCTTCGACCAGATCTGCCGGACCGAGCTGGAGATGACCCCGACCGCGACCCGCGCCATCGAGATGGCCCTCGAGGCCCGTGTCTCGCCGCCCGGCATGCCCGGGCCGGTCGCGGCGATCGCCACGCCCCTCATGCGCACGATGGCCATCGGCGGGCTGCCACCGGCGGTCCGGGCCCGGTTCGACATCCCGTGGTCCACGACCGACGAGCTCACCCTGATCGGGTTCCGCCAGGTCGTGCGCGACGCTGGCCGGATCGTGCCCCACCGCATCACCCGCGGCCCCTACCTGCGCTCCATCAAGCGGATGAGGCACATCGCCGCACCCCGCCCCGAACCGATCCCGGCCTGACGTGCCCAAGGTCGCCACCCAGGTCGATGCCGTCGCCGTGCTGACCGCGCTCGTGCAGCGCCCGTCCGAGAACGAGGACGTCGACCGCCGCATCCTCGACGCCGCCGGTCGCCTGCTGGTCGACGTCGGCCTGGAGGAGCTCGAGGTCGACCAGGTTGCCGAGCTCGCCGGCGTCGGGCGCAGCACCATCTACCGCCGCTTCGAGGGGCGCAACGCCCTGCTCGCCGCCACGGTCGCCCACGAGGCCCGACGGCTGCTCGGCGCGCTCGCCGACGCCGTGGCCGACATCGACGACACCGAGGAGCGGCTCGTCGCCGCCTTCTGCGCCGGCCTCCGCCTGGCCCGGGCCACCGGCCTGGCGGACCGGGTCCGACAGGAACCGCTGCTGCTCCGGCTCCTCACCGTCGATGGCGGCCCGGTGATCGCGGCGGCCAGCGCCCAGCTCGCCTCCATCGCCGTCGAGCTCGACCCCGACCTCCGACCGCAGCGGGCCACCGAGACCGCCGAGCTGCTCGTGCGACTCGCCATCTCCCTGGTGCTGTCGCCGCAGAGCGCCCTCGACCTCGACGACGGATGCGAGGACTCGATCCGGCGGCACCTGACCCCGCTGCTCGGCGCCGGAGGCCGGGCCACGTAGCGTCCGGCCATGCGCCTCCAGGACAAGCACGTCGTCGTCACCGGCGCGGCCTCCGGCATCGGCCGGGCCGCCGCCACCCTCTTCGCCGGCGAGGGGGCGCGGGTCATCGCCGTCGACCTCGACCCGGCCGCCGTCGACGCGGTCGCAGCCGACATCGGCGGCGTGGGCGTTGCGGGCAGCGTCGCCGACCCCGAGCTGTGGGAGCGCGTCGTCGACGCGTCGGGCGGCATCGACGTCGCCTACCTGAACGCGGGCGTCTACGGCTTCCACGGACCGATCGACGAGCTGCCCCTCGACGTCTACCAGCGGACCATCGGCGCCAACATCGACGGCGTCGTGCTCGGCACCCGCGCCGTCGTCCCCGTCATGCGTGCCGCCGGTGGCGGCGCCATCGTCGTGACCGCCTCGGTCGCCGGCATCGTCGCCTTCGAGGGAAACCCCGTCTACACGCTCACCAAGCAGGCGGTCGCCGGCTTCGTCCGCGCCGTGGCGCCCAGCCTGGTCGCCGACGGCATCACGATCGACGCCGTCTGTCCCGGCGTGGTCGACACGCCGATGACGGTGGAGGCGTCGGGCGGCGCCAGCATCGACGCCTCGACCATGCCGCTCATCGCCCCGGAGACCATCGCCGCGGTCGCCCTCGACCTGGCGACCACCGAGGGCACGGGCCGGTGTCGGGCCGTGCGCGAGCGGGCCGAGCCCGTCGACTGGCGCTTCCCGGACTGGCGGGACCTGGCTCGCGCCTGACGGGGCTAGCCGGTCGTCGCCGGGACGGGGCTGTCGCGGTGCCCGATGATGGTCTCCGCCGTGACCGGGCGCATGAGGTCGGCCAGGTCTGCCGAGAGGTTGATGAGCAGGTCGTCGACGGACAGCATGCCGACGAAGTGCCCACGCTCGGTCACCGCCAGCCGGCGGACGGCGTTGGTGCGGAAGATCCCGTGCGCCGTCCGCAGGTCGGCGCTGGCTTCGATCGTGACGACCGGGCTGGACATGAGCCCGTCGATGCGGGCGCTGGGGTCCAGCCGCCGGGCCAGGCCGCGTCGCACCAGATCCCGGTCCGTGACGATGCCGACGAGGTGGTCCCCGTCGACGACGGCGAGTGCGCCGACGCCGGACCGCTCCATGATCTCTGCGGCCTCACGCATGGTCCGTTCCGGACCGATCGCGATCCCGGAGCGGCGGATGCCCTCGACCGCCCTCATGACCGTCCTCCCGCGTCGGCGTGGTCGAAGTGCTGGACCACGGCATCCGATCCCGGGAAGAAGAGCGTCTCGTGCCCGCTGTCCCCCCACTGCACCAGGTAGGGCGGGCCCCCGTCGGACCCCCGCACCTCGAGCACCTCGCAGTCCCGGTCCGGCTCACCGACGCGGTGGCCCCGGATGATGATCCGATCTCCCTGTGACACCTGCATGATCGCTCCTCCACGTGTCGTCCTCGGCTCCATGAGACTCCCGTGGCGCGGCACGGGACAGGGCCGAAGGTCCTGCGCCGGATGCTTCAGTCGCCGCCGATGTAGCCGACCGGGAACGCCGATGCGGCCCAGGTCGTCCCGTCGGGACCTCCGTGGACCGAGGCCACCACGACGCCCCACCCGCCGCCGGGGTTCTCCCATGCCACCTCGCCGTTGAACGCTGCGAGCTCGCCCTCGCCGCCGGCGGTGAAGAACCCGTGGCCGAGCTCCTCGGAGCTGGTCCGGTCGAAGACCGCCACCCGCACCTGGCCTTCGAAGCCACGACCCCACCCCTCGACCTCCAACGGGTGGTCGATGGCGCTGCCGGCCGTGGGCAGCAGCAGCTCGACCTCGCTGGTGGCGGCGAACAGCACGTAGAGCGCGTCGTCCGACATGCGACGGACGGCAACGGTGGTCACCGGGCCTGCATCGCTCGGGCGGACCTCGACCTCGCCGGACCGGCTGTCGCCTTCCTGGAGCTCGCCGACCACCGGCGACGTGAAGCCGAGGACCTCCTCGGCGAAGTCGGTGGCGAGCTGGACGGGGTCGTCGTAGGCGGCGCCGTCGGCCGGATCCGGCCACGAGATCGTGGCAGCCTCGGCGTCGTTCACGCTGCTGCCGGGCGCGGTCGTGGGCGCTTCCGTGGTCCCGGGCTCGGAGGTGCTCGGCGGGCCGGTGGTCTCGCTGGCCGGCTCGGTGACCGACGAGGTCGTCTCCTCGGTGATGACGTCGGCATCGTCGTCGTCGCCACCCACCGCGATCACCAATGCGACGGCGAGGGCGATGGCCACCGCGCCGAGGACGACCACGGCGATGCTCGCCGACCGACCCTGGTTGCTCGGCCCCGACGGCGGGGCAGACGGCGGGTTCGTGATCTGTGCCATGCGCTCATCGCGCACCTCCTGGCACCGCAGCACCAGGGTCCAACGACACCACCGTCCGGCCCTTCGCTCCGGCTCGCGAGGCGGCGCTCAGATCGTCTTGTCGAGGACCTCGATCGTGTGGCCGTCGGGGTCCTGCAGGAACGCGATGGTGGCGCCGAAGTCCGGCATGTGCGTCGGCGGGAAGGTGACCTTCCCACCCGCAGCCGCGGCCGCCTCGGCCACCGCGGCCGGGTCCGGGACGTTGAACACGAGCTTCTGGCCGACCTCGACGTGGGAGCGCTCGTCGTCGTACCGCATGAGGACGACCGAGCCGCCGCCGGGGGCGCCGAGGATGACCTCGTCCAGGCCCATCACGTCGACCCGGATGCGGTTGGTCTCCTTCATCCCGAGGGCGTCTTCGTAGAACCGTTGGGCGGCGTCGAGGTCACGGACCACGATGCCGCTCGCGACGAGTGCGATCTGCATGCCGAAGGCCTACCGCACGGTCGCCCGGCTCCGCTCCCGCACCGTTCGGCGTCCCCACCGCAGCAGGGCCCTTCGGCCCTACCGTCCCGGTCCGCCGGAGCGCAGGATCCACGCGGAGGAGACGATGGACAGCGGACCCCCACAGCACGCCGTCACCTGCCGCGCCGTCACCAAGCGGTTCGGTGCCATCAGGGCGCTCGACGCTCTGGACCTGACCGTGCGGCGAGGACGGGTGACCGGGTACCTCGGGCCCAACGGCGCCGGGAAGTCGACCACCATCCGCATCCTGCTCGACCTCGCCCGTGCCGATGCCGGGGAGGTCCGGGTGCTCGGCACCGACCCGCGGGCAGGCGGGCCCGCGCTGCGCCGGCGCATCGGGTACCTGCCGGGCGAGCTGCGCCTGGACGAGCGCCTGACCGTCGAGGAGACGCTGCGATCGTGGAGCCGGCTGCGCGGTGGGGACCTGGACCCCGCCTACGTGGACGAGCTGTGCGAGCGCCTCGGGCTCGACCGGTCGCGGCACACGAAGGGGCTGTCGAGCGGCAACCGCCGCAAGGTCGGGCTCGTCGGTGCCTTCATGTCCCGGCCCGAGCTGCTGGTCCTCGACGAACCGACCGCGGGCGTCGATCCCCTCGTCCAGGCCACCTTCGTCGAGCTCGTCGAGGAGGCCCGGGACGAGGGTCGCACCGTGTTCCTCTCCTCCCACGTCCTGAGCGAGGTGCAGCACGTCGCCGATGATGTCGTCGTCCTGCGCGAGGGGCGGGTCGTGGCCACCGGCGACGTGGACGAGCTCCGCCGCGCCGCTCGCCAGCCGTTCAGCGTCTGGTTCGGCGGCCCGGTCCCGGCCGAGAAGCTGCGAGCCACGCCGGGGGTGCACGACGTCGAGGTCCAGGGGTCCCAGGTGCGCGGCGCCGTCGAGGGATCGCCGTCGCCGCTGCTGGCGGTGCTGGCGGGCCACGCCGTCGATCACCTCCTCATGCCCGAGCCGGACCTCGAGGACGCGTTCCTCGCCTACTACGAAGCAACCCCGGAGGAGCCATGAGCGGCAGCGCGACGGTGGAGCTCGTGCGGCGAGGGCTGCTCGCCCTGCGCCGCTCGGTCCTGTGGTGGACGCTCGGGATCGCCGTGCTGCTGCTGACGACCGCCGGCGCATGGCCGAGCCTCGAGGGCAGCGAGGCGCTGGAGAGCTTCGAGGAGATGGGTGCGATCCTCGAGGCGTTCGGCGCCACCGACCTCGCGTCCCCGAGCGGGTACCTCGACGGGCAGATGTACGCGTTCATGCTGCCGCTCCTGCTCTCGGGGATGGCGGTCGCCAGCGCCACCGGTTCGACGTCGGGCGACGAGGACGCCGGCCGCCTCGAGCTGCTGCACGCCCTCCCGGTGGCCCGCCGGACCATCTGGCTGTCCCGGTTCGCAGCGACGGCGCTCGCCGTGCTCGGCGTGGCCGCGGTCGCAGCCGCGGGCATGGTCGCGCTCCGCCCGGTGTTCTCGCTGGAGGAGGTCGGCGTCGGGCGGATCGTGGTCGCCACGCTCGGCGCCGCGATCTTCGCCCTGTTCTGCGGGGCCGTCGGGTACGCCGCCGGCGCCGCGGGTGCGTCCCGGGGCCGAGCGGCCGGCATCGCGGTGCTCGTCGTGGTGGCCAGCTACGTCATGGCGTTCATCGCCCCCCTCGCCGACGCCCTGGCCGGCATCCGGTCGTGGTCGCCCTGGCACTGGGCGCTCGGCGAGCAGCCCGTCTCGACCGGCATCAGCACCGGCGGCGCCCTCCTCATCATCGCCCTCACCGCGGCACTGGTGGCCGCCGGGACGGCCGCCATGGAGCATCGGGACATCCGGAGCGCGTGAGCCGAGCGTACGGAGCGTGCGCACTCGAGCTCGCCGCGTGCAGATCGTTCCCGGATGTTCCGGACTGATGGGACAGACCACGCACGAGCCCTCGCACTTCTCTCGATCTTCCGGGTCTCGTGGGCCGAACGACCTATGCGCTCGCCGTACGTTCCGCGGTCAAGGGACACCGAAGCGTGGGGCTCCGGGATCGAGGGGGACGACATGGCACTGCTGCTGAGGTACTCGGATCCGAGCGCTGCGGACAGCCCGCACCACGCCCGGTTCGCCACCATCACGCCCGGGGCGCCGGGTCGATGCCCGGCGTGCGACGCGTTCGGCTACATGGACCACCTCGACCCGATGGGTCGCTTCCAACGGCAGCACTGCCGGTCGTGCCGCTGCACGTGGGAGTACCGCTTCGACGGCGTCGGCGGGATCGCCGAGGTCCACGGACCGGAGTCGCTGGCCACCGCCGACCTCGTCGCCGGGGACCGACCAGCCGTGATCGACCTCCGCACGCCGACCGCGGCCCCCGCTCCCAGCGACCCGGAACGCCACTCGATCGCCCTCGGCTGAGCCCCCGGATCGCCGGCGCCGGACCCGGTGCGGGGGCGCTGCGCCGAGCCCTCAGCGGCGATGTCGCGCGTACCAGGTGCGAAGGGTGGTCCAGAACCGGTCGGGCTCCTCGATCCACGGGAAGTGGCCGCTGTGGTCGAACACGACGACGGTGCTGCCGGGCACTCGACTGCCGATCCGGTGGGCCTGCGGGTAGGAGGTGAACACGTCGTGGCGACCGGCGAGCACCAGCGCGGGAACGTCGAGCCCGGCGAGTCGGTCCACGGAGCTCCATGACGACAGCACCTCGAAGCCCCGCACCATCGTCGCCGCCCGGAACACCGTGCCCTCGGCCAGGGACTCCAGATCGAGCAGCTCGGGCGAGTGGAAGTACGCAGGGAACAAGCCCGCCATCCCGGCGGCCATCTCTTCGTCGGTCTCGGGGATCGTCGACATCATCGCCACGACCTCCGGCGGGGGTTCAGGACCCTGTTCCTCCGTCTCGTCCTCGCCCTCGCCGAGCTGTCCCGGCGTGGTGTCGACGAGCACGAGCGCGTCGAGGCGGTCGCCGTGGCGAAGGGCCAGCTCCTGTGCGACGAAGCCGCCGTAGCTGTGGCCGAAGGCGCTGAACCGGTCCAGGCCGAGGTGGTCGGCCAGCGCCAGCGCATCGTCGGCCAGCTGGGGCATGGTGATGGACCCCAGGTCCTCGGTCGTGGACCGACCGTTTCCCCGCTGGTCGGGGAAGATCAGCTGGAAGTGCTCCGCCAGCGGCGCCAGCGTGCGGCGGTAGAGCTGGTGGTCGAGCCCGAGCCCGCCGTGGAGCACCAGCAGCGGCGGGCCGGTGCCGTCGACCTCGTAGTGCAGGCGAGTCCCGCTCAGATCCACCGTCGGCACGGTCTGACGCTACGCCGTCCGGTCGCTGTCGTGCTGCGTCTGCGGACGGGCTACGACGAGATCGGTCGCGTCGCCGTACGGGTTCCATCGGTCCGCGCTGGAGCGGTCCCGACTCACTCGACGTCGAGGTGGGTGGGTACGGCCGTCACGACGGTGTTGGGCCGGAGCCGCAGGCGGGTCCGTAGCAGGAGCGCGCTCTGGTTGTGGAGCAGCTGCTCCCACCAGTGGTGGAGGACGAACTCGGGCACGATGACGGTGACGATGTCGTCGGGCCAGTCCTGCTCCAGCTCGTCGATCACCTGGAGCACGGGCGCGGTGAGCTCGCGGTACGGCGAGTAGACGGTGCGGAGCTCGACCGGGAGGTCGTGCTCGCGGAACTGCTCGGTGATGCGACGCTGCTCGTCCTCGTCCCGGACCACCGAGACGGCGATGAGGCGGTCCGGCGCGAGGGTGCGGCCGTAGGCGATGGCGTCCAGGACCCCGCGGTGCACGTTGCCGACCAGGATCACGACGGTGTGCGTGCGGCGGCGCAACCGGTAGTCGTCGGGGACGGCGAGGGCGCGACGGACCCGGTCGTAGTGGCGGCCGATGGCCTTGAAGAGCACCACGACGAGGGGGATCAGCACCACGGGGATCCAGGCGCCGATCGCGAACTTGGACACCACGACCACGCCGAGGACGATGAACGTCGCCAACGACCCGAACGCGTTGATGTACATGTTCCGCCGCCACCCCTTCTCCTGCTCCGTGCGGTGGTGGCGGACCATGCCGAGCTGGCTGAGCGTGAAGCCGGTGAAGACGCCGACGGCGTAGAGGGGGATGAGGGCGGTGGTCTCGCCGCCGAAGGCGACGATGAGAAGGGCGGCCACGAGGGCGAGGACGACGATGCCGTTGGAGAACACGAGCCGGTCGCCCCGGTTGGAGAGCTGCCGGGGCAGGTAGCCGTCGGCGGCGATGATCGAGGTGACCCGCGGGAAGTCGGCGAAGGCCGTGTTCGCAGCGAGGGTCAGGATGGCGAACGTGGAGAACTGCAGCACGTAGTACAGGACGTTCTCGCCCCCGAACACGTACCGCCCCATGATCGACAGGAGCGTCTCGTCCTCGCTGACCGTGGGATCGATGTGGTTGGCGAGGACGGAGATCCCGAAGAAGAAGCCGCCGAGGATCGTGCCCATGGCGATGAGCGTCGTGGCGGCGTTGTGGCTCTCCGGCTTGCGGAACGCCGGCACGCCGTTGCTGATCGCCTCGACACCCGTCAGCGCGACGGCGCCGGACGAGAACGCCCGGAGCAGGAGCAGCAGGCCGACGGAACCCAGGGTGGCGCCGTCGTTGGTGAGCTCCGACAGGCGCTCCGGATCGGGGGGCAGTGCCTCCAGGTCGAACAGGAAGACCCGGACCAGGCCGACGCCGATGAGCAGCCCGAGGGAGACGATGTAGACGAAGGTGGGCCCGGCGAAGAGCCGCCCGGACTCCTTGACCCCGCGCAGGTTGGCCATCGCCATGACCACGATGAACACGAGGCAGAGCTGGACCCGGTGCGGGGCGAGGCCGGGGAACGCCGAGGTGATGGCTGCGGTGCCGGCGGAGATCGACACGGCGACGGTGAGGATGTAGTCGATCAGCAGGGAGGCCCCGGCGACCTGCGACGGCGTGACGCCGAGGTTCTCGCGGCTCACGACGTAGGAGCCGCCGCCGTTGGGGTAGGCGTAGATGGTCTGGCGGTAGCTGACGATGACGATGGCCAGCAGCGCCACCACCACCAGCGAGATCGGCACCAGATCCTTCAGCGCGGCCAGTCCCGCCACCGGCACGAGGACGAGGAGGATCTCCTCGGTCGCGTACGCAGTCGACGAGATCGCGTCCGACGCGAACACGGCGAGGGCCGTCGGACGGCCGAGCCGCTGGTGGGACTCCTCGCTCGATGCGAGCGGGCTGCCGACCACGATCCGCTTCAGGGTCGCGAGCATCGTCCCACCCCTGTTCTTGTCGCGGCCTTGACGCCGGCTCGGCTCCGGGACCGCGAACATGTCGGCATGGGTCTGCGTGACGTCCGGCGTCGCCTCACGGCGTCCACCGAGGAGCTCCACCGCCAGTCGCTGCTGGGGCTGTGGCAGTCGCACGGCGCCGCACCGATCGCCTCGGTCGCGGACCGGGAGCGCGTGCGCATCGGCGGCGAGGTGCAGTCGGTGCAGGTCATCCCCCGCTCGGGAGCGCCCTCACTCGAGGTGTCGGTCCACGACGGCACCGGCCGGGCGGTGGCCCGGTTCACCGGCCGTCGGGCGATCGGGGGCATCAGCCCCGGGCGCCGTCTGGTGCTGGAGGGTCTGGCCCGCCACGAGCTCGGGCACGTGGTGCTCCTGAACCCGTCGTACACGTTGCTGCGCACCTGACTCACCCGCCCGCGGTGAGCAGCAGCCGCACCTCGGGCTCGCTGTCGGGGGTGACGAGCACGAGTACCTCGTCTCCTGCGCTGAAGACCGTGTCGCCGCGTGGCACCACGACCCGGTCGCGCCGGATGATGGCGACGACGGTGCTGTCACGCGGGAAGCGGCACTCGGCCAGGTCGCGGTCGACGATGGGAGCGTCGGCGGCCAGGGTGGTCTCGATGAGCGACGCCTGCCCCTGCTCGAAGGAGAGCAGGCGGACGAGCGTCCCGACCGACACCGCCTCCTGGACGAGCGCGGTGAGCAGGTGGGGGGTCGAGACGCTGACGTCCACGCCCCAGCTGTCGTTGAACATCCACTCGTTGCCCGGGTTGTTGACGCGCGCCACCACCCGGGGGACGCCGAACTCCTGCTTCGCCAGCAACGAGATGACGAGGTTGTCCTCGTCATCGCCGGTGACGGCCACGAGCACGTCGGCGGAGGTCGGGTCGACGGACTCGAGCACCGTCGGTTCACAGGCATCGCCCAGGACCCAGCGGGCCAGCCCGGCGTCGCCGTTGGCCTCGGCGGAGGCGTGGCGTCCGGGATCGCTCTCGATGACCGTGAGGTCGTGACCGGCGGCTGCGAGCTGGGAGACGATGAAGGCGCCGACGTTGCCGCCACCGGCCACGATGACCCGCATCAGCGCTCCCGGGAGGGGTCGGTGGCGAACCGCTCGCCCACGTCGCCGAGGTGGCCGTGGTCGACCAGCACGTGCACGAGGTCGCCCTCCTGCAGGACGAGCTCGTCGTCGCGTCGGCGTGCCCGACCCTCGCGCGTGACCGCCACGATCTGCGCGTGCGCGCCCGGGTCGAACGTGGCCGCATCGGTGCCCGCGAGGTGCGACGGGAGCGGGATCGCGACCAGCGAGACCGAGCCGGTCGGATCGGTCCAGTCGGGCGCCCCGAGCTCCGGACCGACGTGGCGGAGCACCTGATCGATGGTCCAGCGCGCCGTCGCCACGGTCGGAATGCCGAGGCGCTCGTAGATGCGGGCACGGGCCGGGTCGTAGATCCGGGCGACCACGTGCTGGACCTCGTAGGCCTCCTTGGCGGTGCGGGCGATCACGACGTTGGAGTTGTCGCCGCTCGTGACGGCGACGACTGCGTCGGCGCCCTCGATGCCGGCCGCGACGAGCACGTCCCGATCGAAGCCGACGCCGTGGTGACGGGTGCCGCCGAAGCCGGGCGGCAGCCGCCGGAACGCCTCCGCCGAACGGTCGACCACGGCGACGTCGTGGCCCTGTGCATCGAGGGTGGCGGCCAAGCCGCTGCCCACGCGGCCGCAACCGGCGACGATCACGTGCACGGCGGTGACGGCGGCGCAGCCGGCGAGCAGGACGGGACTTCGTGCATCAGCCCTGGCTACCAGCGTCCCGTGGCGTCCCACGTCAAGACGACGACAAGATCCGGGGCCACGACGTCAGTTCGGCATCAGTGCAGCACCAACCGGTACCCCATGCCCGGCTCCGTGATCAGGTGCCGGGGTCGCGACGGGTCCGGTTCGAGCTTGCGTCGGATGTTGGCGAAGTGCACGCGCAGGTAGTTGGTCTCGGTGTCGTAGGCCGGCCCCCAGACCTCGTGCAGGAGCTGGCGGTGCGTCACGAGCTTCCCGGGGTGACGGGCGAGGACCTCGACCAACCCCCACTCCGTCGGCGTGAGGGCAACGACCGCTCCGCCGCGCCTGACCTGCGTGGCCGCCAGATCGATGGTGAAGGCGGTCGCCTCGACGACGGCATCCTCTCCGGCGACGTTCGCTCGACGTTGCGCAGCTCGCATCCGGGCCAGGAGCTCGTTCATCCCGAACGGCTTGGTGACGTAGTCGTCCGCGCCGATCTCCAGGCCGACCACCCGGTCCTGCTCGTCCCCGAGGGCGGTGAGCAGCACGATGGGTACGTCGGACTGCCGCCGCAGCCGGCGGCACACCTCCAGCCCGTCGATGCCCGGCATCATCACGTCGAGGACGACCAGGTCGGTGTCGACCTGTCGCACCGCGTCGAGTGCGCCCGCACCGTCCACGGCCTCGTGGACCTCGTGGCCGGCGTTGCGGAGGTAGCCCACGACCACCTCGCGCACGGTGGCGTCGTCGTCGACCACCAGCACCTTCGCCATGCGACTCACTCCCCGGCACGTGACTGGTGGGACCGGACGACCCCGGCGACCGCCACGACCAGGACCACGATGGCACTGATCGCCCACCAGGTCGCGAGATAGGGGC